>JBDSKX010000100.1:0-3737 GCA_039916665.1 Chryseolinea sp. | reverse complement strand
GATAAAGAAACTTCGGTCTAAACAGAAAATCGTTGTTATGCTTTTAGGCATTGCCCGCCGTAGCGTTGCCTCAACGCGAAGGCGGGCTTTGCCACGCCATAAGTTCAGTGCACAAAATCTTTCGTTGTAAGGCTACGGCGGACGCCGTCCACTGTCGACAAAGAAACTTCGGTCTAAACAGAAAATCGTTGTTATGCTTTTAGGCATTGCCCGCCGTAGCGTTGCCTCAACGCGAAGGCGGGCTTCGCCCCGCCATACATTCAGTGCACAAAATCTTTCGTTGTAAGGCTACGGCGGACGCGGTCCACTGTCGACAAAGAAACTTCGGTGTAAACAGAAAATCGTTGTTACATTGTTGGACATTGCCCGCCGTAGCGCTGCCTCAGCGCGAAGGCGGGCTTCGCCCCGCCATACATTCAGTGCACAAAATCTTTCGTTGTAAGGCTACGGCGGACGCAGTCCACCTTCAAGCAAAAGAAAGCTATCGGAAATCTCGCCCGCAGCCCCGCTAATCAAGGGATTTGTTCGAAAAGATTTCTCGAAATTATTGCCTTCGACTTAACATACCTTTTACAAACTCATCTGGTATTCCAATTCCGAAGGCTTTGTCACGCTCCAAATTCCTATCGACTATTACATATGCAAACATGGGTAGTTTATATCTTACACTGTTCTGACGGAAAAATTTATACCGGCTGTACTCATGACTTTGAACTACGCCTAACACGACATCAGGCAGGACATGTAGTAGCAACGAGCGAAAGGCTGCCGGTTTCCGTCTTGTTAACAATTACTTTCTATGATAAGTATAAAGCGTTCAATTTTGAGAAGTATCTAAAGACAGGATCAGGGAGAGCATTTTGCAACAAACACTTTCGCTAGCCCATTTGGTGATAGCCATAACGTAAATGGGCGATTGCTAAGAAAGAGCGAAGATTTCGCTCCAGCTACTAAAATATAATTTTGTAACAGACTTCGAGCATTACCTGAAAGTCACCCGAAAATGTAATCATAACAGCGCACAAAAGTATATTCGAAACTTTCGAAAAATCATTAACAATGCGATCAAGAATGATTGGTTGGATAAGGATCCATTCAAGGCTTATAAGGTTAAACTCAAAGAAACTAAGCGTGTGTTTTTGACGAAGGATGAATTGGAATCGTTAGAAAGCAAAACCATTGCTGTCGAACGACTTTCTATAGTCCGCGACGTTTTTGTTTTTTGTTGCTATACAGGCTTGTCTTACGTTGATGTGGAGAAGTTGACGCATCAGAACATAGCCAAGAATAATGATGGTGAGATTTGGGTTAACGTTGACCGGACCAAAACAGGTAGTCCATCAAGTTTGCCGATGTTGCCGAAGGCCCTTCTATTACTTGATAAATACAAAAGTTATCCAACAGCTAGCAATACTAACAAGCTATTGCCTGTTATTTCTAATCAACGGATCAATGCTTACCTTAAGGAAATCGCTAGTCCGGCTGGGATCGAAAAAAATCTCACCTTTCATGCGGCTCGCCACACTTTTGCAACAACGGTAACTTTGAGTAACGGCATTTCAATAGAGACGGTGAGTGCTATGCTCGGGCACAAGAATTTTAAAACGACACAGATTTATGCAAAGTTGGTTAGAGAAAAAATTAGTGCTGAAATGAGAAAATTGAAAGACAAAATGTCATCAAAGTGAATTTTTGACCGCCTTGAAGGTTCTGATCTAGCTGGAAGCGTTGATCAAACGTTTCTCGACGCTTTGCCGCACTCGGATATCGACATTGCAACCTAGCAGATGCAGAACTCAATCATCGAATTCCCTGAGATTTTCACTTGAGTTTTTTTGATTTTAGTCAAAGAATTGGTCTATGTAATTCCCCAATATTGTGTGCTGAGTTATGCTAGTAAAAAAATAGAGTTACTCGTTTAAGCGCAAAATGTGAGTTTATAAATCACTTACTCGGACACTAATAAGAATACTATGGCTAAAGACAATACATCCCTAAATAAGCTGGTTTTTGAGAGTCGTCGTGCGAAAAAAATTCTGAAAACTTCATTTGTATTGGCGTTTCTGATTGCATGGTCATGCGATTCTTCGGACGAACGCGCTAAGAGAGGCGAACTTGAAGTCGTTTTTCAATATTCGCAGAACTACAGATCGTTCGCCAAGGATATCATCTCGAATTCCGATGGCTTTTTCCTGCTCATCGACGAACTTCCGTCACCAGTCGCAAATACCATAATCAAGATTGATAATAGCTTTAATGTCATTTGGAAAATAGCTGTAGAGTATACCTTTATTTCTAAAATCTTATTGTTGCCTAACGGAAAATTGATTGCTATCACCAATGAGGGACTAATCACAATCCAATCCGACGGTAGCTCTTCGTCTTGGTTTGATGGACTAAAGACCCACCAATTACACGCATTGGTCGTGAATGAAATGCTCTTGCTTTATGGTGTGGATGAAAACTATAAAGCATTCATGTCGGCGTATGATTTTGATTTAAATCTTATTTGGGAACAAAGAACGGCATTCAACGCCGTATTAGATTTTAATGGAAAAGATGAATTATCAGGCGTCAATGGCGTGGGTGATACATTAAGGACATATGACCTCGACGGTATACTTAAAAAACAACTCGCGATAAAATCGGCAGTCAGAGTTGCAGTGAGCGACTTAAAAACTGATCCTTCCGGCAATGTTTATATTCTCGGCGTCACAAATTATGCCGGCTGCTGTTGCGACGATCAGATGTCCATTTCCAGTGTCAGTCCATCAGCCGCCGTCAACTGGTTTCGCACGACCGGGGGATCCGACTCCAATAGCAGCTCCAGTACGATCCTGGTCTACAACGGAGACATTTACATTACCGGTGCATATGGATCGCCAGGGACATGTATTGGAGGCGACTTTGATGGAGGCTCGACGGATGTCTATATGGCGAAGTATGACATCAACGGAAACAAGAAGAAGGAATACCTGTATGGCGATTTCAGGAATAATGACGACCTCACCCGTCTTATTATTCTCGGTAATCAGACCTACGGAGTTGGTAAAATCGGAGCAGATGACACATCCAGCAAAGCGACCATTTTTAGAATAGTCAATTAGTCGAAACGACCTTTTCATCTTACTCTATAAGTATTCTGGTAGTTGTTGTCTTCCCGCCTATTGTTACCCGGACAAAGCAGACTCCCTTTTGAAGATTGGCAATATCAAATGTCAGCTGCTTGGATTTCTCGGACGATGATCTTACTACTTGCATATCGTTAGAAAGTATTTCAGCATGCTCGATCATTGCTCTTTGTCCAGATTCGTCTTCATTGCTTTGCACGGTCAATGTCGATGAGGCCGGTACAGGCGCAACCATGACCGTGAAAGCGAAACAACTCGTCACAGACACATTGATGACGGCAGGGCTGCCACCGGCGTCGCAAGCATTTGCCACCCTCACTCCAACGGCCCCGGTACCTGTCGTGCTGGAGCTTCGAACACTTAGACTTCGAGTTCCCTGTCCGTCGTTATAAGTCCAGTTATTGGGCCAAAACCATGTATAGTTTGTAGCTCCCGGTAACTGAACCGTACTGAAAAATCCTGTTGTGTTCGTGCATAATTGGAGATTTCGCTACCCTTGAGCACTTCTTTTCGTGAAGGAGTGATCAGTGAAAGTAATTTCACGACCATTGCTTAGCATTCCTATTTAAATAACTGAATGTCAAAGCCTGCAATGGTTAAATCATC
>JBDSKX010000099.1:0-81636 GCA_039916665.1 Chryseolinea sp. | reverse complement strand
GCGCTAAATCAGCACCTTATCTGACTTACGGCTTTCCGGGATATACGTGCATCAGTTTGAATCACGAGTTTTGTCATGGTATTCCTTCCAATACAACTATTCTGAAAGAAGGAGATCTGATTAATATAGATGTGTCGGCAGAACTTGATGGCTTCTGGTCGGACAATGGTGGTTCATTTGTATTAGGTAACGATATCCATCATCATAAGCAATTGGTAGACGCCTCGAAGCAAATTTTGAATAAGGCTGTATATCAAATCAAAGGTGGCGTTCGTGTTTCTGATATTGGATTCTTCATTGAAACGGAGGCAAAGAAGCGCGGATACAAAGTAATCAAAAATCTGACTGGTCATGGAATAGGGAGAAGTCTTCATGAAGCACCGAGTGAGCTTGCAAACTACAGAGACAAGTATAATCTCACCCGATTCAAAAAGAATTCCGTAGTTGCTATTGAAACGTTTATCTCAACCCATTCAGTCCGTGCAACCACTTTACAAGATGGCTGGACGCTGGTAGGAAATCAAGGTGGGTTTATGGCGCAACATGAACACACTATTGTAGTCACTGACGGTGCGCCCATCATACTTACTGCCATGAATGAAATCTGGAACTGATGGTCAGGCAAACGGCGAACCCGCTAACCCGCTCGACTTAATTAATTTACTTTATGCCGACACCATTTTGAAAAACGGCTCAGGAATAACGTCGACATGTCGATAGTTTGTCAATTCAACCATCTAATACTGACTATATGGAACACCCTGTTATTGGAGTTATCTAATTACTCGGATGACAGCCCCGTACTTTCAGAACTGATCGTTGAGGTAAGGGCACGTCTTTTTTTATTGACAATGAAAACTTGGTCATGATCATAGACAATCACATCTGGTATCCCTACAATGAAACCAAATACTTGTTCATGCACCTGAATGGAAACCGACCGGTAAAATGCATTCCGTTTTACAAGAGATATTTGCGGCATGCGGGAGGTCACATCATTGTGAAGAAGAAAACTTTTATCCGCTGGCCATCGTTGGAGACTCAAAAACACATTTACCTAAAGTTCTTATCAAGATCATACACCGGTAGGAGACGTTGACTCCGACGAGATGATTTTATTGTATTTGCTCAAATCAGATACAATCCTTATGTTAGACTAACTTGAAAAAGTAGTATTTTTAATTAAATCCAAATCGATCCTGTTATGAGTAGACCAAAATCAAATCAACAAAAGTTAGAGGAACTTGAGCCATTCAGAAGTTCAATGAGCGGAAAGATAGCAATGGCTCCCGGCTTTCAGTTTAAATTCTATAAACCTTACGAATACAGATTGGGCGGTTTACAAATTACTGACCTTGACTTGAACGTAAAGTATAATGCCAGCTATGCGTTACACGTGAAAGACGGGAAATGTCAACTTGCATTGGATTTACGAGGCAAACCCTTCAATAAACCAGACTTCCCAAAAGTTAACTATGACAATCTTGAACACGATCTGACGAAGCTCATAGGTTAGCAGTCAGCCAACGGCGACTGGTCAATGTATGCTACGTGCTCTACATCGACTCCTGTCAATGTAACGTTCGTAATAATCGCAGCGTGCTCCCGAGTGGTTGATAGACTTTGTGCGGACAACGGCGTCCTCAGGCTGGTAGCGAAATACAATCGAAGACAACATCTCTATGTGGTCGTCTGTGCTTTTTTAAAGTGGAATTTGGGATCGCTTGTCTTTTCTGATAAATCGAGAAGCGGCTGTCTCACAGACCAAGCGGACGCAAGAACAATGCTCTCTATAGAAGCAGCTCTTGTTCATGCGCGCAATCGCACGATTTAAATCAAAAGAGATCGACCATCTCGCACTGAATATGTGTCAATAGAATTCATATGTTAACGTCAACGGCAGAATACCCGACGGTAACAGAGATTTGTGAATGTCATAAGTGATAGCGTGTGCTCCTAACTCCAATTGCAATCGCGGCACCAGACATTAAGTAAAAACAATTTTAAAACATAAATTGGCATAAGTTTCCGGGCTACCAAGCACAATCGCCGCAGTTCGGAAATTCTTTCCATTAGCAACATTCTGAATAAGTTGACCGCAACAATTAAGAACTTTAGAAATGATAAAAATTGACCCGATAATAGCTGTAAAAGATGTTGAAGCAAGTGCTAAATGGTATGAATCAGTATTTGGATGCAACAGAATTCACGGTGGGAATGAGTTTGCTGTGTTGGCATCTGAAAATGGTGAAATTTTAATCTGCCTTCATAAATGGGGTGAACACCAGCACCCAACCATGACAAATTTAAATATTACGCCGGGAAACGGACTAATTCTTTATTTTAGGACTGACAACATGCAGGCAATCCGGCAAAATGCAGAAAATCTATTCTATCCAGTGGAAGAAGATATTCGACTAAATTCAAATTCAAAAAAAAAGGAATTTTCGCTCCGAGACCCTGATGGCTACTATTTAACAATTACTGAATTTCACAAATACGAAGGTTAAATCAAATAGAGCGGGATGCCCGCAATGCGACTTCAAAATATTGGATAGCTTAAACGTGTCGAGGTGAGTGAATTCTCCAGTCTGCTCGCCTGCTCTGAATATCTGATAAATTGGCAAGCGCTCTGAATCACCGACCAAGAGAAATCACTTTACAAATATTTGGAATAACTCCAAACCTTGAGAATATTCGCGTGTCTATGGCAATAGCAACAGTTAAAGTAAAAGTTAAACTTTTTCAACTATGCTATTGCCCGAAAATACGATTGCGGCTCTTAAGACCATGGGCGGCGCCATGCAATACCTGCTTGACAGGTATCATGATACCCTTGAAGACGATTTCCATCGGGAACGTGTGTGTGGTTATCTAAAGATTTCTCCCGACGACATTTACTGTGTAGAACTCACTGGAAGTGGATTCGCCTACACGACCGCCAAGATCCAATTTATCTATTTTCATCATGCGTTCCACGGGGAAAGAAAAGTTATGGTAAGACCGAATTGGAATTACAGGTGATAAGGAAAGTATGATTTCGAACTTACGGGTCATCATTTGACATAGTTAATGTTTAAAGGTATCGGACCTATGCTGAAGTGCAGCGTAATGGCTATTTTTGACCATGAAATTAGAGCCCTCCGCCCCAGTCATCGAATTAGCCGCACCACCTTCTCTTTTATTCTTAGCGATTAAGGTTTTCACGTTGGGATGGCAGGCAGGAAATTTTTGGATCGTGCTCGCGAGTCTGATGTTTCTGGCAGTGTCTGTGATGGTGGTGATCTGGATCAACAATAACTTCAGACACCTGGAGATAAACGACACGATCAAAATCAAAGGATATTTCTGGGGACAAGAGGAATTAACGCCCGATAATATTGTTGGTTACAAACTACGTCCTGTCGACCGCGCGAGAAAAGGTGGTCAGGACTTCAATCTATTTTTTGTTGATCGTCACGAAATTGCAAGTCCGAATATAACGCAGGGCGATTATAAGCCAGCCAAATGGGATGCGTTTGTGAGCAAGCTAGATGAATTGGGTGTTCAGTTTATCGGTCAGGATGAATCTGTGCAGTTGACTCCGTGGCAATCGCTTAGGCGTCGGTACCTTGGGTAGAGCGGAGGAGAATTATTAATTATTAACGATTGCTACTTTGTCAGGTTAGGATTTCGGGGTAAATAACAAGGAGTATTTAGTCCATAGCATTGATTATTTCGTATTGGTAAGAAGATTTAAAAGTCAATCTTGTATTTGATAAAGAAGAGTTGATTCGCCGTACCAGCCTTTAGATTGTCAATGATGTTAGCATTTACCGAGAGAGCGATTGCGAGTTAGTGGAGTGTTGGATTTCTTCCCACCAGAGATTTCTCCGTAAAAATAAATGATCCAGATAAGATACTGGCTAAAGCAGAAACACTTCTAAAAAGCTCCTACATAGGGTAATAATCTAAAGCGTATCTCGATTACATTGGTCAATCTCACAGAAGGTTCAACGAAGGACACTACAAAATCATATAAAGGATCAAAGAAGCGCTTATTGTCTTTGCGGATATTTTTGACATCCGTCCGGGTCCTTCCAAAGGGAAAGATAATTTCTTGGTTTGATAACCCTTCAAATTAAAACAACTAGATCTCACCAATAAGCTTCACAGGTAAAAACAGGACAGTTAATCATAACGATTTCAAATTATCTGGTCAAGTATAAGCGTTCAATAAAACATCAACGACGAAGAAAAAATACGTTCATAATTCCGATTCACCTACGATCGAATCATATGCACCCACCCTTTAAACTTCTTCGTGTTATGCTTTGGATCCACGGAATTGAATACAACTTCTGCGACATAATAGTAAACTCCCGTCGACAGCGCTACACCGTTGTTGCTTCTGCCATCCCAATCAATGAAGATGGAATTGGTTTCGCTTCCTATCCTTCCGAAGTAAGTATAGACTTCTTGTCCCCAGCGATTGTAAACGGTGAAGTCAACACTTTGTACGAAGCGTGCGCATTTCAATTTCAGCTCAGTTGGGATCTCAGAGCAGCCACCCTCTTCACTACATTCATACCCTCTGATGCTGTAGGCACTAAATTCGTCATTGAAGTTATCGTGGTTGGGCGTGAACACATTTGGCAGTTCATAGTATGGACAGTTGTCGACACAAAGTTCTTCACTGAGTTCACCGATGTTGCCGGAGATATCGACGGCAGCAACTTTATAACATCGCGCAAAGGATTGAAGATTGTCGTCTATATAAAAAGTGTCGCGAACGTTTTGGGCGATCAACGCGAATTTGCCACCCTTGAACGCGGTTGCATAAATGTTGTATGCGCGAACATCATTTCGACATGCGACATCCTTGATGCGATTCCAGGTAACGATGTTAGAGTAGCTATCGATCTGACAATACTTCTCGTAATACTCCTGGCAATCTGCAAAGTCGAGAATACTTCTGATGGGTGCTTCGAGTTTGCAGGGCGGAATTGTATCACCGGGTTGTGCGCAAATGATCTCGGAGAAATTGTTTAACGGTTCCGCGATCTTCGGATTGCCATAACTTCCGCGTGTCATGACTTTATAACAATATATCTGATTATCCTTCAACGGCACACCGTCCCACTGACCACGATCGATATAAACAAATCCCGATGTAAGAACATTAACACTGTCGATTAAGACGAGATCTGCCTCTGTCGCTCCCTCGGGACCGCGGTAGATGAGATGTTTGTTGAAAAGTTTCACGCGTTGATTTGTCCACGGTACAACAGCGTTCCAGGCGACATCAATTTTCTGCGCAGCAGAGTTTGCGTCCAGTCGAACCGATGATGCCGCTGCCGATGTTCCGAGGAAATTGCCATTCGATGCATAACATGCAACGGAGTAGTTATACGCATTCTGCGAACTGTTGATCCCAGTATCAACGATCGTGGTATCACCAAAAAATCCGGGAGGCGATATGTTCACGGACGTTGCACCACGATTAAGACTAACACCTCTGAAGACCTCATAGCGATAAGGCGGTGGAAACTGCGATGGATCTGCGTCAAATGGTTTTCTCCACCTGATTCTGATTTCACCGTCGGTGGTGGCCGTCTTTTCGACCGTTACATGGGTAATCACAGGCACATCCGCGAGTATCGGCCCGACACAAGTGTCACGCGAAACATAACTCTCGCCTCCCCCATAGGTTGGAAACACAGCAACAAGCCGGTAGCAATATTTTGCCCCAGGTGCTAACCCTTTGCCTCCATTATTGTCGACATATTGAATCGCGGGAATGCCATCATTTTTTATGGGAACAGTATTAATCAACTCGTACCCGAGATCGGGCGGCATACCCGTCTCACAATTGTCCGGCTCAAAAGGCGAACCATCAACCTTTCGCCAGATCTGCATGGTTTCGGCATTCTGACAGAAGTACGGATCCCAAGTGATGGTAGAGGTCCGGTTCGCGATATTCATCTGCACATTTTCCCAGGTAGGCGCAGGTCCCACGACCCGTATCCTCCACGTTTTAAAAGTTACCAATCGCGTACCTTCCCTAGGGTTGTCGGTGATTTTAAACACTACCTGATATGGTTGCTCCTGAACATGTTCACACGCTGTCTGCCAATGGAATTTTGTCTCCGCGGGTTGTGGCCTGAAGTCATCGACATCTGGAACCGGTGAGTACGTCGCAGAAGTCGATCCGCTGAAGTTAAATATCTGCGAGAAGGCTTCGATCTTCACGTTGTCATTGTCGGGGTCTGTACCGATAATATTGACGTCTAATAATGTTCCTGCAACGACACAGGTATCCGCGGGAATAGTGAGATCTGGCCTTTTGTTGGAACAGTCGTCGACGATGATTTGCATGTCGCGTCTTACAAACCCTACTTTATAATACTTCCCGTTCTTTTTTCGCCACTCAATAACATTGAACGCGATATTATATTCGCCCACTGTTCCAGGAGCATTCCAGGTAATGGTGCCGTCTGTAGCATCGATCGCAAAGGTCGGTCTTCCAAGTTTGAGCTCATTGCCATGTTCATAGTCGGTATAGAAATTTTGATTGTTCGGATCAGTATAATTAGCCACTTCCTGTTTCTTGTCGCTAAAAGGCACAACCATCTCGTACGAAAGACTATCACGGTCGGGGTCATACGCACCAGGGTTATGTGTAAACTGTACACCCGTGCACGCACGATCAATAGGTGCGATCAACAAACGCGGGGTATTGTTACAACCCAGAAATGGATCCACGCTAAGTTCAGTTTCCAGGTAGAATGTTGTATTGAATGAATTAGACATGTTGAGCACGCCGCCGTTACGATTGGGCTCCACATAACTTAGCAAATATCGACCGACACCAGGATACGTATGCTCAATTGTGTATGACGCCGTACCAACACTGCCATCTGGATTAAGATCAAAGCGCTTTGTGTTTTCAACTCTCGGAACAAGAAAAAATTTTCCATCGCCGAATAAAAGACGTTCACCGTCTCCGCCGAATCTTGCTTCGGTGCCTACGGTATTGGTGTATACCGTAATGGTAATAATAAAGGTAAGACTGTTGCAGTTTACCCGGGTTGCTGTGATTTCACCCGCTCGTAAATGACTCGCGTTTGCCTGTAAAACGTCGACCAACGTCAGTAACGCTATAACTACCAGCGCTCCCGACGTTTTGATTATGCGTGTCCTGAAATTCATATTGCTTATTCGGAGGGTATAGGGATGGCAGACAACTTTTTTACTCGGACTACAATACCAGAGAGTTAACGTGTAGGTCGGTGGGAAATTGTTGGGTTGTACAAAATGGCCGTGGCAAGACACCAGTGTCGAGGTAGGTGCGTAGTAACTTAGTAACTTCCCAGTGTCGTTTGCTAAGGCTTGCGCCGTTTCCGATTAGTTCAGACAACAAACCGCTTCTTCAACGAAGGATCCGGTATCATACAACTATCCTGTCTTCCAAATATTTTATAGCGTCGGGCAGCAATGAAATCGTAAAGCGCATCGCGGATGAATCGGGGGATGAATCTGAAAATGTAAAGGACGCGCCACAAGCCATGAAGCTGTGCGGCGATCTTTAACGCGGCATCACTCTTCTGAAAAGCTTTGCCGTCGTAAATCACAACGATGCTTTCCATGGCGACGCCACTGATACCAAATTTCACCAATTGATCTGATGCAAACTGTGATTGAAGCGAAGCAAACAGGAATTTTGCTTTTGGGTCGCGACGAATAATAAACTGAACGGCACCATTGCAGAGATTACATACGCCATCAAAGAGTACGAGAATATGACTATCGTTGCTTAACCCCGGATCAGGTGAACCCATCCTTTAAATTTCTTGGTATTCGCTTTAGGATCCACTGAGTCAAATACTACTTCGGCGACAAAATAGTATACGCCGGTGTTCAGGTCCTTGCCCTTGTCGTCCTTGCCATTCCAATCGATATAAATTGAATTGGTTTCGCTTCCAAGTCTGCCGAAGTAATTATATACCTCTTCACCCCACCGGTTGTATACCGTGAAGTCAACACTCTGAACAAAACGTGCGCACTTGAGCTTTAACTCACTCGGGATGTCAGGACATCCGCCTTCTTCACTACACTCATAACCTCTGATGCTAAACGCACTAAAGTATTCATTGAACTCATCATGGTTCGGTGTAAACACGTTGGGAAGCTCATAGTATGGACAGTTGTCGACGCAAAGTTCATCACTGAGTTCGCCGATATTTCCCGATACATCCACCGCAGCGACCTTATAACATCGCGCAAAGGAAAGAAGATGATCGTCGAGATAGAAAGTATCGCGAACATTCTGCGCGATCAGTGCAAATTCGCCACCCTTAAATGCTGATGCATACACATTGTAAGCTCTTACATCATTTCTGCAATCAAAATCCGGCGAACGATTCCAGGTAATAATATTTGAGTAGTTATCAATCGTGCAATACTTCTGATAATATTCCTCACAACTCGCGAAGTCCAATATGCTTCGTACGGGAGGTTCAAGCTTACACGGAGGAATAGTATCTCCCGGTTGCGCACATATAATTTCAGAGAAGTTTCTCAATGGCTCAGCAATTTTTGGATTGCCATAACCTCCTAGCGTCATTACGCGGTAACAATAAATCTGGTTGTCGACTAGAGGCACGCCATTCCATTGTCCTTGGTCCAGATAAACAAAACCGGATGCAGTAACGTCCACACTGTCAATAAGAACAAGGTCTGCTTCCTTAGCGCCTTCAGGACCTCGATAGATAAGATGCTTATTAGGTTTCTTCTGTCGTTGATTCGTCCACGGCACCACTGCGTTCCAGGTCAGGTCAATTTTTTTCACCGCCGAGTTGGCGTCTAGCCGCACCGATGACGCAACGGCTGAGGTACCCAACAGTCCACCGTTAGATGCATAACCGGTGACAGAATAATTATAGGCGTTCTCGGCGCTGTTTAATCCGTCATCAACGATAGTAGTATCTGAGAAAAATCCCGGAGGTGTTACACTGACTGAGTCCGCACCACGGTTGAGCCCGACGGCTCTGTATACTTCATAGCGATATGGTGGCGGAAACTGTGTTTTGTCTGCATCAAATGGTTTTCTCCAGCTGATCCTGATTTCGCCTGTTGCAATATCCGTCTTGTCAACTGTGACATGTGTAATGACGGGCACATCCGCAAGTATCGGACCGACACAAGTATCTACTGAGACATAACTTTCCCCTCCTGTCGGCAACGGGAAGACGGCGACAAGTCGGTAACAATATTTAGCCCCCGGAGCAAGACCCTTACCATCATTATTGTCCTTGTAACTGGTTGTTGGCACACCGTTAGAGCTTATCGGGACCGTATTAATGAGCTGGTAGCCCAGATTAGTCGGCATACCCGTTTCACAATTATTGGGCACATAGTCAGAACCATCAACCTTTCGCCAGATCTGCATCGTTTCCGCATTCTGACAGAAATACGGATCCCATGTTATCGTCGACGTACGGTTCACAAGATTGAGTTGAGCATTCTCCCAAGTCGGCGCCGGACCTACAACTTTGATAAACCAGGTCTTAAATGTAACGAGTCGCGGCCCATCGGCAGGTTTATCGGTGATTTTGAACACGACCTGGTATGACTGCTCTTTAACATGTGAACATTCAGTTGCCCAATGGAATTTCGTAGTAGCAGGTTGTGGTCTGAAATCATTTACAGCAGGTATGGGAGAATAAGTCGCAGAAGTTTTCCCATTGAAGTTAAACACTTCAGAAAAGGCTTCAATCTTTACCTGGTCGTTATCGGGATCCACGCCAAGGATATCAACATCGAGCGTTGTGCCTGCAACGACACATGTATCGGCAGGGATGATCAGATCGGGCCTTCTGTTGTTGCAGTCGTCAACAATGATCTGCATGTCTCGTCTAACATATCCGACTTTATACCACACGCCATTCTTCCTTCGCCACTCGATCACATGAAAAGCAATGTTGTACTCTCCTACGGCACCCGGCGCATCCCAGGTGATCGTTCCGTCGACTGCATTAATTGAGAATGTCGGCGGACCGTTTTGATTTTCATTCCCCTGTGAATAGTTAACGTAAAACTTCTTTTCATTAGGAGCCTTGTAGTTGATAACTTCGACGTTACGATCGCTGAAAGGAACGACCAACGCATAAGAAAGACTGTCACCATCAGGATCGAAAGCGCCAGGATTGTGTGTAAACGTTGCGCCTGTGCAAGCCTGGTCAATTGGTGCGATCAGCAAGCGTGGTGTATTGTTACATCCGAGGAATGGATCAACACTCAGTGAAGTTTCAAGGTAGAATGTTGTGTTCACCGAGTTGTCCATATTGAGGACGCTTTCATTCCGATTGGGTTCACGATAACTAATGAGATATCTGCCAACGCCGGGGTACGTATGTTCGATTGTGAATGATGCCGTGGCAACACTTCCATCGGGATTAAGATCGAGTCTGATCGTATTGGGTGTTTCAGGAACCTGGATAGAAGTTCCGTCACCGAAATTCAGAAATTCTGTGTCACCACCGAACAACACTGTGGTGTTCTTTGTATTCGTATAAACGGTAACAGTGATGATGAAAGTAAGGCTATTACAGTTTACTCTGGTAGCGATGATTTCACCTGCGCGCAAGTGCGTCGCATTTGCGTGAAAAACCGTGCACAACATTAGCAGAGCGATAAATACGAATGCTCCCAATGTCCTGATCCTGCCCGTCCTTAAATTCATGTCCTGATACGCTGAAGTAGGGAAATAAGGTCACAATATAGGACCCTTTTCTAAGTCTTAAAATAACACTTTAATTAACGTATCTATTATTAAATTATTCACAAACGGCTTAAATAAACGGGAACTCATTAAACCTGAGGCTGCCGAGACGATCTAAGCGTCATGAACCCAGATGAAAAGACACGACACTTTCTGCTCCGCGCAGGCTTCGGATTAAGCCCTGCAGATACCCATAGTACGCCTTCAATCGACAAACTGATGGCAAAGGGTGAAGCTTCCAAACCCATCAGAATTGTTGAAAAGGCAGATCTTGAAGCGATGAAGCCAAAGGGCGAAGAAAGAAAAGTCCTCTTCCAAAAAGCAAAAAAGCAGGTTCTCGAATTGAATGGTCGTTGGGTATCTCAACTTGCTGATCCCTCGATCAGGGTACGCGAAAAGATGACCTTGTTCTGGCACGATCATTTTGCTTGTAGAATCCGAGCACCCTATCTCGCGCAACAACAAAATAACATTCTTCGCGAGAATTCGCTCGGAAGTTTCCGTGAGTTGCTGACGCAAGTTTCCAAAGATCCGGGAATGCTACAGTTTCTAAACAATCAGCAGAATAAGAAGAATAGTCCAAACGAAAACTTTGCCCGCGAGGTCCTGGAGTTATTCACGATGGGTCGTGGTAATTACACGGAACAGGATATCAAGAACGCTGCGCGTGCTTTTACAGGGTGGGCGTTTAATCCCATGACAGCAAAATTTGTGTTTCGCGAAAAAGTGCATGACGAAGGTCCGAAAGTATTTAAGGGAAAGAAAGGAAATCTGGCAGGCGAAGACATTCTGAAGATCGTCCTTGATGACAAACAAACGGCGCGCTTTATCACAGAGCAGCTGTGCAACTATTTTGTATTCACAGGTAAACTTGACGACGATTTCATACAGGAGTTATCGTCGTCGTTCTATGCGTCGGGTTACAACATCCATAGTTTGATGAAGAAGATCTTTTCGTCTGACTGGTTTTATGACGCTCGCTTCAGGGGAAACAGGATCAAGTCCCCCATCGAATTGGTTGCGGGTATGTTGTCTCAGACTGGCGGAACCTTTGAAAATCCACAGGCCTCCCTTTTTATTCAACGTGCACTCAGTCAGATACTATTTTATCCACCAAATGTTGGCGGATGGCCTACAGGCACCTCATGGATTGACAGTTCAAGTCTGACGTTTAGAATGTCGCTTTCAAATCTGTTATTCAAGAACGGAGAAACAAACGTCGAAGCAAAAGACGATGGCGATATAAACAACGTGACAAATACTTCAGGTTCGAGAAAATTATCATTGAATGCAGACTGGTCGAAACTCGCGTCAGATTTTATGAAATCGAACTTTGTTGAAACCCTGGATGGTATTCAGTTCTATCTACTGGCAACATCACCGACGGCTGCCAACAGAAAGATCGTTGAAAAGTTAGTCGATACTTCCGGGAATGATCCGGAATTTATCAAGAAGGCGTTTGTCGCTTTTATGTCGCTCCCGGAATATCAACTTAGTTAAAACGCATTTATCATGACTACAAGAAGACAATTCATACAAAAATCATTATTGGGTACTGCGGGCACTCTATTGGTACCTGGGTTTCTAAAAGCTTTTGAAAAAAGTGCAATGGCTACCAAAGGCAACAAGAAACTTGTTATCATTCAATTGTCAGGAGGAAATGATGGTCTTAATACCATCGTGCCTTATCGAAATGATCTCTATTATCGCGCGCGACCTACACTTGCTATCAGTAAAGAAAGCGTGCTGAAGGCATCGGATGATCTTGGATTTCATCCGGCGCTGGCGAATCTCAACGCACTTTACGATAAAGGATATGTCTCTGTATTAAACAACGTCGGCTATCCAAATCCTGACCGCTCTCATTTTCGTTCTATGGATATCTGGCAAACGGCAAGCGCGTCAAATGATTATCTCGATACTGGATGGGTTGGACGATTTCTTGATTCGAGTTGTCAATCCTGTGCAACACACAAAGCCATCGAGATTGATGATACACTCAGTCTGGCGATGAAAGGTGAAACGATCAAAGGGATGGCAATGAAGAATCCCGACAAGTTGTACAAAGGTTTGCGAGGCAATCTCTTCCACGAAATCAGTTCAGCTAATTCGGCACAAGACATCAATGATCCGGCATTACATTATTTATACAAGACCATGGCAGAAACCATTTCGTCTGCTGAGTTGATTCATGAGAAATCAAATGTTGCAAGGAGCCGCGGCGTATATCCCGAGGGTGAATTCAGTGCGCGGCTGAAAACGGTTTCGGAACTTATCAAAGCGGATCTTGATACAAGTGTTTATTATGTTTCACTGAGTGGATTTGATACACACGTAAATCAGATCAATCAACATCAGCGGTTGCTGGCAACGTATGCAGATGGTGTAAATGCATTTGTCAATGATCTAGGCGACACGATCATGAAAGAAGTTCTGATCCTGACCTTTTCCGAGTTTGGAAGACGCGTGTCACAGAATGCAAGTGGCGGTACAGATCATGGTACGGCGAACAATGTATTTCTGATTTCAGGTGATTTGAAGAAAAAAGGTTTCTTAAATGAGACACCAGATCTTTCGAGTCTTGATGAAGGTGACTTAATCCACCGTGTTGATTTCCGGAGTGTTTACGCAACGATACTTGACAAGTGGCTTGAAGTACCTTCACAAAAAATTCTAAAAAGTTCGTTCAATACGTTAAGCTTTATCTGATATATTGTGGACTTCAAATTAAACCTCAGTATTCCGCTACTCATGAAGTTTGATGAAAAGACAAAGAACTTTCTGCTTCGGCGCGAATTAGAATTGCGTCGATTGATAAGGCAGATGGAACTTGATAAACTCAACAGCAGTAAAGTCTTCAAGACGCTTGAAGATGAGTTGGGCGTGATTAGGAGGCAGTTGGTGGACGAGTAAAGGAGGGAACTCTTTCACCTCGGCCCAGAGATGCGGTAAAATACAAACCATTAAATTCAAGTTGGCGTATCAGTTATCCTGATAGCTTAGCACACGTTGAACATGTAAAGCGCCAACGCATTTCTCCCCACCGCTGCGGTGAAAAAAAACTCTTTGACTCTGCCCTCTCCCGCTTACCTTTATCCCTTAAACTAATTAATAATGCGGGTCGTTGGGGAAATTCCACACAAAGAATGCAAGATCACCATCTTCGCCTGGAATAATCGCTATCTGATAAAGATTGAACAAGGTTTACTTGAACAGACTTACAAGATAAACGAATACGATGTGACCAGCGAAGAGGAGTTATACCGCGTTGTTGATGCTGTTTTCATTGATGAAGCATTGAGCCGCTTCGCTTCCATGCGGTCAACACTCCAAGAAGCGCTGGAACGGGCCTAAAATCGGGTGTTTTTGGAGGTTGGAGTGAAATTTGTCTTATTTTGCAGGTTCCATGGAAGTAGTAGAGAAGAAAAATAAGAATAAGCAATACAAACCCATCCTGGACGGTATACCCGATTGGCCGGTATACCAGCTAAGCAAAAACAGAAAAGAGTTTATTGAAGAAGTCGCACTCCGCGCTTTTAATGAAATAAAGAAGAATCGTCCTACCACGAAGCAGCTACTGGACGAGGTCGAAGCAACGGTCTATCGCGAACAGCAACGCATGAAGCGAAACCGCTGGCGTGTTGATGCTGCGGATGAACCTCGTTTCTGGGCTACTATAAAAGAGGAGTTGGTTGCATTAGCAGGTAAAACTCCGGAAGAAAGTCAGACGAAAGGAGAAGAACTTCTACTGAGAATCGTTTCGCGATACGCAGGAGAGATCGCAGGCAATTTCAAACCGACGTCTTACAAACTCACCCGCGAAATAGTAAAGTTCTGGTTCGCACGTCTTCTGAATGGTGCCCGTGTAAAAAAATTCGGAGCATTCTTCCGCAACCGGTATACCCTCCGTGATAAAATTCAAATCGTGGGTAAGGTGAAACAACTGCGGATGCTGGCAACAGAAGGTACTGTGGTAATGGTTCCGACGCACTTTAGCAATCTCGATTCAATTCTGATTGGTTGGATCATCCATTCACTCGGACTTCCGGCGTTCATCTATGGCGCAGGATTGAATCTCTTTAATATCAAGATCTTCGCCTACTTTATGAATAGCCTTGGCGCATTCAAGGTAGATCGCAGAAAAAAGAACGTTCCCTATCTCGAGACATTGAAATTCTATTCGATGCTGGCGGTTCAAAAGGGAGCACACAGCATTTTTTTTCCTGGCGGTACAAGATCAAGGTCGGGTGGGTTGGAGAAAAATCTAAAACTCGGTTTACTGAGTTCCACGATCGAGGCGCAACGCAACCTATATCTGGAAACTCCAGCGTCTCTCCCTGTAAGAAAGATATTTATCGTTCCTGTGACGCTCAATTATCATTTTGTCCTTGAAGCACCGGAACTGATCGATGAATATCTATCATCTAAAGGACAAGACCGCTATCTGCCTGAACAAGATAAATACGGAAGCTTTCAACTGATAAGATTCTTATTTAAGTTCTTCACAAAAGGTTCCAATATCTCTGTATCGATCGGACGAGCACTTGATGTGATGGGTAACTACGTTAACGACAAGGGCGAAAGCGTAGACCCACAAGGACGGGTAATTGACACACGGGATTATTTCATATCGCAGGGTGATGTCACGATCGACAAGCAGCGGGAAGATGAATACACCCGGATGCTGAGTCAGAAGATCGTATCAGAATACTATCGTATCAACCGGATCTTTGCCAGTCACCTGGTAGCTTTCGTGGCTTTTGAGATTTGGCAGAAGAAACATTCCAAGCTTGATCTCTTTGGATTGATACGTTTGCCGGAAGAGGACCAGGTGATCATGTACGAAGAATTCCGTGCGTCATGCAAGCGTGTTCGCAAGCAGATCTATCTACTGAAACAACAGGGTAAAGTTTATCATGCTACTCATCTAAAAGGAAACATCGACCTTGTTATTCGGCACGGTCTTGATAACGTCGGAATTTTTCACTTAAACAGACCATTGCTTTTGAATAAAGAAGGTAACATCATCACGAAAGACTTCAATACACTTTACTACTACCACAACAGGCTGGTTGGATATGACCTCGAAAAGTTTATCTGATGATAAACCGGTCGGGGTGATCGGAGCCGGAAATTTTGGAAGTGTAGTCGCCAATCTTCTGGCACGTCAACGCGACGTGTTTCTGTATGTTCGTGACGAAAAAGTAATTCAACGCATCAGGGAAACGCAGGAGAACAGAGGCCATAAATTAAATCCGCGGGTCACACCAACGAATGATCTTTCTTTAATAGCGAGCCAATGCGATGTATTGTTTCCCATTGTGCCCTCTGCACACTTCAGAACGTTAATGAAACAACTGTCGCCCTATGTGCATCCGTATCATATTCTGATTCACGGAACAAAGGGGTTTGATGTGACACTTCCGCCAGGCCAAACCATCGACTCGATGGCAACGCTGGATCGCAGCATGGTAAAAACAATCAGTGAAGTTATCCAGGAAGAAACAGCAGCCGTACGGGTTGGTTGTCTTGCAGGTCCAAACCTGAGCAAAGAGCTGGCTGAAGGTCACCCTGCTGCTACTGTTATCGCGAGTCATTTCGACGAAGTAATTTCTATTGGCAAAAAGCTTCTCAGGAATGAGAATTTTCAGGTTTACGGCAACAGTGATGTAGTGGGTGTTGAACTGGCAGGTGTTTTAAAAAACGTGATCGCCATTGCTGCAGGAGCTTTGAGTGGAATGGGTTACGGTGAAAACGCAAAGGGGTTGCTGGTAAGTCGCGGGATGGTTGAGATGATTTATCTGGGTCGCGCTATGGGTGGAAACACAAAAGCATTTCTAGGTGTCGCAGGTGTCGGTGATTTGGTTACAACATGTAACAGTTCATTAAGCCGGAATTTCACCGTGGGCTATCGGCTCGCTAAAGGTGAGAAGCTTTCAGAAATACTTCAGACTACAGACGAAATCGCCGAGGGTATATACACAGTTAAGATTGCCAAGAAATGCGCCGATCACTATAAAGTAAAAGCGCCAATAACCAGCACGTTGTATCATGTGTTGTTTGAGGACATGACTGTGAAGAAAGCGTTGGGTTATTTGATGCGATATCCGCTGAATGTGGATATTGATTTTTTGGTGGAGTAGTGGTCTGCCTCTTTTCGTGAAGCGGCTTAGTAATTTAAATATCAAACCACTATTCATCAAACTTAATACAAGTCCAAACAGCCTTCACGCATTCAATGTCATTCACGAAACCGATCCCAGATTGCTTTATAAATTCTGAACTGATCTAAATATTGGTGATAACCATCTTAAATATCTGCTGATACTCAACACCTTTCAAAGGTACTGTGCTTTCAATATTTGCCAGGGCGAAATATCCACTGGCCAATTGGAGTTTTCTGATTCCCGCTCCACCGCATTGGGCCAGGGCTTCCATCAGCGCCATCCCCGGGACAAAGTTAAATTCGGGAAAGCTTCCCGTCAGAAGCTGATCAGAATCTGAGAATACCATCGTTCCGATAATTTCTTCTCTCGAAGCAGTAACAAGCTGATCAATAAAAAGAAATGGCTTTCGATGCGGGATCAGTAATTCGACTTCTTTCATTTATAAATCAGTTAATAAAAATAACGCTTCGTGATATTTTATCGCCAAATCAAGAACAATTCACAAGTACCACCATTATCAGAGAGACTTGGCAATTCAGGAACATCTTTTTCAAATACACGAAACAAAATATCTGCGCCATAAGTCAACGACAAAAAGATCCTTCGCGAGTTCATTCGTCTTTATCAATTCTTTTGCACGTTTGGGCCGATAGACCCATTACTCTGACAAAACGTTTGTGCGCTCAGGATGACAGCAAAAAAGAGATGTTAAAGCACAATCTCCCTCACATTCTCCTTGATCTTCTGCGACAACTCATCCAATGGAAGGTCATTAAGATCGCGACCGAATGGATCTTCAATCTCTTCAGCAATAAGCTCTACGCTCAGCAAAACATAGGAGATCAACACAACGATGGGTACCGTCAGGTATCCGGACTGAACGACAACACCTAGTGGAAGTGTGATGATGTAGATGAAGATAAATTTTTTGACGTACATCATATACGAGTATGGAATCGGGGTATTCTTGATACGTTCGCATCCTCCCATCAAATCAATAAAGTCTTTCAACTCTTTATCAAGATTGATCAATTGATCTCCCGAAATCCTTCCGCTTTTATAAAGATTATTAACACGCTTATGCATGAGCGATACAATCCTGTTCGGTTTGTGTTTAAATTTTTTAAGATCATTCGTAAAGTCGTCGCCCGGTGTAGGAGGTTCGAGTTCTGACAACTGCACCCCTGCCCTCAAATTCTCCTTCATGGCGAAAACAAAGTTGGGTATCATTTTCGCAAACCATTCACGATCTTCCTGGTCATCTTTGTCGAGGTATGCACTCAATTTCATAGCAAAAGTACGCGTGCTGTTAACCAACCCACCCCACATTCTGCGACCTTCCCACCATCGATCATAAGCAGTGTTTGTTCTGAAGACAAGGAAAAGACCCAGCACCACTCCCAATAACTGGTGCATCGCTATCGTGGGTTGAAAATCCGCCTTGCGAAAGTCGAAGAATTCAACAAAGAAATATGCAAGAGCCGTCGAAAATACACCCATAAACACCAATGCGGGCCACAATCTGGCTAAAACCCTGCGACTATAGGAGTGAAAAATGAGGGTTAACCATTGCTTGGGGTTATATACGACCATGCAGAAATATGCTACAATAAATCCAATCCAGAAAATATTTCGAATCGTGAAATTTTCTTATGCCAGGGCTGTTTCGTCAAAAAAATGACGCACGATGAAGTAGCTCATCAATATTGGGATTAAATTTTAACACTTATCTTGCCGCCAAATTTAATCGTTATATATGAGAAGCTTCGGCATCATTCACATCTTCCTTCTTTTGCTGTTATTACTGACATACCTGTGGGCCGACGGACAGGATTATATCCTGACGGCGAAGGGCGACAGTATTGCAGGTACCTTAAAACCCCTTTCCTTTGGCGTAGAGAAGAAGGTGCAAGTGACTGATGTTAATAAAAAGAAGCAGACGTTTGCCATTTTCCAAGTCAAGGAATATCGCTTTAAGGGCGAACTCTATCGCCCTATAAAAGGTCCCGATGGATAT
Source organism: Chryseolinea sp. (assembly GCA_039916665.1). GTDB lineage: Bacteria > Bacteroidota > Bacteroidia > Cytophagales > Cyclobacteriaceae > Chryseolinea. The sequence continues at coordinate 62,690 of JBDSKX010000099.1, read as the reverse complement.
ACATTCATGAAGGTCGTACGGAATGGATATTTGTCATTATACTATTATCAGCTGCCCAATCAGGTTACTTACGATGGTACCTATATGCAAAAAATGGACGGCAAGGGTATTGACGTTCCTAATCTTGCTTTCAAGAAAGCGATGAAAAGCTTTTTGAAAGATTGTGATGCGGTTGTAGACCGCATTGAAGCCGGTGAACTGGCGAAGAAAAATCTTAATGAAATCATTGATGAGTATAATCAGTGCATCTCAAACAACACTGTGAGTAAGACCAAAGCTATAGCCGAGAGAGTTGAACAAAAAAGGTCTATTGGCCCATGGGATGTTCTCGAAGAAAAGGTAAAATCAGAAACGGATTTTGACGGAAAACAAAATGCGCTTGATATGATCCAGGAAATAAAAGGTAAGATTTCGAGATCAGAGAAAATACCAAATTTTCTTATTGAAGGACTCAAGTCGTCATTGATCAAGGATGCCTTCAAAGAACCATTAGAAGCAGCATTGAAAGAGGTTAACTGACCCTATGTCGAAGTCCTGAGATTATTGCGATAATCCGCTCACGGTTTTTGTAAAGAATGAAGGCACTGCAAACTGCGACCGTAACCGCCAATCCAAAAAGATATCCTCCATCACCCTGTACTGCGATCCCCAGTATCGTCAGGTGCATACCGATCGCTCCCACCATTAGCCCAAGTGCTAGGGCTGCGCCTATCCATGCCGTTGCCGTGATTAATAAGAGCACCGAGGCAATGAGTTCGAAGATCCCAATCCCTATTCTCCCCCACGGTTCCATCCCGACCTTTGTAAAAATATAGACCGATTCCGTTGATGCCGAAAATTTAAAGAAGAGGGTCTGAAACAGGATAAGCGCCGCGATAATTCTTGCAGCCCAATAGATGATCAAGGTTAATTTTTTCATGGCTTTGTTTGTTTACACCAAGGTCAAACTTGATGTTATCTAATGGTTTAGTTTTTTCTGATGACATCTTCAACGGAGCGCCTCCAAATCTAGATGATTCCGGCATCACTATTTCGCTGTGGATTGTCAGCTAAAAGACAAGAATTGATTAATTTCACGATGCTTTCCCCCCATCGTATGCAGAAGTTTGATGTAAACCCTGATATCTCTCAAGCCAGGACGATCTCCACGGACTTCTATCTGAAGCAGGAGTACTTTGAAGTCTGTAAGGAGAAGATCTTTGCAAACACATGGCACTTTATCGGTGATACCGATCAGGTAAAAGATCCGGGCTGGGTAACACCTGTTACCTTGCTTGATAAATATCTGGATGAACCGCTCCTCCTGACGCGTGACAAGTTCGGTGCGCTTCATTGCATGTCGAACGTTTGTACGCACAGAGGCAACCTTCTCGTCGAACGGCCTTGCAAGCTGAATGATATCCGCTGTCGTTATCATGGTAGACGATTTCAACTCGATGGCAAATTTCTTTTAATGCCTGAATTCAAGGAAGTCGCGAATTTTCCGAGTGATGAAGACAACCTGACGCGTACTCCACTCTTTCAATTGGGTAAATGGCTCTTCACGTCACTCAATCCGACGGAAGGCGCCGAACATTTCTTTGAAGGAATTGTTCGAAGGATGAGCTGGCTCCCTTTGCATGAGTTTCAATTCAGACCAGAACTGTCGCACGACTACACAGTTGATGCGCACTGGGCATTATACTGCGAGAACTATCTCGAAGGATTTCATATTCCATTTGTCCACGCTGGCCTTAGTGCGGTTATCGATTATAGTAAATACACAACGGAGTTGTATAAGTATTCAAGTCTGCAATTGGGTCTTGGTAAGGAAGAAGATACTGTCTTCGATCTTCCAACAGACTCGCCAGACTACGGAAAGAATGTCGCTGGATATTATTTCTGGGTATTTCCAAACATGATGTTTAATTTCTATCCATGGGGATTATCGATCAATGTGGTACGGCCGATATCAACAACAAAATCGAAGGTATCTTTTCTATCTTATGTGTGGGATGAGAATAAGCTGAGACAAGGAGCCGGTGCTAATCTTCATCAGGTAGAGATGGAAGATGAAGATATTGTACAGCATGTTCAGCGGGGGATTAAGTCGAGGTATTATAAGCATGGAAGATATTCTGTTAAAATGGAGAAAGGAACGCATCATTTTCATAGGTTGGTGAGTCAGTTCTTAGGGTAGTTTTTTCGCCGCCCCGCCTTCTTCGGGGCAAGCAGGCCCAAAGAAGTACAAAGACTTGCAACGCAACCGCGCATTTCAAAAAATGCAAATTGTTTAGTATTTTATGTCTTGATCATTCATCACAACCTAAACATGAAGGCATCGCTTTTACCCTTTGTCGCGGTCATATTTATTTCTCTCTCTGCATCAGGACAGTCTGATGAGCAGGACGTAATGCGATGGAATAAGACTGCTGAAAACGTAACTATTGTTCGCGATAACTGGGGTATCCCGCATGTTTATGCGAAGCGTGATGCTGCGGTGGTATTCGGACTGATGTATGCTCAATGTGAAGATGACTTCGATAGAATTGAAATGAACTACCTTGAGAAGCTCGGGAGGTTGTCGATGATCGAAGGTGAGAAATCGCTTTACAACGATTTATATGTCCGACTAATCCTTGATGAAAACGATGCGCGAAGGGATTATGATAATAGTCCGGCGTGGCTGAAGCAGTTGCTCAATGGATTTGCTGATGGAATAAACTTTTACCTCTACAAACATCCTGAAATCAAGCCAAAATTATTAACGAAGTTTGAGCCATGGTATCCATTGCTTTGGACCGATGGAAGTATTGGTGCAATCTCAACTGGTTATATCGGCGTCGATCACGTGCGTGCATTTTATTCGGGAACACTGAAGCTTGGACAAATTAATTCGCCATCGAAGTCACCCTATGAAAACCTGGATGGCTCAAACGGCTTTGCAATTTCGGCATCGAATAGCGAAACAGGAAATGCTATGCTATACATTAATCCTCACGTGAGTTTGTACTTCAGACCGGAAGTACACATGATCAGCGAGGAAGGATTGAACGCATATGGCGCAGTTACGTGGGGACAATTTTTCGTGTACCAGGGCTTCAATGAGTTCAATGGCTGGATGCATACCTCCAGTGACGCAGATGTGTCCGATATGTATCTGGAAAAGATCGTGAAGGAGAATGATAAGCTGTTCTATGAATACGAAGGCACGAGAAAGGCGGTGTCTTCGAAAACCATCAGCATTAATTATAAAACTTCCGACGGCATAGCGACCAAAGATTTTATCACCTACGCCACCCATCACGGTCCTGTGATGTCCAGCAGGGGAGAACAGTGGATTTCTGTTCGCTCAAATAATCGATCGATGGATGGGCTCATTCAAAGCTGGCAAAGAACAAAATCAAAAGGTTTTGAGGATTATAAGAAGATAATGGACATTAAATCCAATACTTCCAACAACACTGTATACGCCGATAACAAAGGGAACATTGCATACTGGCATGGCAACTTCATGCCTAAGCGCAATCCACAATACGACTGGAGTAAGCCTGTCGATGGCACAACAGCCGCCACAGAATGGCAAGGTCTTCACACGGTCAATGAGACAGTTCATCTATATAATCCGAAAAACGGATGGATTCAAAACTGCAATTCTACGCCTTTTACTGCTGCAGGAGTAAATAGTCCAAAACGATCTGACTATCCGATCTATATGGCACCAGATGGCGAAAACTATCGCGGCATCAATGCGGTACGTGTATTTAAGGATCACAAGAAATTTAATCTGGATGCGCTGATCACCGCTGGCTATGATCGCCACTTACCTGGATTCGAAAAACTCATTGGGGCACTGGAGGACGCTTACGATAAAAATCGCGGTAATAATGCTGCGATCGATTCGCTTGCCGACGCCATTACCTTATTAAAAAACTGGGATTTTACCTGTCATGAAGCCTCTATTGCAACTACCCTTGCCGTTGAGTGGGGGCAGACGTTGATATCCAAGATGACGATCACAGCGGATGAATCTGAATATGAATTCGTCGACCAGATCGGAAAGACGGAGGTATTTCTAAAAAATACAAACCCTCAGGAATTATTGGCGTCATTTTCAATCACGATTGCGTCATTGAAGAGTCGTTATGGTAAATGGCAGATCAAATGGGGTGAAATCAACCGCTTTCAACGCATTTCAGGAAATATCACCAATGTATTTTCTGATGACAAGCCCAGCCTCCCCGTTGGATTTACTTCGTCTGCCTGGGGAATGCTACCTGCTTACACGAGTCGCACGTTTCCCGGCACCACAAAACGCTATGGTCTCGGAGGTAACAGTTTTATCTGCGCTGTAGAGTTTGGGCCGCGTGTGAGCGCTAAGTCATTACTTGCAGGCGGTGAATCCGGCAATCCGTCGTCACCACATTTCAATGATCAAGGCGAGATGTTCACAAAAGGAATCTTCAAAGATGTGTTATACTATCGGGAAGATGTGATGAAACACGTAGAAAGGTCTTATCATCCGGGGATGTAAAACTATATATCCCAAATTTTATGATGATCATAAAAGATAGTGCCATTGCGAACCGTAAGTGGTGAACTGACATTGTCGGAATACAATGCACCCGTACCCAAACCCTGAGGTATAATAGGATTATAATTCGCAGTAAACTGACAGATGGCATTTAGCCCGATGTTAGACTCTAACGCGGAAGTAATCCACCAGCCAATTCCGGCTTCCGTAGCCATCCTGATCCATTCGGCACAGCCTCGCAGTCCTCCGTGCAGTGAGGGCTTAAGTATAATGAATTGCGGTTTCAAGTGGTTAAGCAATTCAAGTCTCGACTGACTATCTGTATGCATAATCAACTCTTCATCCAACGCGATCGGAATCGGCGAGTTCATGCATATCGAAGCAAGCTCGGGGTCTCCCGCCATCACAGGTTGCTCAATCGACTGAATATTGAAACTCGATAGCAATTCGAGTTTCGATAATGCCTCGTTCGATTTAAAACTTCCATTCGCATCCAACCTTATCGTGACATCATCACCAAATTGATCGCGTATACCGGCAATGACCTCGCATTCTGTAACAAAATCAATACCGCCAACTTTCAGCTTGAGACAAGTGTATCCTTGCAAGATTTTTTCACTGATCTGCTTTCTCATAAATATTGCATCACCCATCCAGACCAAACCATTGATCGGAATCGGCATACCGTCAAGGAACGCGTTTTTGTAGATCACCCTCTTACCACCATGCGTCAGATCAAGCAAAGCGGTTTCCATTCCAAACAACACCGATGGATAATTCGGTGGAACAAACTTATGGAGGTCTTCTGAAAGCACGGAAAGTGATTGGTATGACTGCACGTGGTTCAGAACACTATGAAGATTGTCTTCATAGTCCGGTGTATCGTCAATGCTGAGTCCCGGTAATGGCCCACATTCACCAATGCCAAATTGTTGAGGTTGATTGTCATCCCATATCTTTACCAGCCACGACACCCTTTGATTTATGGCACCGCGACTCGTTCGGGCATTGAAACCAAAGTGAAGCGTTCGTTTCGATATAGAGGTTACAATTGACATGCAGATGAAAAACGAAATTAGCGTTTTACCATTAACTTTGCCGATTACGATGATAACCAGCGTTAACGAATTTACGTACGATCTTCCGCATGACCGAATCGCATTACATCCACTCACCGACCGCGATGACTCTAAACTGCTGATATACAGGCGTGGTGAAATTAAACACCGGAAATTTACCAACCTGCCAGCAGAACTTCCCGACAATTCGATGCTGGTATTCAACAACACAAAAGTAATTCCCGCACGACTTCGTTTCAAAAAAGACACTGGCGCAGCAATCGAAGTGTTTCTTCTCGAACCAACGCTTCCCTCGACATTATTGTCGCATGCGATGCAGACGAAAGGCGAATGCACCTGGAAATGCGCTATCGGCAATCTGAAGAGATGGAATTCTGAATCGACGCTAAGCCTTTCAATAAATAATATCGAATTAGATGCCTCGTTAATAGAACGGACAAATGGCATTGTCAGATTTCAATGGCGCGATCATCTTACATTCGCCGAAGTGATTGAATCATTAGGCAACGTTCCACTACCGCCTTACATCAAGAGAACTGCAGATGAGCATGATAAGCAAAGGTATCAGACTGTATATTCAGAACCCGAAGGCGCTGTAGCAGCACCAACGGCCGGCCTGCATTTTACGTCGCGAACACTTCAGGCTTTGAAAGAGAAAGCGATCCCGGTCGACTTCGTCACGCTTCACGTTAGCGCAGGAACTTTTCTGCCGATCAAAGTTGAAGATATAACCGATCACCAGATGCATCGGGAACAAATCATTATCACATTACAGAATATCAAAAATCTTCTGCGAGGAATAAAGGTGATCGCTGTGGGAACGACGTCGATGAGAACCCTCGAAAGTTTGTTTTGGTTTGGTGTCAAGCTTCTTGAAAATTCCGATGCAAAATTCTCGGTCAATCAAAACGATCCTTACCAAAATCGACAACTCATTCCAAAAACAACCGAAGCATTATATGCTGTAATAGAATTTATGGAGATGAAAAAGATTGATCAGATCATAGGCGAGACATCAATCTTCATCAGACCGGGTTATATATTCAGAATATGTCAGGGTCTTATCACAAACTTTCATCAGCCAGCCTCCACGTTGATATTGCTGGTAGCAGCGTTCATCGGAGATGATTGGAAGAGAGTTTATGCAGAGGCAATGAATAATGGTTATAGGTTTTTGAGTTATGGGGATAGTTCGTTGTTGTTGCCAGATGGGTGATTTTCCCCAATGACTCCAAGGCGCAATGTAGATTCCGTATTACTTACCGATCATTGCGCCATCGCGACATTGCGGTGATTAATTATTTCTTCTCCTCAATATCATGCAAATCAACGATCCTCAACTCAACCCTTCGCCCCTCCTCTTTTGAAGCCGTCTGATCTTTCGTAGCACCGTATCCTTTTGCAACAATTCTCCTTCTCACAATTCCCTTGTGATTTATATAGTCAAGCACCGCTATCGCTCTTTTATTAGAGATCTCGCGGTTCAATTCTTCAGTTCCTTCTGCTGAAGCAAAGCCTGAAATCTGTATACCGAGATCAGTGTTTTTGTTAAGCACATCCATCAACGCATCCATTTGCGTGTTGAACTGCGCTTTGATATCACTTTTGCCTGCATCAAAGTATACGTTAGCAGTCTTGCCGAGTAATGCCTTGTCGTAATTGGAAGACTTGCGTTCAGGTAAAACCTTTTGTTTTTTTATTTCTTCGTTCACCATAAAAGTTGGCAACGAAAATATCGTCTTGCCATCGACCTTCTTCTGCTCAAATTTGCTTTCGTCACTTTCGTCATAGTAATAAGTGCGGGTAGCCACCTCGATACGTGAGTTTTCTTTTTCATTAAAGTTCACCTGCTCGATCGGATTTTTCATCTCTATCAAATCCGTAAGATATTTCATGCCATCCTTGTCTTCCGCAGCCATCAGGTCGAGCATCATGTCGTACACATCAAGATCTCCCCCTTGCACCAGTTTGGCTTCATGCGTCTTACGAAGATCCGCTTTGACATCCGAATCTGTGTCATAAAAAGCATTTTTTACTTGCACTTCTTGTCCGACAACCACGTCAAACTGTTTGATCGTTTTCAAACTCACCATCTGATACAACTCGTAGAAGTAAGTCTGATTCGGCACATTGATATTTAAAGTGTAGGGCAAAAATCCCTCCGACTCGATCACCATATCGTAGTTCTTTGACGGTGGCAAAATGATCAAATAATTTCCAGTCACCGGATCCGGATCGTACACGAAGTCGAGTTTCTTGTCGTTCTCTTTGTCGATCACGTAGATCTTTGTAGGTATTGGTTTGCCTGTTTCTGCATTCAGAATTTTTCCTTTGATCATCGTCAAAGGAATGCTGGATGATTCGGGAGGAAGATCGATATAATAGATATCCTGTCCACCCATTCCGCCTTTGCGATCCGAACTAAAGTATGCTCGTGTTCCGTCAGCGATCAGCGTGAAATAATTGTCATTGACTGTTGTATTCACCGGATAACCCATGTTCTCAGGTGATGTCCATTTGTTATTGTTTAGTCGCGTCACAAAAATATCGCGGCCACCCATGGTATTGTGTCCATCGGAAGTAAAGAAAAGTGTTTTCTGATCCGGATGTATAAAAGGTGCATCTTCATTGGCTTTACTATTCACTTGAGAACCGAGATTTACGGGTGCGCTCCATGCATTATTTGCCAATAATGTAGTCTTAAAAATATCGAGCCCACCTTGGCCGCCGAGACGGTCGCTGGCAAAATAAATAGTTTTTCCGTCGGGCGTTATGCTGGCAGTTGATTCAAGATACTTTGGTGTGTTTAGGCTAGGTGTGATCAGACTTGGTTTTGACCAGACTTCACCAGCTTTTGTAATCTGAAACAATGATCCAGGGTCAGCAACGCCACCCATAAAGATCAGCATCTTCTGTCCATCCGGTGAGATACCAGCCGTCCCTACGTTGTATTCACTTGCGATCGGAATAACCTTGGGCTCACTCCAGCTTCCATTATTATTATAAGTGATGTAAATCTCTTCAATAAACTTGTCACCCGTTCTTGTCTTTCCTGTATTGGGTCTTAAAGCTGTGAATGCCATGACGCTTTCGTCCGCCGATACTACAGGGTTGTACTCTGTGAACTTGGAATTAATAATCGAATTGAAGTGCGTGACTTTAAAATTTCTTGGCACCGACATTAAAGCAACTGCGTTGTGACAAACCTGGATAGCATCGTCTGCCATTGTCATCAGCTTCTTGTCGGCCTTACTGCTTAAAGATTTAAACTTCTGAAAATTTTCGAGTGCACGCTGCAGATTCTCATCTTTCAGATAAGTTGTTCCAAGGTCATAGTAAAGTTGATTCGGAAGATCTTTCCCGTTCTTCAGTGCATATTCAAAATACGGGATCGACTTGATCTGCTCATCGGTCTCGGCAGATTTGAGATAACACACACCGGTCTTATAATAGACCATGAAGTCCTTTTCTCCGGCCTGAATAGCAGCGAGAAATTTAGGAAGTGCTACATCATAACTTCGTACACTGAAGTAATGCTCTGCGTCGGCCAGCGACTTCTTATCCTGGGCCGAAACATAAAGCGCAGCAATTGCCATCAGCAGGCTGCAAAAAATGCTTTTGATCATATCGGGGCGATTTTGACTTCAAAGCTACTAGAATTCAACCACAGCGATTTTTCATTTTCGCTCAGAAACTTACAGGATGCACTTCAGCATCGAACGATGGCACGATATATTCAGGTTCGATGGAAAACTGAGAGTTCCATCGACTGAAATTGCCGTACAAGGCGCCTTTTCTTAGGATTTTTGCGGGAATATCATGAATTTTAAGGTTAAAGGAGTTCTTATGTCATTGCTGATTGATAGACGTAAGATCCTGTAGACAGGGGAACGAGGGCACAATTAGTTGTCTTTGGAAGAAATCGAAGGCTGATTTTTTTTCTGACTGTCTGAAAATGTAACCCAATTGATGGCTCCAGAAATTGATGTATTGATCGTTTTTTCCGACCGGGATAATCAAGTCTCAGGTTGGGTTACTTCGCTCAAGACTTTTCTGGATCCGGTATTACAGCAGGTGATGGGTCGCAAACCGAACATTATCCTAAAGAGTGACGTCGATACCATGTCGTCACCCAATCTTGACAACGCCGGTGTATTGGTTGCCGTATTGACGAAAGAATTTGTCCAGTCAAACGCCTGTCAGGAGTATCTACAAAAATTCACGGCTGCTACGCATTCGACTTCTAAAATTCTCAACCGGACTTTTAAGGTCTTAAAAACACCGTTGTCAACCAACGAACAGCCTGCTGGAGTTCAATCGTTATTCGGTTATGAAATGTATCAGATCGATGCGGATACAGGCGAGTCGAAAGATTTTTCGGATTTCTTCTCGGATGAAGCTCAGCAACAATACTGGATGGAGTTGATTGATTTGTCGTACGACATTTACGAGACACTCTATTATCTTCAGGAAGGTAAAACCATAAGCGAGATCCGAAAAATTTATGGTGGTAAGACAATCTATCTGGCGCAGACAAGCCATGACCTCACGGTGCAACGCAACATCATATATCGTGAGCTACAACGGCTGGGTTACACTGTACTTCCTTCAATTACCTTACCGGGCAAATTGTCGGAATTTGAACAGGCCGTGAAAAGTGATTTGGCCAAGTCATCACTTTCGATCCACTTGATTGGAAGTCATTATGGGGAGATACCGGCTGGCGGCGACAGATCGGGGCAGGAGATTCAGCATCGGCTATCGGCAGAGCGAGGCGTCGCGGCAAAGGCAAAAAATGTAGCCTTTCACAGGTTGATCTGGATCGCACCGGAAGTTGCCCACAGTGGTGAACTACAACGGAAGTTTATTGACACACTGGCCCGCGACGCGGAAACGTCAGAGGATGCAGAAATTCTTCAAACACCGTTAGAAGATTTTAAGACTATTATTCGGGAAGAACTCGAGGAATCGATTCAAAAGAAACCGATTGAAGAAGGCAATGGGCGGACTATTTACCTAATGCACGACAAGATCGATGACAATGCTGTTAAACCATACATCGAACTGATCCGGAGCGCCGGATTTGATGTGTTGACTCCCGACTTTGAAGGCGAGCTCATTGCATTGCGTAAAAAACATATTGAGAATCTTCGTAAACTCGACGGTGCCGTCATATTCAAAGGAAAAGTAAATGAACAGTGGGTTCGGATGAAAATGCTGGATTTGCTAAAAGCTCCGGGATTCGGACGAAAACGACCTATCGTGGGAAAAGTTATTGTCTCGGGTGGTGATCCGATCGTTAATAAAGAACCGTTCAAGCGTCAAGATCTTAGGGTGATAGAAGGAGATCAGCAACAATCACTTGAATCCCTGCGGTCGTTTTTGAAAGAATTTAAGACCTGATTTTTAATTTGTTAGAAGCCGGATGGCACGCTTTGGAGGATACTATTACTTGTTCTATTTTTGACGCTTCAATAACTCCTGATCTATTACATGGAAATCTTCCTTAAGGCGGAGGCATGGCTTGCACTACTAACTCTTACGTTTTTCGAAGTAGTCCTCGGTATAGATAATATCATCTTTATCTCCATTGTTTCGAATCGGTTACCAATTGACATACGTGCAAGAACGCGTAACCTCGGCCTGCTCCTCGCGATGGTTGTGCGCATCCTGCTGCTGCTCACAATCACTTATGTAATGAAATTTAAGGAGCCACTGTTCACAATACCTGCAACACTTATTCTACAAGAGGAGCTACCCATCAGTGGAAGAGACCTCATATTGATTTTTGGTGGCTTGTTCCTCATTGCTAAAAGCACGCGTGAAATAAATCACGAAATGGAAGGCGAAGATGAAACGGTTGAATCTTCACCGGGTGGAAAAGCAAACGTTCTTGGCATAATTGTTCAGATCATCTTGCTCGATATTATCTTCTCATTTGATTCCATCCTTACAGCTGTCGGATTAACTGAACATGTAATAATCATGGTCGTGGCCGTTGTATTATCCATAGGCATCATGATCATTTTTTCCGGGACCATCAGTAACTTTATAAATAAACATCCATCAATGGAAGTCCTTGCGTTGGGATTTTTGATTCTCATCGGATTTATGTTGTTCCTGGAGGGGCTTCACAAAGAAGTACCAAAAGGATACATATATTTTGCTATCGTCTTTTCGATGATAATCGAGATGGTGAACATAAGAGTACGCAACAGACGACGGAAGGCTAAAGACGAATTCAATGAATAATGATGAACATCTGCGATATCCTGCCGGCAAGTTTGCTGCACAAGACTCGTACACGCCTGAAGAGATCAAAAAATACGCAGATGAAATAGAAGCTCTGCCAGCTAAAATAGAAATATTGGCTTCTGCTTTTACACAGAAACAACTGGACACTCCGTATCGTGATGGTGGATGGACGGCACGTCAGGTCATACATCATGTGGCAGATAGCCACATGAACGCTTACGTTCGTTTCAAGTGGACATTAACAGAACAGCTTCCGACCATCAAAGCATACGATGAAAAAGCCTGGGCGGCGACGCCGGAAGTGAAACTTGATCCCGCTATGTCATTGGCGCTCCTGAAGGCGTTGCACGTCCGTTGGGTTTCGCTGATCATAAGACTCGACACATCCAGCCTTCAACGTGAATTTGTCCACCCTGACACTATGCGTCACATCAAACTGGAAAGACTAGTGGCCATGTATGCATGGCATGGACGCCACCACTACGGCCACCTCAAGATCATAGCCGATAAATCTTAAGCCTTGACCAAAGCTTATCATCGACCCTGGCCACTGTTCACAGCCCATTTAGAAACTGTTTACCCTGCCCTCTTCAGAAAGGTTCGTAACGTCGTTTATACTCGCGAAAGAATTGATACACCAGACGATGACTTTCTGGATATCGACTGGCTTCGAAATAATGGAAGCAAACTCGTCATCATATCCCACGGATTGGAGGGCAATACCACGCGGGGCTATATGAAAGGTATGGCGCGTGCATTCTTTGCAAAGGGGTACGATGTGCTCACCTGGAATTTCAGAGGGTGTAGCGAAGAGATGAATCGACAACTCCGCTTTTATCACAGCGGTGCAACAGAAGATCTTCAACGCATCGTAGAGCACGCGATGAGCAAAGGTTATAAAGATATCAGTCTTATCGGTTTCAGTCTTGGAGGAAATCTGACGCTAAAATATCTTGGAGAACGCACGCCGCCGGAATTTATCAAACGTGCTGTTGCCATTTCTGTCCCGCTTGATCTTTACCAAAGTAGTTTGAAGATCTCTCAGCGATCCAATTGGATATACTCAAAACGTTTTCTGGACAATCTGAAAGAAAAGATCATCAGAAAATCAAAACTGCTCGGTAGATTAGACGTTGCGGGAATCGAGCACATCAAGACACTGCTTTCATTCGACGATTGTTATACTGCACCGCTGCATGGTTTTGCGAACGCAATTGAATACTATACGCATTGCAGCGCAATGCACTACCTCAACGGTATCACCATTCCAACATTAATCGTGAGTGCCTCTAACGATCCGTTCCTTAGCAAAAGTTGCTATCCTGCCCCTGGATTCATAACCACCAGTCATGTCACTTTTGAAGAAACCATTCATGGCGGACATGTAGGCTTCACTCAATTCAATAAAAATGGATTATATTGGTCGGAAGAGCGTGCCCTTGCATTTATAATCCCCTGATATGATCGATCGCTACAGCATCAGTGCTTCCGCATCAAAGATTAAAGATCGCTTTCATGCAGAGATGATTGATAAATTCTCACCTGCTTACAACGCTGCGCCTACACACTTGCTTCCGGTAATCACGCAAGACAGTCCTCAGGGCATTTCAAGATTCTATTGGGGTACTTCGCCCGAGTGGGCAAAAAATAAAGCACTCAGTGATAAGATCATCAACGTCGCCGCCGAGACTATTCCAGATAAAGGAACATTAAGAAAAGCCTTGATGAAATCGCGATGCCTTATCGTTGCCGATGGGTTTTATTTATGGAAAAAAGTAGGCAAAAAGACTTCTGTACCCTATAGGTTTGTCGTCACTGACCAGGAAGTTTTTTCTTTGGCCGGTTTCTGGGAAGAGTTCGAAGACAGTGAAGGTGATACGATTCATACTTTCAGGCTCATCACGATTCCGGCAAACTCACTGGTTGTTTCAGTTCAAGAGCGAATGCCTGTGGTCATGAATCCAGCTTTCGAAAAGATCTGGTTATCAAAAGACAGCACAGAGCTTCAACTCCTGAATGTGCTTAAACCTTATGCTGTGGAGCAGATGAACTATTATCCCGTATCACCAGGCATCAACGATCCTGGTGTAAATCTTCCCTCAATGATTATTCCGACTTCACCTGCTGACCAATTCGGAAATTTGACATTATTCGACTGATTCTAAAATCCGTCGTCCTCCTCTTTCTTTGGATCGTCTGGTTTGACCTCGTCCTTTATCTTAGACTTCTTTTCTTTCTTCGCTTTCTTTTTCTTCTCCTTCTTGTCGGAAGAAACACCACCTGAAGTTGCTGCCGGCGTCTTCTCCTTTTTCTTCAGGAAAGAGAACGGACTCTTCTTTTGCTTGGGCTGTTCTTTTGCGTCTATCGCCGGGGTTGTACCTTCGTTGTCATCGACGTAGTCAAAGTCTTCCGTTGGTTTGGCAGGTTCCGTACTTAATGAATCAGCGACTGATTTTTTCTTCTTCTTGAACAGGTTCTTGAAGAATCCACTGATACCTTTCTTTCCTTTCTTGGCCGCCTTTGAACCATCGTCTCCTCCCTGCATCATCTGCGCCAGTCTTACGTCTGGAAGTATAAGACTATTCCTCAGGTACCACATGTAATTATCCTGCTCAACGTTAAATCTGATATCAACCACCTCATACCGTGGTGGTTTGGGAACATACTTACCGGTAGACTCATCATAGACTGCACTATCGGGGAAGACAAATTTCAGCAACCGAAGTTCCTTGTCCTTTGATATCATGTAGGTGCTGTCACCGTCTGCCACTGCCGTTGTATCCTGAGGGACGTCAACGATATAGGTACTGTCGATTACAGATCTCGCAGCGAGGTCAAGCTCAGCTCCCGGCACAACGCCATCCTCACCTACTAGTCCGTCTACTTGAAGTTTCATTGAGTCTGGCAGCACCGGATGGATGTCTTTCATCTCGATCGTCTGAAGACTTCTCATTTTCTTCCTGTACGTAGTAGGCTCGGCAATGAGATACTTGGTTTTGCTTGCGGTAAAGACTTTTGGTGTAGAATCTTCCTGAAAATAGCTGAACTTCTTACGCAATTCATTCTTGTCATAGATGAATGCACTTTGGAAAGCAGGACATATCGTCCGCTTTGTGCACGCAGCTGTGACTAAGAGCAGGCTGAGACTTAATAAAGCAAAAAATGGCCTTGCCATGAATATGGTGAAATCATTCAAAAATTACGAAGCCTGTAAACGTCAAAAAACCGCTTCCTGCGTTTCCTGGCCAAAGGATGCCGGGCGACTTGCCCCTCATACACTGATGCCCATCGGCTAGCCGGTACATTATCAATTACAGATTCAGTAAAAATGGAAATATACTCAAAAAAGGTTGGTTGGATTATTCACAATAAGGGTTAAACCTTACGGCCCAACGGTCAGCAGCGTTAATGTGGACTGAACAGCCACTTGTAAACGCTAAACGGTGATGGTTATTATCCGGCTGCATTGCCCGACTCGTCTTTTGTGACAGATCTGCGTCAGGCGATGCCGAAAATCAAGACACTAAAAATTATTCAAAATCTTGGCCCCGTTGCCTGAAAAAATAATGATACCCAAAATAATTCTTCTACATTGAAAACAGATTCAGAAAGCACAGCAACTTAGAGCAGTTCTACGGACTGTTCTTTTTTGTTTTCAATGCCTTGTATCAAGACTACAAACCATCCAATTCCAGCTTCAGCTTTTTTGTAAGCCCGCCGACCACAAGGCCGTAGGATTCTTCAATCATCGTCTTCATTAACTTGTCCGATATAGACCCGGTAGGATTTACAGTGATCCAATGCTTCTTGTTCATGTGATAAGCCTCCTTAATTTCAGCATATCTCTCGCGAAGTTCGGCCCCAGTCTCGGGAACAACCTTAATATTGAAACCGGTAAAGTCATTGAGGCTGGTAAGCGCAAACATTTTGCCCATCACCTTGTAAACAAGCGTCTCCGGACCGAAAGGTAATTCTTCCGTTACACCTTTCATGCTGATGCAGTAAGTCCTGAAAGTTTCAAGGTTCACTTACAACAGGCGTTTAAGAATCAGAAATATCACACCCAATAAGAAAATAATGATGGATATCTTATTGATACCATGCATCATCCGAATATTAATATTTGTAGGCCTTGAAGGATCTTTACCGCGAAAGAAATAACGGCCCACTTCACCCAGTGTGAAGAACTCCTTCAAACCCTTTCCACTTCCTTCTTTTTTATCTGTTTCCATACAACACACGGTTGAAATTTAAATATCAAGACGCAATAAGTTGTTGATCCTGCTCAAGCCAGTCACCGTTCTCGCGGATCAGATTGATCAATTCATCGACTGCTTTTGCAGTAGGAACATTTTTACGCACAACTTCTCTTCCTTTATACAACGTGATTCTTCCCGGTCCGGATCCGACATAGCCATAATCGGCATCAGCCATTTCACCTGGGCCATTGACGATACATCCCATAATTCCGATCTTTATTCCTTTTAAATGATTAGTTCTTGCTCGTATTCTGGCAGTAGTTTCCTGCAAATCAAACAGAGTTCGACCACAGGAAGGGCATGAGATATATTCAGTCTTCGAAATTCTTGTTCGTGTGGCCTGTAGAATATTAAACGCTGTCTCATTGATTTTTTTATCAGGCCCGCAATTCTCAGCAGCGATAAATATTCCATCACCCAATCCGTCGACCAACAAGCCGCCAATATCTGTTGCTGAGTAAAGTTGCAGGTGGTCCGAACTCAGATCGCGATATGCTCTTCCGATCACAACGGGAACATTACAACCTGCCTCAAACAACGACACGAACAGACGACGTTGTTCAGCGAGTCCGTGTTCATTGTAAGTATCGATAAACAGCACTGCCGTCGGATCCGAGGTCAGTTTGCCGATCAGAGCTACCGTTAGATCATTAACATAAGCGTAGACAAAATTCAGCTTATCTGATTTCTCAATAGTTTCAAGATATTGTGATGCTTTCATAAAGGGATAGGCCCTCTCCTGCTTACTTTGGGTTAACCACGTCTTATGATTATAGATCAGGCTAAGGGTTCCCGGTATTTCAAATGAGATCGTTTTATCACCAAGGAAAAGAAAATCACACGCCATATCCGTAATGTTCCATTTGTCTAATGGCACCGAATATTGATATCCTACCGCGAATAAAGATGCAGGGGTTATCTTTTCCTTTCCCGAGAAATCGGCGATTACACGCGGTATCGGATGGGCTCCGCCAAAATTCAATACCTCACGGCTTACTCGACGGTTGTATTCGAATGGTGTTATCGGATAATCAATGATCGGTGCAATTGGCGTATGTCCAGGGCGTTTGGTATAACGCTCCGCTAAATCATACGCGACCGGCATTTCTGCCTCGGGCTCCTCAGTAAGCGAAACGCGAATGGTATCTCCAAGACCGTCCTCCAGCAAAGTTCCAATGCCGACGGCCGACTTTATTCTTCCATCCTCGCCGTCTCCAGCTTCTGTTACACCGAGATGCAACGGATATGGCTTTAAACCTTCTTCATTAAGTTTTTGAACCAGCAGCCGATATGCCTGAACCATAACCTGCGGGTTACTGGATTTCATCGAAAGAACGATGTTGAAATAATTTTCATCCTCGCAAATCCTCAGGAACTCGAGCGCAGACTCCACCATACCCATTGGACTATCGCCATACCGGCTCATGATACGATCAGACAACGAACCGTGGTTGGTACCAATACGCATGGCCGTGCCGTACTCTTTACATATCTTGATTAGCGGAAGAAATTTTACTCTGATGCGTGCCAGCTCCGATTGGTAGGATGATTCAGTATAATCAATCGTCTCAAATCTTTTCTTGTCTGCGTAGTTGCCCGGATTAATCCTCACCTTCTCCACAATGCGTGCTGCTAGTTCAGCGGCATTGGGTGTAAAATGAATGTCTGCCACAAGTGGCGTCTTGTATCCACGTTTTCTCAATTCTTTTTTAATTTCAGCGAGATTCTGTGCTTCCTTAACACTGGGCGCCGTTATCCTTACATATTCACAACCTGCTTCGATCATCCGTATCGCTTGGTCGACTGATCCATTAGTATCCATCGTATCGACTGTCGTCATCGATTGTATTCTGATTGGATTCGTGCCGCCCATGGGAACGTCACCTATGGGTACAACGATTGTCTGCCGTCGGCTATACTCCACCAGGCTGTTACAATAGAGTTTGCTGGTAGTTGCTGATGCGTTCACGGAATTTGGATTACCCTGTAAATTTAACCCTAAAAAGCGGGATATTGTTCAGAGTAGAGGGTCTGATATTTTTTGGGTGGACGGAAATGCAAAACATGGAGGACGTGGAGTAAATACACACTGAGCGGGCTGGAAGGGCGATGCAATATTTATGTGCTCGGAGGAATACGTAAACAAAGAGGTTGGAGGTGGCTAGAAAGTTAATTTATTATGCGATTTATTCCCTGCTTTAGTAATGGCACGTTGAAATTAATCAGGAGCCCCGGTTAATGCCCGAGGTGGAGGTAGGTTAGTACTGGTTGAAAGTGAACCATGGCGGATGTATCCGCCATCTTTAACTCAAGGACTACTCTTTTTTCGAGCAGAAAATCCATCCTTTATCCAGGGTTGATGATAATGTCTTTTTAAGTTATAGGTATAGGCTTTTCTACTTCAATCCTCAAATTTTCTCCTATAAGTTCATGCCGTAGGCATGAACCGTAGGCTGACTCAAGAAGTAAAGGCCTCAGAGCAGTGTGAACTTTCATCACACATCCAATAATGGTGTGTGTCAGTTCATCATCAATAATGAATTTGGTTTTATTAAACGCATGCTTAAAGAAAAACATGTCCTTCCTAAACCGTCGCTACCTGTGCGAGAGGTTTTCCTAACAAAGCAAAGAACCTTGTAAAGTATAATAATTCTTAACGCACCGTCTCCAGGGCTGCACTTCGTGCGCGTTCCCTCCAAAGTCCTACGTGTTTGAATCTAACGCGCTGCCTGCCTACAGATCCCCATGCTGCGGCCTTAGAATAATCTCTTCCATAACGGTTCTATCTGAAAGCGTATAAGCGGTATAAATAGTTTCAGCAACATCTTCAGGCTTCATAAATCTTTCTGCCGGAAGTGATGTGCCATTCCAGCTTTCAGTACGTGTAGCACCTGGCATTACCGCTGACACACGAATACCATGTTCTTTTAATTCTTCCCTTAAGCATTTCGAAAAACCAAGCAATGCAAACTTGGATATTGCATAAGACCCACCATTTTTGTAAGCCATGAAGCTTGCGACAGAACACATGTTGAAAATGTATCGCGACTTTCCATGAAGCATGAGATGAACAATTCCACGCGTTACATCATAAGCGCTATACAGATTTCCCTCAATCATTTTCCGAAGTGTATCCTCAGGTTCATTGATGATCTGTCCAGGGATAAAAAAGCCGGCATTATTTACCAATACGTCTACCGGCTTTCCAATTCCGGCAACGAATTCGCAAAACTGTCCGACGTCTGCTTTGATCGATAAGTTCGCTTTAAAAGCAAAGACTTGTGCCGCAGGATTGTTTGTCGTTAAATTCTTACGCAGTTCGTCCAAATCATTCTGATCCCTCGAACAAGTAACAACATCAAAGTTTTCACGGTTGAAACGCTCGACGATGGACCGGCCGATTCCCTTTGTACCTCCGGTGACAACGATGAGTTTGTTCATGACTGTTAAATGTTATTTTTTTGGGTATCTTTCGCAAGGTAGTAATTGCCTTTGTTTATCGTCCTCTATGATCAAGGAGATTGGAAACTATTTCATATTTCTCGGCCAGCTTTTCGTTAACCGCGAGTCTTTCAAAACCTATTCAAAACTAATTGTCGATGAGAGTTATAGCATCGGCATAGGTTCGCTATTTCTCGTCGCACTGGTAGCTACGTTCATGGGTGCGGTAACTACGGTGCAGACCGCCTATAACATGGTCAGTGACTTTGTTCCCAAGTATGTAATCGCACAGGTCGTCAGAGAAATGATCGTGCTCGAACTTGCTCCGACCATCATCGCCATTATTTACGCCGGTAAAGTTGGATCGAGTATGGCCAGTGGTTTAGGCACAATGAGAATTACCGAACAGATCGATGCATTAGAAGTGATGGGAATAAACTCTATCTCATATCTGGTGTTGCCGAAAATCGTCGCGTCTCTCCTAATGTATCCATTACTGGTAATCATCGCCGGAATCTGTGGTATGATCGGTGGATATCTTGCTGGAACTTTAACAGGAAGCATTACGCCTAACGACTATATCTACGGTCTTCGTTCAGGTTACAATGAATTCACGATTGTTTTTGCACTTATAAAATCATTTGTTTTTGCGTTTCTGGTGTCGTCTATTTCTTCCTACAAAGGGTACAACACGAAAGGTGGTGCGTTGGAGGTTGGTATTTCCAGTACCCAGGCCGTTACAACCAGTGTAATTGCTGTGCTTATCGCAGATTATCTTTTGGCTCAATTGCTTCTTATCAATAAATGATAGAGATCAAAAACATATCGAAGTCATTTTCCGGAAAGGTAATTCTTGACGGTATTAGTGGTGTATTCGAAAAGGGTAAACCCAATCTACTCATCGGCGCCAGCGGTACGGGTAAAAGTGTGCTGTTGAAATGTATCGTGGGTCTTGTCCACCCCGACTCGGGCCAGGTGTTTTATGATGGTCGTGACTTCTACGATGATGATGATGACGATGTTAAAGTCGCCGTTCGCAGGGAAATGGGAATGCTTTTTCAGGGAGGTGCATTATTCGATTCGAAAAACGTTGAACAAAATGTGATGTTCCCCCTGAACGTATTGACGGAAATGGGATTAAGCGAAAAGAAAGACCGGGTGAATTTCTGCCTGAAGCGCGTTGGTCTTGAAAATGTGAATTTGAAAATGCCATCTGAAATTAGCGGTGGTATGAAAAAACGCGTTGGTATCGCCCGCGCCATTGTTAACACACCAAACTATCTGTTCTGTGATGAACCCAACTCGGGTCTCGATCCTCAAACATCCATTGTCATAGATGATCTTATCCAGGATCTTTCTGAGGACCTCGATATTACTACCATTGTCGTAACCCACGACATGAACTCCGTGATGGGTATAGGTGAAAAAATCATGTTCCTCTACAAAGGAAAAAAACTCTGGGAAGGCAACAAGGACAACATCACGCACTCCGGTGTAAAAGAACTCGACGACTTCGTGTTTGCCAACAAAGTGATGAATAGCCTACGCGACAAAGAGAAATGATCTTCAGCGCGACTGAAAATTTAAGTCACTAGAGGACGCAGAGAAAATCGTCATTTATAAACTGTCGAGCACTGCGGGCGTCTGCAATTATTCGCTTCTGCTGGCTGGTCATAGTTTTTGTAATGCTACCCATTCCGTCAACTCGCAAGAAGCAGCCCGACGAACCATAGTTCATAAAATTAATCATTGAAAGAAGAAGATCAGTCCTGATCCCCGACAAACGCTTTTCTGTCTTCTTGATTCGGAAACAAAAAGCATCTACTCCCGGCAAGGAGAAGATATCTTACTCACAAGTTTAGGGGTTAGTGAATGTCTTGATTCTTCAATAAAGGACAGGTTTTTGTCCGCGTGCCATTGCGAAGAATGATAAGTTCAAGTTTCTAATTCTACTTTGTCATGTTAGTCAACTAACAAGCATTATTATCCTCAAATTATGGTTTACCGCTTGGGGATTGCCTCCAATATCATTTTGGCCAATGAACCCGTCGACCATTATCCGAGTATAACACCAAAAACGTTGCCCTGAAAGGTCAACATATATCCGACGTCTCGTCGGACAAGTTGAAGTGAATTTATGCGCGCGACTACGACCTGACTATGAAAGGCACTCTTCACGCGCGCAATAACGGTAGGTCGATTTTTCAAACAATTTGTGAGTATGATTTCATCGACTGATACTGGAAATATTTTGATCAGGAAAATTGGAGGGTGGAATCAATGGTGTCTGGAAATTTGGCGCGTGGCGAAAGGCCAACCCCTACAGGGTTTAAAAAAATCCATGCGTCCTCACCCCAGGTAGCCCGGACTTCGTCGAGCGCGACCTGGGGCTTGCATGTGTAGACCTTTCAGGTCAACTTAACGAATACAATCCTTGGTGAAAGTTCTACAGATATTCACGAACTCAAATTCAAGCTAACTTGACAAAGTAGGACTATTCAATCTCGCCATATCGTTCGAATAGCATTTTTAGCCTGACAGTTTGGTGCGGATGTGCTCATGAAAAAATAATCGCTCTCCGACGGTTAAAGTAATTACTTCATAGCACCTTCATAACGACGACTCCCGGATCGCAGCAATAACTGACAATCTATAATTCAATGTGTTGACTTAAGCGATCCTTACCTTGCCTTAGCGTCCCTCAATTGTTGCCACTTGATACCATCGACGCCTTTAATTGTTAACCACAATGCAAGCGACAATTCGGCTAATAGACACGGAAGCATCAACAAAATGTTTGCGAGATCGGGAAATAGAATCAGAGCAAAACTATTGGTCAGATAACAAATACCGGCGACTTGCAACATTCTCCCAAGCACTGGGGGCATAAAGCCCGACTTCGAAATCAGGTGTCCTTCAATCAGGCAAACAAATCCAAAAAATATCAAACCCACGCCGAAGCCATATCCGTGCAGCTTAATGAAGACATATGACAACGCATAAAGTTGTTCTGGATCAAAGGCTTTTAAATATTCAGCATTTCCAAGTAAGAATAATGGCATCAGCAGATTTAGCTTATTAGCAACCAGTACTGCAGTTTGGATGACATTAAAAAGCAGATTCAGCAGCGCGAGATTCCTATTTACCGGCTTAAGCAAAGTATAAAGAATGAAAATCAACGGAAGATCGCATATCTGCATTATGAGATCGCCTGCAATGCCTATTCGCCAAAGCATTGGTGACAACATAATATTGTTTGCCGTTGCAATTGCATCACCGGAAATCACAAGTTTATTGCGAACGAGAATTTCACCAAAGAAGCCGGCTACAATAATTACCAGATAAATAATCCCGCCAATTCGCGCATAGCGTTGAATTGAAAATTGCTCCGATGTGTTCTCAGCCATTATCAAATAATTTTCCCAAAGACGATTGAAACTAGTAAAAGTTACAATGGATTCAGCGCCTGATTAAATGTCGGAGGAAATATCAAGAGCGAATTTAGTAGGATAAAGGTGAAAGACTTGAAGCCCATGGTATAATGAGCTTTTATGTAAGCTCAATCGATTAAACGACTTGCCGCGCCTCACCAACAAAATATTTGAATCATCCACATGCCGCACCAATTCTGATCTAGTACGGGAACGATATGCAAACTCTGCGCGAACTCAATAACGTCTGTCGCCAGCTTTGGATATAAACGTCATCTGTTGAGAGACCCAACATTACGAAAAAAGTTGTTGCACACAGACGTCAGAACCGGTGATGTTACGAAGCGGGAGCAGGTGATGTGAGAATGAGTGTGCGGTACAAGTCCGCACAACAGGCTTTTGTATCTCTAGTGAGGTTCTATGACTTGCGAAAGATCTGTCCTACCAAATAGCGTTAGTTAAACGCGTTTGGCAGTACATGATTCGTCGATTGTAGTAACTTATCCGAGATAAGACTTCAAAGTCTTGCTCCGCGTATTTTGTAAGCGTCTGGTAGCTTTCTCTTTTAATTGACGAACGCGTTCACGTGTCAAATTGAATTGTTGCGAAATCTCATCCAGAGTTAATGCTTCCTCACCATTCAGGCCAAAGTATAAACGGAGCACTTGCGCCTCACGTTCAGGTAACGTCGACAATGAACGTTGAACTTCCATCTTCAGCGAGTCAGCTACCATTCCCGTGTCTGGCATTGTTTCGTTAGCATCGTAAAGGACGTCCATCAAACTATTACTGTCGTCGGCTTGAGAGAATGGTGCATCGATTGAAACATGACGGCCTGAAACTTTCTGATTGTCCAACACTTCTTGTGTGGTCACACCAATTACTTCAGCCAGTTCTTCCGCGATAGGTTCTCTTTGAAATTTCTGTTCAAGATCGGAAAATGTTTTTGCAATCTTAGTTAGTGAGCCTACTCTGTTGAGCGGTAATCTCACGATACGCGATTGCTCAGCCAGCGCCTGCATGATTGACTGTCTTATCCACCATACAGCATAGGAAATGAATTTAAATCCCCGTGTTTCATCAAATCTCTTTGCGGCCTTTATCAAACCAAGATTACCCTCATTGATCAGATCACCCAACGTGAGTCCGGAA
Source organism: Chryseolinea sp. (assembly GCA_039916665.1). Taxonomy (GTDB): domain Bacteria; phylum Bacteroidota; class Bacteroidia; order Cytophagales; family Cyclobacteriaceae; genus Chryseolinea. The sequence continues at coordinate 38,560 of JBDSKX010000099.1, read as the reverse complement.
TTTTGGTATTGCTTGGCCACCGAAACCACAAAACGCAGATTGGCTTTTGTCAGCTTCTCCAGCGCCATCTGATCTCCTTCGCGTATTCGTCTTGCCAGTTCGACCTCAACTTCAGTTGTAATCAAATCCACCTTTCCAATTTCTGTTAAATACTTATCCAGGGACTGGCTTTCGCGGTTTGTAATTTGCTTACTAATCTTAAGTTGTCGCATGCAAGATGATTTGGTGAATGAATAAATTGTTTTCAACCCTATAAAACGGGCTGATTAAGTAAAAAACGAAACAGACTATCAGGTTTAGAAACAAACGGAGATAATGCCGTTGGAATTTTGCGCAAGGTACACTTTATAAATGACCTTTCAATTCGATATTTATTGATTGGCCCATACTTTTTAATCGATCTCCACACCCAGGCCGAATTCTTTGAACAAATGGCTCGTCGTTTTGATGCCATTGCTTCTGTCCAGTCACTATTTATGGAACAAATATCCAATTTAATATAGACTTGGATATTGGTGTTCCCTGTGCGTGCAACGTGTGCGAAAGCGTGCACATCTTTAGCTCGGAAGGGAAGTAATAAACAGCCATAACGTGTACACTGCGTAATGCTTAAAGACAATCGTTAGCGGTACTTACCACGACTCCCAGACTGCTTGAAATGAAAGCCATTACACGACGTATCTTTAATAAAATGGATCCTTCTGAGCAGGAATATATCACATCGTTCTCCTTCCGGAAAAGAAAATAAGTGCATTGGTTTCCGGGAAAGAGCAACTCCCGCCGTCTGTAAAGACGGTGAATGAATTGATACGACTATAGTATTTACACCAGCGGCCGGAATTCCGTGCGCATACGAAGCGGTGACCGTGATCCAGGAGCCGAAGGGAACTTGAAAAAAAACGAAAAAGCACGCGGGAGGTCAGTTTAATGAACGCTTCAATCATGAGTCGGCCGCTGAAGCATTCAGATCGATGTGCGGGAAGCCACCGGGCTTGGAAGCTCAGTTTCGAGAATTAAAGATGCGTGTCACCCATGTCGTGGCCGCAACGGCACTATTACAGGAGGTCCGGGATTGGAAATCCATGCCGTCGACTTAAGGCTAAAGGGACATTTGATAACACAACATCGAAGTTCAACATGCCCCAATTCATCTTTCTCGCGAGATGCTACTTCAAACGTGGTAATTTTCTCAAATGCTAGCGCTCCTTCTCGGCTAGCGGTTCAATCTTAAGTCCATCAGATCTGTGGAGGTCAGATTGACTAAGTGTAATTGGTGCGGCAACATGCTGATTCTCGTTGTGATGAACATGATCTACAGAAGCAGCGCGATCATCAAGAAATAGTTTGCGTATTACTGCACGCATATTTTCTTTTTCGTTCCACCACTTGTTTTCAATTCGTCGCCACAAGTTCCTCAGTTTGGGTCGGATTTGCTGTGACTTGTAATGGCTATGCAGCATGTCCAGACATGCACATTTATCATGGAACTCCCCCAGTATTTTAATCATGGCAATGATTTCATTTTTGTCCATCATTACTACTGACGTACCAATTCTATTTTTTGAGGTAAAGCTCCATGTGTAGAGCATATCCTTTAATATTTTACGGGTAGCATGAATAGCGTCATCGGATAAGTAAGCCGGAAACGTCAAGGTTGAAAAAGAGGCAAGGCATTTGTCAGCAAATTTTTGAATATGCTTTTGCTTTAAATGTCCCAAAGCTTCAATTGTCTTACTCCTATCTATCGAAAAGTGTTTTTTATTTTCACCATGCTTTAAAGCTTTGCGCTGCTGATCTTCTATCATGCTGTCGATAAAAGCCAGATATGGTATTTGAAGTCTCGAATATTCTTCATGTGGAAGCTTCTTAATTCGCTCCCGAAGAAGTTGGAGATTTCGGATCTCACCGATCATTCCGTAAAATGAAAGGAGATTCTTTGAAATCGGTGGATGAGTGAATTTCTTTTTTCCAGTAGCCGTCAGGTGAAGCAGTGATGTAAGTCTTTTTACCTGCAAGCGGAATGAATGAATATCCTCCTTACCGAAATCAGGTATAAGCCGTTCGAAATCTTCGTCGAGTTTCTTGTACCGTTTGCTAATATCGTTGACTAGTTGCTTGTGTTTCATCGTTTCATTTAATTCTTTAGGAATGCAAAGGCGGAATATCTTTTTCGCTTCATTAATGTCCCACCAATGATTGATCGAGGATTACGACCAATTCATTTTCTACCGTCCAAACACCGGGTGCTTTCCATGCGATAAGTTCAGCCTGTTCTTTTTGATACCAGGAGGATACGGTACCCGAAAGTGTTACTTGTGTACCTGCAACATTGACGAGAATATCTTCCCCGTTGATTGCCCAGTTCCGCTGTATAGCATTTTTTATTTCTAACGCTTCGACAGTGTTTTTTGATGCCGGTATAATCTTGATGTCATTGAAAACACCTTTGACACCAATCACTTTAGAAGCTACATCATGCGCTGCTGTTCTCTGAAAATTCCAGTCAAACTCGCCTTCAAGCTTTACCCAGCCGTCTTCAACGATTACGCTTACTTTATCGGGTGGAACTTGCCAATTCCATTTTAAGGCTCTGACAACTTCGGCGGCTATATCGTTATCGGTGATCAACGCAGACTCCAGCAATATTATCTCAATTTTTTCTACCACCGCTACTACGCCCTTAACGTGTTTAGCAGCATCTTCTGCTTCTGCCTTTTTTACATAACTATCAACCATACCGCTCAGCGTAACGATTCCATCCTTTACTTCTACACCTATTTCAGTTGCGCTTAAAAGCGGTTCCCATCTGATCGCGTCTATTACGTCCTGACGTAATTCTTTATCATTTTTCATTTGGATTTTGATTTAGCATTTTGAAACACCTTACGCTGAGTTAGCAAAGGTCTCAACTTCCCGACGCCTAATGTTGGAGGAATAGTGAATCTTATTGCACATTTCACTGATAGTGCGCTTCCTGTAAAATTCGCGTGCTATCAATCCGCAACCTACTTTCCTAAGCTATTTAAGATTTGATAATTCCATAAATAGCTTCTTTTGTTCATCTGTAAGATCAACTGGAAGGCTGACTTCAAAAGTAACGTACATATCTCCCGATTCCCCTTCTTTCTTGTATACCGGCAAGCCCTTCCCTTTGAGCCTGATTTTCGTCCCTGGTTGCGTACCCGGAGCCACTTTCACTTTAACCTGGCCATTAATTGTATTCACCACAGCATCTCCACCGAGTACAGCTTGATAGAGATCAATAGATGTTGTTGTGATCAAATCGTTACCTGCTCGCGAGAACTCAGGGTGACCAGAAACCGTGATAGTAAGAAACAAATCTCCAGCAGGTCCACCGTTGATTCCGGGTGCGCCGTGTCCTTTCAGTTTGATAACCTGTCCGTTCTCAACGCCTGCAGGAATGGTTATCCGGATATGTTTACCGTTAACAGTAAGTGTCTTCCGTTGGGTCTTAAAGATGTCCGATAGCGTCAGGCTAAGTTCAGAAGTATAATCTTGCGCCTTGAATGTAGCGTGACCGTTGCGTCCCGATCCTCCAAATAATGATTCAAAGAAATCTGAAAATTCGCCATTGGGGTTGCCACTAAAAGAAGGCCCGCGGTGAGTAGCGCCTTTTCTTTGCTCACGACGTTGCTGGTCAAATTGTTCCGCGTGTTGCCAGTCCTTGCCATATGCGTCGTACTTTTTTCGCTTGTCAGGATCGCTCAACACCTGGTTGGCCTCATTAACCAACTGGAATTTCAGTTGAGCCCCCTTATCTTTTGGATTAAGGTCTGGATGAAGCTTTCGCGCCAGTTTGCGATAGGCATCTTTGATGTCTTCAGTCGAAGCTTTTTTATCTATCCCTAAAGTCTTATAGTAGTCGACAAACTCCATTGGATTTAATAATTCCTGCCCGAAGGCATCTTGTTTCTATTTTATTTAGACTCCCTGACTGCTCATTACTTTCTTGTAGGAACAATAAAAAGTGGAATGTCAGTAAGGTTCAGTACTTTCTCAGTAACACTTCCCATAATAATTTTTTCAAGCCACTTGCGACTATGAGACCCCATCACGATTATATCTATCGCTAGTTTCCCGGAACTTGCAATAATACAGTCAGCAGTGTTTCCTTCTTCGACAAGGACTTTAATCGTTTGATCGTACAAATGATTTTTCGTCTGACTAAGGAAATTGAACGAATATTGTCTTATTGACTCCATCAAATTCACCGTAGAAGATTCGGTATTAAGATATCCGGAAAACCCCATGATCGGAGAATAGTCAGATGATGAATAATAGGCAGGGTCTGCAATGACATGCATAATAAATACCTCTGCGCCCATGGCTTTGGCCATTTCATATCCTTCTTCAGCAACCTTCTGCGCTGTGGGGTTATAGTCGAGCGCGATTAATACCTTCATTTCATTCTGATTTAAAAATTTCCGGAAATATAAAACATGCCGTTGACTTAAGCGCGGCGACAGTGGGAAGGCAACGACAATTATGAATTATTGTGTCCGCCGCCGCGTCTCGCGAGGAGGATGAATTAGCACGCGTTGAACTTCGATTTTCTGTTATCAGCAGCGTTAAGTCAACGACATTAATAAATAAAATATTAATGTCTCAAAAGACTTTCGGTTGCGCAAAGTGTTTTCTTACGAATGCATGCTGCTGATTGTCACTCATTTTATCACTTTGCTCGACCTCAATCTTAGTTTCAGCAAAGTGGTGATCGGCCTTCAACATGTTGTGAAACTCCTCCTTCGCATTCGTTGGACCGAACAATAAAACCTCCCCATATGGTTTAATGAACTCGGCCAGCGACTTATAAAATGCGGTTTGCTGATGGCGCTCTTTATTATGCATTGTGAATTCCCCGCTCTGAAGGGTTTCTTCTTTCACCTCATGTGTGAATTCGGATGAGATCGTCTCCGTCTTAATTTCATCGTTATGAAATTCCATCAGATGCGCATTTTGATGATCCATCCAGATGCCTATTTTTTTTGTAATGCTCATGTTTATAATTATTTGATTTTTTTGTGTGATGAAGACGCGACCGTCATTGGTGGTAGCGTCTTTTATTCTGACTCAAGGATGTGCTTCAGCTCTTCCTGAAGACTGATTGTGCTATTTTGTTTTATAATAAACGCGGTAGCGCCGAGCTCTCGCACACGTTGCCGCCCATCAATCGAAGAGGACAATATTACTACGGGAACGCTATTTATTCTGGGGTCTTTTATGATCTGTGACAAGCACTCAATTCCATCCATAACAGGCATATTGATATCCATGATGATCATCGTTGGAAGAACTTCTGATTTACGAAGTTTCTCCAAAGCTTCTTTCCCATTGTTTGCAACATCGAACAGCTTTGCATTCGCTATGGACTTTAAGGCGATCATAAAAAGAATTTGATCATCCTCATCGTCTTCGACGAGTAGAATCGTTTTTTGTGAATTCATCTGGGATGCGTGGCAGTTTCCCCCGTACAAAGTCAGGAATATCACAGGTTCTATTTTTACAGATGCATTACAGAGATTTACATCCATCGCTGAAAATTGCTGGCGACGCAGATCAGATATCAAACAATCTGTGAAATATGTAACAGATTGCGGACAACTTACAAGGGAAAGTCCGAATCTGCCTTTCAGACCGTTAATTCATTTCCACTCGTAATTCCTTGTTCGAAACAGTCGATATTATGAATTGTCGTATTTGCGATATTGTGTAAGGCCGTGTCTGTCAGAAATGCCTGGTGACTTGTGATCAAGACATTCCTGAATGTCATCAAACGCGCGATGACATCATCCTGAAGAATGTCCTGAGAGTGATCTTGAAAGAAAAGTCCATCTTCCTCCTCGTACACATCAATACCGAAATAGCCGATATGGCCCGACTTCAATGCGCCTACCGTGTCAGTTGTATTGATTAAACCTCCCCGACTTGTGTTGATAAGCATAACGCCCTTCTTCATCCAGCTGATACTTTCCCTGGAGACGATGTGTTTAGTTTCTGCGTTGAGCGGCAAATGCAGGGAGATTATATCTGAACGACTCATAAGCGATCTGAGATCAGTATAAGTGACATTCGTTTCCGTGACCAGTGATTCGTCCTCTTTTACATCAAACGCCAGGATGTGACATCCGAATCCGCGAAGAATTCTGGCAACTTGTCTTCCAATTTTTCCAGTACCAATGATGCCGGCGGTTTTTCCATGCATATCAAAGCCAGTCAGCCCATCTAATGAAAAATTGAGCTCATTGATTCGATTATGAGCGTGGACAAGCTGCCGATTCAGTGCAAGCATTAATGTCACCGAATGTTCGGCCACCGAATAGGGCGAATATTCCGGTACCCGCGCTAGTTTAATTTGAAGATTATGTGCCGCGACTACATCGACATGATTGAAACCCGCAGAACGCAGCACAATGAAGCGGATACCGATTGAAAAACACTCTTTTAATACTACGGCTGAAGCCTTATCGCTGACAAAAATACAAATGCACGTGCACCCAAGCGCCAGCCCAACCGTCGCGTCCGACAATGCGACTTCAAGCATAAGAAAATCATGCTTATTATTATTTATTAGCAACAATTGCTCGCGTTCAAATTTATGAACGCTATAAAACGCGACTTTCATGGATCAGTTAGGATTAAACATCAATTTGGCATCCTCAGACTCCCTTTTCTTACACAATAGTGTCCGAAGTTTGCACTGTTCACTGTTTTAAATAAACATAGAAATCGCGCCGATTTCTCCATAGCAGGCGACATGGAATTGGCAACAAATCACGCGGCACTGTTAACTTGCATTTCTTAGATACGGAAGTCAACGGCGCTTTAGCGCAATGAAATTAACTTAAGAAGATAATTGACTGTTCCTGTGGAAACTGCACGCCAGCCTCGCATTATCAATGCAATTTTGCTATTTAACAGTCCTGATCTCCCAAACATTAGCATAACGTCTGATGGCCTCAGAAATCTTTTCTTTAGCTAATTCAGTGCCTGGGGCGTGTTTCAACACCGAAATAATGTCCTCTGTGGTGTTTACTAAGTTAGCACCCTTTGTAATGGTAAGTTTATAGACGTTAAGACCTTGGTGCTCTCTTAACTTATCGATCTTAAAACTAACCTGATCTCCTTCAAATAACTTCACATGTTTAAAGTTTAAACGTAAACATCGCACTTTTTGACGATAAGATACGAAACAACTAAATGGCTGTTACAATGAATGCCATCCGAATTAAATCAACCGACGCATTATTTTCTCATTATGCCGAAGGTGAAAGCACAAGTTATCAGTGCAGCCGTATTGCTTGTATTTGATTTCAAGCATATTTCCGATTCCACTGCAAGCTCAGTGATAAAAAGTTGTAATCCAATATCCCTTGAAGCATTACCCAATACCAGTAATCTCAAAACTTCGCTTTTCCTATTTGAAAATTCTCATCAGAAGGAACGGGATTATCACTGAGCAAGAAACGCCTCAACTATAAACATACAGTCTTCATGCCACGATCCATGAAAGTGCTGACAATTCTGTTCGGGCATGTCGTACAATCCTGGGAATGCGTGATTCCTGTAAATCACTGATAAAAATCTATAACAACGAAGCAAAGAATCATATCGAGCTTTGAACGCAGAACTTGCCGTGATAACTATACGCCCAATCGAATCGCTTACGCAACCATCGCTTGGCGGTAGCCAACGGATAAAGCCATCTTTCTCTGACGGCAAACCGGACTTTCGATGATCATATTCCAGAAAAGCAAACTCATTTATTTTTACATCGCGAGCCTTTTTACTGTCGCCTGCGCCTGTCATGCCCCGATTATATTATCCAAACAAGAAGTAAATAATAATGGTGAGATCCGGCATCAAACATTGATGCCAATCGAAACAACAAGCCCCGTTTACGAGGGGTTAAAACATAGTGAAATCGTCTTCCAGTTTTTCCGATCTCGTGACTATAAAATGATCTGGTCGAACGACACCCTCCAAGGACTCTCTGAATCATTGATGTCGGTACTTGATAGCATAAAATTTTATGGACTTTCTAAGAATGGCTACCATATCGACGAAATTAATACCCGGAATAACAGTGAAGAAAAGTTTCCGGAGCGGATAGACGCTTTGTATGCAGACGCCTTTATATCGTTGGCCATGGATTTAAGATACGGAAGGTTAGGCACTGTTTCTAAACCAGCCAATGTTGACAGCCTGTTGTTACAACTCCTTGAACATGCAACATCTGCCAACAGAATTCGTGAAGTGCTCGAAGACCAGGAACCTGTGCATGATGGCTATAAATTTTTGAAAACCGGTCTCCACGAAATGCTGGCGTCCCTGGATATTATTCAATCCGTGCCCGCTAAAGCTGTTACCGAAGATTCAATATTGCTACAAAAACAAATTCAAAGTGTGGAAGTAAATATGGAACGGTGGAGGGCTGAACTTCCATTGCCAATGCGCTACATATGGATTAATATTCCGTCCTATATGCTTCAGATGATTGATGACAGCAGAATCAGTTTCGAGTCGAAGGTTATTGTTGGAAAATTCAAAAATCAGACTCCGGTACTGAGCAGTGAAATCGAGTGTATTACAATTTATCCATACTGGCATGTACCGCGTAAAATCACGGTTGAAGAATACCTTCCAAGAATTCAGAAAGACACGTCATTTTTAACATTAAACAACTTTCAGATCCTCGACCGAAAAGGAAACGTTGTGAATAAAGACAGCCTTCATTGGGACAGGTTCGATAAAGATTATTTCCCTTTTACCTTGAGACAACGGGAAGGTGTTGAAAATTCCCTGGGCGTTATCAAATTCACATTCGATAATCCGTACGCCGTGTATCTGCATGATACAAACGCAAAGGTTCTATTTAAAAAAAATGGACGCGCATTAAGTCACGGTTGCATCAGGCTTGACCGAGCTTTGGACTTAGCCAGGTACTTTGCCCCAGATCCAACGGTAATTGACACTTACATAAAGCTAAAGCAACGGCACACCATTGTATTAGCTAAAGCAATTCCGATCTTCACCAGATATTTAACCTGCGCTTCCATTAACGGTGTACTCACATACTACGAAGACGTCTACAAGAAAGACGCGGCAATGATAAAGCAACTTTATTTACAAGACCAGATTATTGGGCTATAAATCCGAACGCGTCTTCCAATACCGATCAAAACATTGAATCAGATTTCTGCATCTTATCTCAAATAATTAAACTCAGTAAAAACATATGAAAAAATTAACAGGCAAAACGGTCTTTATCACCGGAGGCATTTCAGGTATAGGCAAAGCGTGCGCAATCGCTGCGGGAAATGAAGGTGCCAATATTGTGGTCGTGGATGTACATTCAGCGCACGTGGAACGCTCGATGAATGAAATTAAAGCGGTCAATCCAAAAGCAGTCTTTATTGATTGTGATGTTTCCAACTTTCAGGCTGTCGGCGCTGCGGTGCACAAAGCTGTAACTACTTTCAATTTTCTGGACATCGCACTAAACAACGCCGGCATCGGCGGCGAGTCAAATAAGGTTGGGGAGATGAGCGAGGAAGCCTGGCTGAAAGTTATTGGTATTAATCTTAACGGAGTATTCAATTGTATGCACCACGAGTTAGGACAAATGGATAAACAGAAAAAGGGTACGATCATCAACATGTCGTCCATACTCGGAAAAGTAGGATTTGCAACCTCGGCGCACTATGTAGCAGCAAAACATGGAATGATCGGATTGACGCAAACTGCTGCTTTGGAATATGCTACGTCTGGTATACGAATCAATGCCATCTGTCCGGGTTTTATTAACACACCACTCATACAAAATGCCGGTATTGCCGACAACACCGACATAAAACAAATGATTGTGAATCTACATCCAATGAAGCGACTTGGTGAATCGGAAGAAGTTGCCAACGCCTTTATTTTTCTAGCCTGCGACGACAGCTCGTTTATAACAGGCACGTCTTTGGCAGTCGACGGTGGCTATCTTGCCCAATGACCGCAAAATACCACGCGATCATGGCGCACCTATCAAACTAATTTAAGAAAGTGAGTGACCGGGCTCACACCAACATTCTTCAAGAAACTTTGAGAACAGCGTGCGAACTATCTTGAGGATTTTTAACGCTGACTATTAATAGACTGCCGGTTCACCAAGCCCTTAACTTCATGTTCCTTCCTGGCGCTCATAATAAAATGCAACAATGTCCCTGTTATAACTCCTTGTACAAACCCTGAAAGGATACAAGAGCCAACAATAATTACAACATTATAAAATGTTGAATGGTCGGAGAACATCTGTAACGCTCCATATACGACCAGGAATGAGAACATCCAACCAAGGGCATTTGCCATAATCCATCCCACTGATGCCTTATAAAACTTTCGAATGATAAAGAATTGGGGTATACCCATCACACCGCCAAATGCTAAGCCTGCCAGCCCGGCATAAAATGGCAGATAACTATTTTGCACGATGTGAAGACGCGACAGAAATGAAATAAAAACGATAGCCGGTGGTAAAATGAGCAGCCAGCCTGCTATGGCTGACAGGGATGTTGTAATGATCCAGACTGTGGGTTTAAAATTACTCACAAGGCGTGAAAGCGACTTCCATTGAATGTATCCTATGATAAGACCTTCTGACGCGCCGGCCATTATGAGCACAGCCGTTGTTAGAAAAGCCGGCTGCACGCCCTGTGTATTGAAGCTGATAAAGAGCAGTCGTCCGACAATAGCCGCCGCTCCAATGCCCGTCAGCTCGCCGATGGAGTAATTGAACATCCACTTAAACCAGACTTTTTGATCTGCTTTCATTTGATAATAAAATTTAATGGCAACCGTGATGCCGAATACTACTGATCTAAAGCGCTGCTGAACAAGACAAGACAAACTATTAAATCTTCGGCGAAATCAGAAGCCGACAAAAGTTGTCATTAATAGGATAAATGAGTTACAAAAACGCCGCGATTTATTATATGATTTACAGATCAAGCGCTGATCAAGACATTTTCAGCATCAAATGACAAAAATATGTGAAGAATATAAATGATTCCATTCACGGTGCAATTTGAACGGTCAACTCCTCTTCACCTTTGCGCAATCTTGCTCCCTGAAAAATCCATCCTAACTCAAAGACGACAATGGCTGGCGTAAACAGGCAAAAACATTCTTTCTCAGGACGACATGAAATCGTTTTTAATCTCACTGGCCCCTGCCGCAACAGCATACAACGATGATAAAACCGGTCGCAAAATCATTTGTTATATCACGTAATTTTGATGAGTTCCTGACGGGTGTTTATAAGGCTTACAAGTTCACCACGCGTTTCTTCAAGGAGGTATTTAAATCTCCTTTTCATTTTCGTGAGATTATCAACCAATCCTTTGAGATCGGCCTGAAGTCTCTCCCGCTCATTACAGTAACGGGCTTCATCATTGGAATTGTGTTCACAAAACAATCCAGGCCGTCCCTCGAAACATTCGGAGCCTCTTCATGGCTGCCCTCATTGATTGGAATCGCGATCATACGCGCATTAGGGCCATTGGTTACAGCGTTAATCTGCGCGGGAAAAGTAGGGTCAAGCATCGGAGCAGAAATCGCATCCATGAAAGTGACCGAGCAAATCGAAGCGATGGAGGTAAGTGCTATCAACTCATTTAAGTATCTGGTTGCAACCAGGATTTGTGCGACCACACTTACCATACCGGTGCTGTCCCTTTACTGTATCTGCGTAGGGCTTCTGGGCTCTTATGTGAATGTTCATAACGAAGAAGCCACTGGAGTTGTCAGTTTCTTTCAGCACGCGTTCTCATCCGTTTCATTTCTAGACCTGTTCACATCTCTGTCGAAATCATTGGCCTATGGTTTTACCATTGGAGTCGTAGGATGCTACAAGGGGTATAACGCCACGCAGGGAACCCGAGGTGTTGGCAAAGCAGCTAACCAGGCCGTTGTGTTAGCAATGTTCCTGGTATTCCTGGAGGAAATGATCATCGTACAACTATCCAACTGGATCAGAATACTTTAGTACATGACAGAATCGATATCATCATCCAACAACAACGAGACTGTGATCTCCATCAAGGGACTGTACAAGTCGTTTGGTGACTTGCAAGTGCTCAAAGGCGTTGACTTTGATCTTTTCAAAGGCGAAAATGTGGCAGTGCTTGGAAAATCAGGATCTGGAAAATCAGTATTGATAAAAATTATTGTCAATCTATTAAGTCCGGACCGCGGACAGGTTATGGTACTTGGAAAGGACGCTAATGTGATCGAGGGTAAAGAACTTGACGCCCTTCGCCTGCGCATCGGCTTCTCATTCCAAAACAGCGCGCTGTACGACAGCATGAGCATCTATAACAATCTTGCTTTTCCATTAACGATGAACTCAAAACACCTGACCAAAAAGGAGATCGACCTCGCGGTGGATGAGGCTTTGGACGCCGTGGGTCTGAAAGAAAAGCGAACGCAAATGCCGGCAGATCTTTCCGGTGGTCAAAGAAAAAGAATTGGTATCGCGCGCACACTTATCCTTAAACCTGAAATCATGTTATACGATGAACCGACATCTGGACTAGACCCGATAACCAGTGCAGAAATAAATGAGCTCATCAGTGAAGTCCAACAAAAATATAATACGAGTTCAATCATCATCACGCATGACCTCACATGTGCGAAGACTACAAGCAACCGCGTCGCGATGTTGCTGGACGGAATTTTTATAAAGACCGGAAAATTCGATGAGGTCTTCAGCAGTCAGGATGAACAGATAAGAAGTTTTTACAACTATAATTTTATGCAAAAGCCATGAAAGAAACCTCAAACAAACGCGCAGTAATGGTGGGACTTTTTGTCATCATCGGAGTCATTATCCTGATCGCGGGAGTCCTGATGATCGGAAGTCTCCATGAAACCTTCAAAAAGAAAATGCAGGTAGTGGCGCGCTTTGACGATGTAGCGGGTCTGCAGAGCGGAAACAACGTTTGGTTTTCCGGCGTAAAAATTGGCACGGTCGGTAAACTGAATTTCTATAAAGAATCTCAGGTTGAAGTTATTGTAAACATTGAATTGAAAGCTCAGGAGTACATTCGTAAAAATGCCAGAATCAAAATCGGAACAGACGGTCTCATAGGCAACAAGATCCTAATCATATATGGCGGCACATCCGGTGCCGGTCAAATAGAAGGCGGAGATACATTGCAAGTTGAAAAGACGTTCTCACAGGAAGACATGGTAAACACTTTACAGGAGAATAATAAAAATATATTATCTGTTACATTCGATCTCAAAGCACTTAGTAAGAAAATTGCTGATGGTGAAGGAACAATCGGAAAACTTATTGGTGATGACGCCGTGTATGAAAACGTCGCAGCTGCCACTACTTCTCTTCGCGCGGCATCGACAGACGCCGCTAAACTTATGGCATCAATGCAAACACTCAGTGAAGGCTTGAATAAAAAAGGAACGCTTGCCCATGAATTGGCAAACGACACAACGGTATTTAAATCGCTTCAATCATCGGTACAACAATTTAGAAAGATGGCTGACACGGCAAGCGCGGTGATCAACAATCTACAGGTCGCGGAGAAAAATCCGAACACGGCGATAGGTGTGCTCTTACATGATAAAGAAACGGGCGATCACATAAAAGTTATCGTAAAAAACCTGGAAAGCAGTTCTAAAACGCTGAATGAAGATTTGATTGCTGCACAACATAATTTCTTTCTGAGGGGCTATTTTAAGGGCAAGGATAAAGCTGCCAGTAAAAACGCAGTTGAAAAATAACTCCGGCTGGTAGATATTCGTTGCAAATAATTTAATGGGGTATTCTTTCTACAGGCGTGTATCAGTGAAACTTGTAACAACTTAGGCGGGAAGTCCAACAAATGTTCTACCTGAAGTATTCAACTTTATACTCTTGAGAAAATTCTTTTTCGAGGTAAATCAAACATCAAATGAAAAACAATTCAGAATTACAAAAAGATGTCATGGACGCGATCAAGTGGGAACCACTATTGCATGCAGCGGAAATTGGCGTAACTGTTAAAGATGGAATTGTAACGCTCACGGGTACCGTCGACAATTATATAAAGAAATCGGAAGCGGAAGACGCAGCGAAAAATGTTGCCGGCGTACAAGCTGTAGTAGAAAAGATTGAAGTAAAGTTCGGATCAGACGGCAAAGTAACGGATGGTGAAATTGCCAAAGAAGTGCTGAATGCGTTGAAATGGAATTGGCAGGTCCCGAACGATAAAGTAAAGGTGAAAGTTGAAGATGGCTGGGTTACACTGGAGGGCGAACTTCATTGGGATTATCAACGCAGCGCCGCTAGGGCAGCCGTTGTAAATCTGCTGGGTGTTAAGGGAGTATCGAACGGTTTAAAATTGAAGCCCGAATTGAAGGATAAAATTGAACAGCGTGAGATTGAGAACGCCCTTAGCCGCAGTTGGTCTATTAATAGTGAAGACATCGAAGTTAGTGTTGTCGGAACTAAGGTAATCCTAAACGGAACGGTGAATTCATGGTATGAAAAGGATGAAGCTGCTAAAATTGCCTGGAAGGCACCTGGTGTCTGGAGCGTAGAAAATGATTTGGTCGTGGAGTATGATTATTCCATGGTTGAATAAATTACGAGTGCGGGAGGTTATGCCTCCCGCATTTTTATCTCATGAATTAAGCATTTTGTCCACCTGATCGCTAGAATATATTTACATGTCCAACTTAGCTCCTTTACAACCATATTTACCTCCAACACAATCACTGGAACTCGAAAAATCGAAGGTGTTCATTATTGTCGAAATTCTGGAGTATGTTCCAAACTCGGTTGTGATAAAGACGATTGTAAAAAAAACAACCGGTAATGTTAGCGCAGTCAGCTTTGATTCGGGTGAAGCACTAGCCGAAAAAATTACTCCCTTTGACACATTCATACAAGTAATTGAAGGGAAGGCTGAGGTTCTAATTGATGGCAAGTCGTACGTCCTGAGCACAGGGGAGTCGATTATCATTCCGGCACACCACCGCAATACCATCATAGCCAATGAAAGATTCAAAATGATTTCCACAATCATCAAGAGTGGATATGATGAAGTAAACTAAACGGATTTCTTACCCAACTGTTCGCGATCCTCATGAAGACGATGAAGTCTTACCATGTGTATTGTGAACATCCGTTGACTTATGCTCCCACAGCCATTGGATACACAGTGAATCATACAAGAAAAAGGTAGTAGGTTGTTAACCTACTCCCCTGCACAACAATTGCGGGCATGGATTGAATCTTCAAACGAACATTCGATTAAAAAACTTTATACTATTCTTGCATGCGTTCGCATACCGATTACTCCTGGCTATTCTGGGCAGCGTCATTTGTTATATCGTGATAACAAGTCTTTCTCTCTTGTCACTTTTTGCCAAGCAGTCTCGACGTACTCCAGCGGATGTGTATCAACTTGAATTGTCAATACTAAAGCGATTCCTCATTTTGAAAAGATGGCGTATGAAGCGCCGAAGCGACACTTTTCCTATATTGCTGACCTCCTTACGCAAACTAAAAGCATTTCACAATGAGATTCAATCTGCTGCTACTCCTTTTCATTTCACTCGTTGCGTGTAGACCAAAAGATCAGATCCAAAAAGAAGCGGTCGTAGATTCGATACAACCGATCAATGATTCTCTCAATGCTTCGACTACGAAAGCAAAAATCCCTTCATTCAATCGTGTCGATGAATCAATTGACAAGCTATCGGCTATCGGGATTGGTAAAATGACGGAGTGGAAGGGCGCAGCAACTGAATTCACAAGCTTCACACCGCCTTTTGCGCTAGGAGAAAAAAAAATGAATAACGTTGCATTTGTAATAGAGAGTGCGGACAGAAACTACATCACATCTTTCAAAGTGATTCTAAACATTGGGGACCCGAAGGAATCACGTCAGGCACTTGCAAAACTCAAAGAGATAATCACGAAAGCATTTGAAGCGCTTGGGATCCAGCTGCCCACGCCGTTACCAAACGCGATACTAAACACGAAGGAAGTAATTGTCGACGGGGTTGACTACGGTACGTCTTTTAAATCCGACTCGACAAAGGTGCCAACGTGGACGCTAAGGGTTACGACGCGCACCACGCCTTAGGTCATTGGATGGGATTCACATCTAATGAATTTCATACCGCAACCAAACGTTGCATCTACTTTGGAAAGAACGGGCCACATTCAGAATGTTCAGCAAGCGCTTAAATTCTCCATTGAACACAAACCTGTTGTTAATCTTATCGGAACTCGCTAGCTCACGAATGAATCCCGACTACTTGATCAAAATGGAAAACAAGATTCGTTTGAACACCCTGCTCCTGGTTGTAACCGGCCTGATTTCATTGTTCCATTACGCAGCCAATGGTCAGGCAATGGGCATGCAAATGGGTAGTATGCGTGAAATGTACAAAGAAGGTATGCCTGCAGTAATGGCGAAATTGCAAGCATTGGGTGTGACCGAGCTTGAAGGTGGCGGGGGTCGTGGCAACCGCGAAGAGTTCAAAAAACTATTGAAGGAATATGGGATGACGTTAGTGGCATCTGGCGTCGCATTCGAGAAACTGGAGAATCGGGATAGCCTGCAAAAGGTGATCGCCAACGCAAAGGATATGGATGTTCCCTTTCTGATTTGTTACTGGATACCACACGACGGGGATAACTTCACCTTTGAAAACATGAAGAAGGGTGTTGAAGTTTTTAATGCAGCAGGTAAAGTTCTGGCAGAAAACGGCATCGGTCTGTGGTATCATGCACATGGTTACGAATTCAGGCCGTATGAGGGTGGAAAAGGAACGATGTTTGACTATCTGATGGATAATACAAACCCGTCGTATGTCAATCTTCAAATGGATGTATTCTGGATCAAAAATCCAGGTCAGGATCCGGTTGCACTTTTGAAGAAATATCCAACCCGCTGGAAGAGCCTGCACTTGAAAGACCGCAGAATCGGTTCAGTTAATAATCTCAACGGCAGGCAGGATAAGGAGTCAAATGTAGTGCTGGGGACTGGTGATGTTGGTATTGAACAAGTGATGAAGACTGCGATGAAGCTGGGTATCAAACATTATTTCATTGAGGATGAGTCGTCGCGCGCTTTGGCACAAGTGCCGCAGCACATTGCTTTCTTAAAGAGTATTAAGTACTAATTATTAAAAACGTAGACTGATCACGACTACGATAACAAATGACGAACATCCGTTACCACTGAGTAAAATAAAAGGCGCATGAAAAACCCCGGCTACTGTTGGCTGGGGTTTTCTATTGAATGTGAAAGAACTTGTACCGGCTATAGGATTGCCATTACTGCCCCGACACCTTTGCAAAATCGTATCCAACAAAACTCAAGACCAGGTTTTGTTTCTCCTCTGCCTTCAAGGTGAACGCACCATTCAGATCGGAAGTGGTTCCTTTCGAAGTTTCCTCTATGAGAATGTTAACGCCTGGCAATGCTTCACCTTCCTCGTCGAGTACTTTACCCTTCCACTCTCCGTCGCTATAATTGGCGTCCACTTTGAGCTTGGCATTAACTTGCTGAAGCGGTTCAAGTACAATAACTCCTTGTGGTTTTTTGTTATCGCTTCGATCCAGTTTAAAAGTTATCGGCAGCATATATCTCACGTGGACGGGCTTACCATTTTGAGTAGCCGGTATAAATGAAACGCCCTTCAATGCCCGTTCAGCTTCCTGATCGCAACCTGAGCCAATACCGTTCACTGCTTTTGCCTGTGAAATAGTGCCATCCTTGTCGATCACGAACTGAACATCAACACGCCCCTCTATGCCCTTTTCTCTTGCCTCTGCCGGGTACTTGATTTCCTTGTTTACATCCTTATAAAAAGCATCGGGCCCGCCTTTATATTCAGGCATCTTTTCAACTATTGTGAATATTTCCTCTTCAGACTGTTTTGAACCTTCAGTGATGTTGGCGCCTTTGTCTTCAGTACATCCAAATCCGATGACCAGCACCACGCATAGCGCAGCCAGTGCGACGAGCCTCCAGAGGCTTACATTTTTTGTTTGTTGTCTCATAACTTTAAGTCGTTTTAATATTGAACCTTCATTAAATGAACTGACGGGCCCCATGCCATTAATGTTAAGGGTGGCGCCAATCAGTATTGAAGAATATTGGTCTGTGCTATACGTCTGCAGTACGCAAGCATCAGCCTGATATTCATGTACTTTTTTAATCTCCATGTTGAGGTACCATGCACTGGGCAACCACCAGAACAACGCCCTGAACAGTCCGATAAAAATCAAATCGTAAGTGTGTGCCAGTGATGAATGCGCCTTTTCATGAGCAACCATGATGTGGTATGCCTGTGAGTCTGTTTCGATGTCGTCGCTTATAAATATCCAGTTGAAAAAGCTGAAGCTTCCCGGAATGCCATGAACACGATAGACCCGGCATGAGTCAGTTTTCTGATAACGATTACGGTTTGCGAGAATCAACAGATAGCGCAGGCTCGCGAAGAATTTAAAAAGAAAAAATAGGCTGATAATACCATAAGCAGCGATCAACATCTCGGTGGTCCTGAAGGATAATTTCTCCACCGGCGCGGCAGCAACGTGACTGGTAACAACGGTTTCGGTATACGCCATCGTCAACGGTGCGTCGCCTACAAATAGCTTGGGAAGCCTGAGTGCCGGAATTATAAGCGCGAGCGCGATAGTGCCGAGGAGATAATATCGAACAGTGGTATACTGCCGCTCCTTACGCAAAAACATCCAGTATCCGAGCATCAGTACCAGGTGCATGACCGACAACCCTATCAGATAGTTGTTCATGATTTTTTGTTTTTTAATTTCTTAAGCTCTTTAACAAGATTCTCTAATTCACCCACACTGAGCTTATCCTGTTTTGTGAAGAAAGACACCATCTCCGGGTAAGACCCATCAAAGTATCTCGACACGAATCCTTTCATGAACTGCTTGGTGTAGTTGGCCTTGGTGATGAGGGTATGATACTTGTGTGACTGACCCTCTGCTTTATGTCCGACAAATCCTTTTTGCTGGAGGATTCTCACAATGGTTGATACGGTACTATACGCAGGTTTTGGTTCCGGCAATTCCTCGATTATGTCTTTTACAAATGCTGACTCGACGGTCCATAAGACCTGCATAATTTCTTCTTCAGCTCTGGTAAGTTCTTTCATTATTGTGTTATCCTCAATATGATTCCCATTGAATTTTAATTCTAAACTAAAACTTTAGCTGGGAATTTGCAAGCCATCCCAGCTAAATATTTAGTTGGCATTCACAAGCGCTTGGTTTTTACCGGAATATTGATGGTGTTGATTATGGCGAGTCGTTATAACCGATGCACCGAAAGTACCGAGTCGGGTGGTGAGGGTTACGTCGCGTACAACCCCTTAGGTCATTATTCGATAAATATATAACGGGATAATGGCGATCACAAAAAAAAGCCTGCAGACCAATGATCTGCAGGCTTTGTGTTACACTGAATGCATTATATACTAATTCCATCCACCTCCCAATGCCTGGTAAATATTAACCATGGCATTCATCTGCTGCAATTTCGTGTCAATAAGTTGAAATCTTTGTTCCAGCGCGTCGCGTTGCGTTAACAACACTTCCATGTAGTCCGCTCTTGCTGAACGGAAAAGGTTACTTGAAATCGTGATCGACGTAGTCAATGCCTGCACTTCCTGTGCTTTCAAATCATATGTCCGTGCAAGGTTGTTGATGTTCGACAGTTGATTGACCACTTCGATGTAACCATTGAGAATAGTTCGTTCGTAGTTATAAACTGCCTGTATCTGTTTCGCATTTGCACTGTAGTACATTGCCTTTAAAGCATTCCGGTTTACCAAAGGTGCTACCAGATCTCCAGCCAATGAATACAACAATGATTCCGGCGCTTTCAGTAAAAATGTTGGATTGAATGCATTGAACCCTATACCAGCCGTAATTCCGACCCGTGGATAAAAACTTGCCTTGGCAACTTTTACATCCAGCTTCGCCGCCATCAATTGTAGTTCAGCTTGTCTGATGTCCGGACGATTTGCCAACAACTGTGAAGGGAGACCTGCGCTAATAGTATCTGGTATAAGCGTATTGAAAATTTCAGAGTTTCTTGCGATCGGCGTAGGATATCGACCGACCAGAAAATTGATCCTGTTTTCAGTTTCAATGATGCTCTGCTGAATGCCGAACTGCAGACTTCGTGTATTGAGCACCTGTGCTTCAAACCTGCGTACAGCCAATTCTGTAACACGCGTAGCTTCTTTCTGCATTCTGACAATGGACAATGCATCACTTTGGATTTCTATATTCTGCTTTACAATAGCGAGCTGATTATCAAGCGCGAGCAATTCGTAATAGTTATTGGCGATTTCGGCAATGAGATTCGTTACCATGAAATTCTTGCCGTCAACAGTAGATAAAAATCTCATATAAGCCGATTTCTTAGCGTTACGAAGTTTTCGCCAGATGTCCAACTCCCACGTTGCATACGCTCCGATCATATAATCCTGAAGGGGATCGGGCGTTCTTCTACCCGGTTTGATCTCATTCGCTTCTTCACTCGCACCAATTGTGGTGTACCTTCCAGGCTTTTCAAAACCGCCACCTGCTTGAATGTTGACAAATGGTAGATACTCTCCTTTTCGTGCCCTTACTTCATTGCGAGCAATCTCTATCTCCTGTATCGTGATATTCAATTCCTGGTTATTCATCAGCGCTGTGTCAATCAGCGATGCCAGGTTGGGATCTGTGAAGAACTGACGCCATTTGATTTTGGCAGTGTTCACAGAATCCTGTGCATTATTATTATAGCGCGCAGGTACCGTTCTGTTCGCCTCTTTGTGAAGTGACGTTGGGAGATTGCATGCACTTACGAGTACAATAATGCCAGTCAGCATGATGTACTTCAATATATTTCGTTTGTTCATTTGTTTTCGGTTTCTGGAGACGGTGAAAAAGCGTCTATTTGATGAACCAGGTTTTCTGTCAAAGAGTCTTCGTCTTCATGCTTGATCAGATGGCGACCATCTGCGAGGCTACCGAATATGAAGTATAATCCCGGGATGATAATAACACCGAAAATTGTTCCGAACAACATACCACCCAGCGCAGAAGCGCCAATGGTTCGGTTGCCGATCGCTCCAGCGCCTGTTGCAGTAACCAGTGGTATCAAGCCTGCGACAAATGCGAAAGAGGTCATTAAGATAGGACGGAAACGTACTCTGGCACCTTCTATCGCTGCGTTGATAATGGTTTCTCCCTGCTGGCGCTTTTGAACGGCAAACTCCACAATCAACACGGCATTTTTACCTAAGAGTCCCACGAGCATGATTAATCCGATCTGAGCATAGATGTTATTCTCCAGTCCCATGAACTTCAGTACCAGGAACGAACCAAATACCCCGACGGGCAGCGAGAAGACGACCGCCAATGGAATGATGAAGCTTTCGTACTGTGCTGCCAACACAAAGTAAACAAACATCAATACGATGGCGAACACATACACTGACTCGTTTCCGCGGGTTGATTCATCATAGGAAAGGCCTTCAAACGCAATGTCATAACCCTTTGGCAACGTCTTGGCTACCTCACGAATGGCATCGATAGCGTCTCCAGTGGTATAACCTTTAGCCGGCAGACCTTGGATCGCCGCAGAGTTGTAAAGGTTGAAGCGCGTGATCTCATTCGGCCCCTGTCCTTTAATGAGCTTCATAAAAGATGAGTAAGGTACCATCTCACCATGGTCATTTTTCACAAAGAGGTTCAAAAGATCCGACGGATATCTTCTAAATTTCGGATCGGATTGAACATACACCTTGAAAAACTGATTAAACTTGATAAAGCCCTGCTCGTAGGTACTTCCAATCATGATGTTTAGATTCTCCATGGCCTTTCCGATCGAGACACCTTTTTGCATGGCCAGATTATTATCTATCTCCAGTTCGTACTGAGGATAATTGGCGGCGAAAAAGGTGAACAATCCAGTGATCTCCTTACGCTTGCGCAAGTTGTCCATGAAGTTCTTATTGATCTCGTCAAACTCGTGGTAATCAGTATCGGTAGTTTTATCTAGCAGACGCATCGAAAACCCACCTGAGGTACCGAAGCCGGGAATTGCCGGTGGTTCAAAGAATTCGACAATGGCTCCAAGGCCTTTCGTTTTCTCTTCCAGCTCTTCCATTACTTCCTTTACAGTATGGTGCCGCTCAGACCAGTTCTTGAGGTTGATCAGACACGTACCTGCATTTGATCCTCGTCCTTCGGTCATGATCTCATAACCTGCGAGCGATGATACCGATTCAACCCCCTCAATCTTCTCGCATATCTTCTGAAGTCGTTGAGAGACTTCATTTGTTTTTTCAAGTGTAGAACCAGGAGGTGTTTGAATGATCGCATAGATGGTCCCCTGATCCTCATTGGGAATAAAACCGGCAGGCACAATTTTATTCTCGTACCATATTCCCACGCAAAACCCTATCAATATTGCGAACGTAACCACTCTCCTATTGACAATCAATTTTAACAGCCACACATATCTTCCGGTCAATTTTTCAAAGCCTCTGTTGAAACCGTCAAGTGCTTTGGTCAGAATGTTTTTCTTCTTTGGATGTCCGTTATGATTGGTTAATAACATCGCGCAGAGTACGGGAGTAAGGGTAAGGGCAATCAAGGCAGAGATCACAATCGAGCTGGCCATCGTGATGGAGAATTGACGGTAGAACGTACCCACAGGACCTGTCATGAATGAAATCGGCACGAATACCGACACCATTACCATCGTGATCGCGATGATCGCTCCACTGATTTCACCCAGTACTTTTCTTACAGCATTGTAAGGAGTTATGTTTGGCTCTTCCTCCATTTTAGCGTGAACGGCTTCTACCACTACGATCGCATCATCCACCACGATACCAATCGCCAATACGAGTGCAAAGAGTGTAACCAAATTGATCGAAAGTCCAAAAAACTGAATGACAAAGAATGCACCGATCAACGAAACGGGAACCGCGAGGATCGGGATCAGCGTGGAACGCCAATCGCCCAGGAAGATAAATACAACAAGAGCAACAAGTATGAAGGCATCCCGCAACGTTTCAATTACCTGTTCTATAGAAGCATCGAGAAATTGAGAGACGTCATAGCTAATCTTATAATCTACTCCTGGAGGAAAGTTTTCTTTCATCTTCTCCAATTTCGCTTTTACTTGTTCAATTACATCGCTGGCATTACTCCCATAATTCTGCTTCAAGACGATAGCGGCTGAGGCTTTGCCGTCCAGGTTAGAATAGATATCAAAGAACTCGCTTCCTAATTCCACCGTGGCGATATCTCTCAAGTGTATACTTTCACCTTCAGCATTTGCACGGATAATGATTCCTTCATACTCTTCTGGTTTGTTATATCGTCCTTTGTAGGTAAGCACATACTCCAGTGACTGCGCGGCTATACCAGAACTTTGGCCGATCCGACCGGGACGCCCGATAATGCTTTGCTCGCCGATTGCGCCCATCACCTCTTCCACCGATACGTTATAAGCCCGCATGCGTTCTGGATTTAACCAAACGCGCATCGCATATCTCCGACTACCCAATATCTGAGCCCGGGCCACGCCTTTTGTCCGTTGAATTTCAGGAATCATCTTGACCGTGGCGTAGTTGAACAGGAATTTTTCGTCCATACTCTTTTCCGTGGAAAACAGATTGATATACATCAACATACTGGGCTGTATAGGTGTAATGATAACCCCCTCGCGCTGCACCAACAATGGCAACAGCGGCATCACTTGATCAACCCTTGTCTTGACGCGGATAACAGCATCATTGGGATCAGTACCCGGCTCAAAAATTATCCGAAGGGTTGCTTCACCGGCGCTGGTCGCGTCTGTAGCGATATAGCGCATATCCTGGACACCGTTGATGGCTTGTTCCAAAGTAATCAGCGTCGATTTCACCAATACATCCGCACTGGATCCGGGATAAGCGATAAATATATTTACAGTCGTCGGCGCGATATCGGGGAACTGAGAAATCGGCAATGTCCTGATCGCCAGGGCTCCGAGAAACACTATTATAACTGATATTACAATAGCGAATACTGGCCTGCGTATAAATTTAGTAAACATGTCTTCTGCTTTTTAGGATAGTAAATTACTCAGCATGTAGCTTCAACTCTGAAATGACAGAGGCGGGCTGCTTGAATGTGTACTCAATTTTTTCATTTTCACGAACCTGGCGTAAGCCCTCCAGAAGAATCTTATCAGTTTCGTTCAAGCCTGACTGAATAATAAAGATGTGTGGCAATTCCGCTGCTATGGTAATTTCCCTCGATGTTAGCTTATTATCCTTATCCACCACATACACATACTTCTTTTCCAATACTTCGAATGTTGCTTTCTGCGGAATAAGCAATGCGTTTTTAACAGGTTGCTTGATTTCTATATTTCCTGTTTCGCCATGTCTTAGTAGTCCTTTTGGATTTGGGAATGTTGCCCGAAAAGAAATATTTCCGGTTTCATTGTCAAAGTCAGCTTCGATGGTCTCGACCTTTCCGGGATAGTCGAACATCTTTTGATTCGCCATGACAAGATCCACATTCATCACGCTATCTTTTTTTGCCTTGGCTTTGTAATTCAGATATTCCGCTTCAGGGACATTGAAGTAAACCCACACTTTACGGTTGTCGGAAAGTTTCGTGAGCAAATCACCCTCATCCACAAGACTTCCAAGTCGCGCCTGAAAGCGGTCCATGATCCCGTCAAAAGGAGCCCTGATATCCGTAAACGAGAGGTGGGTTTGCGCCAATGACTTTTCGGCATTGGCTTTGTCGAACTTGGCTTTTGCCATAGCCAGCTCGTTGGGCGACACTATATTGCTGTCGGCAAGCTGTTTGGTATTCTTATATTCTATCTCTGCGAAGTTGGCTTCGGCCTCCGCCTTTTTCAGCTCGGCCTCATAAAGCAACGGCATGATCTGAAACATCCGCTGTCCGGCTTTCACGTACTGGCCTTCATCGACAAAAATTTTCTGCAGGTAGCCACGCTCTAGCGCACGCATTTCGATGTGTTGTATGGAACGGATCTGACAGACATAATGCCGGACGGTTAGCGTATCTTTCCGTAAAGGGCTCGTCACCAGGAATTTGACCCCTTCTTCCTTTTCCTCTTTGTGTGATTGGCAACCTGTACTGATCAACAAGCCACACAAGCTCATTAGTATGAGAATTCTATTTATCATAATCCTGTTTTTTGAACGATTCTGCTTACGTGATTTTCTTAAAAGCGTTTTCAAATATTATACTGATCGCCCATTGGTTAACCAAAGGTGGCATGGGGTAATAATTTACAGCTGGCGAAAGGTCAGGCAATGGTTACCTGCCTGATGGATATTATGCTATATTCTTATAACTCGAAGTGTGATATAACTTCTACCCGAAGTGACATAAGAAAAATGCCTTGCATAAGACAAGCCACTAACAGCGCGATGGGAACAGTCCACTTCTGAGAACGTCGAATAAATATTGACAACGCAATCTGTGCTCCTGACATACTTTTTGGAAGAACCAAATTCATCGTCTTCTTCCCTGACCTCTGTTGCATCGTCAATTTTATACTTTGCCTTTTGGGTGTCGGCAGATGCAAACATAAAGAACGAGGCTTCGTTAGTGTGTTCTTTATCAAAGGTTGCATGTTCTGATCTCTTAAGATTCTCTAAACGAGTATCGTCACTACAATAGGTGTACTGCAGGGCATCCAGTTGGGCGTATAGTTGACTGTATCTGCTCAACAGCAAAACACTCAACGTTAAAAAAAACCCAATTAAGACCTTCTTCATGAAACGTAAACATATATAAAGTTGATTTTTCCGACAAGTACATTTTAGATAGCGGAGTACGCAAATGGTCACATCGGCACTGATCATAGCTGCTGTGGTCAGAGTTAGGGCAGAATGGGAATTATCGTTTGAGATGCCCTAAAACAAAGAAATTTACAACATCATATATTTTTTTAGTGTCTTATAGGGTCCAGAATTATCCTTTCAGAACACGTTTGTGCTGGCGAAAGATTTTTTATTTATAGTGTATGATTTAAGCATCGGTGTACCGTCGAGTAGTGTTTATGTCGCTTTTAAAGGTCGGAAAATGAGTTCAAGTAGTTGTAGGGAAGAGATTTTTTCACGACACAGACTTTATGGGGGCGCTGAAAAAACTCCTATTTATAAAATTCAAACGCCTTCTTCAAACAAGTATTGGCCTCCTGCCCCACCAGCGTCGACACACCATCGGTCATGTTTGTAACATGCCTGAATCCACTTGTACTCAGTATATAACTAGCTCTCGGGCTCCGATGATTGTGACTACAATACACCAGCACTTCCTGATCCTTATATTTGGATAGCTCACCGATACGGCTTTGAAGTTCTTCAACATTGATGTTGATGGCATTCTTGAAGCGGCCAAAAGCAGGGATGTTCGGATCAGTGCCGTTGAACTCTTGTGGTGTACGGACGTCTAACAAAATAATTTTTTTATTTGCCAAAAGCTTACTGCAGAACTCAGACGGCGGAATGTTCGAAAATTTAAACGTTGCATTGTCTACCAGACCCATTCCGCAGTGCTGGCATGTACCCGGACCGTCATGGATTTCCGCGTCACATTCACTACCACAGGGTAGACATACGTATTCCTTTTTCGACATTGTGAAATTTGTTAACACAATCAGGGAGACACACAAAACGAGAATTCTCGCGAGCATAGATTAATTTTTTACTAATGTAATATAATACGTCAAGCCGATCTGGCAAAAGTTCATCAAGTCATGCACCGGGCCCTCGAACTATATTGAGGCGATAGTTGGAGAAGCGCCTTTCCAAGATATCGGATAAACTGAAAGGCAAGGTACTTTCGAAATGGACAACGATGGTGAACATCCATTTTAACCTTACCCTCTTATTGATCATGACTCAATTCTACGATACAGGTCGCGATACTCTCCCGGCGACATACTTTTGAACCGTTTAAACTGCCGATAGAAGAAAGGCAGACTCTCAAATCCGTTTGAGTATGCAACCTGCGACACATCCACATCAGATTCGATCAGCATCTTACAGGCTGCGCTTATCCTGTACTCATTTAAAAATGTAAAAAAAGGCTTACGCATCAGTTTGCTGAAGAATCTTGAGAATGACTCTTCGGTCATGTGTATTTCATCACTGACTCGTCTTAAAGTAATCTTGTCCACATAGTTTTTGCGGACAAAACGATAGAGCCTATTAATGCGCTCATGGTCTTCAGAATTCGGCTCACCACCAAACCCAGACTCGCAGAGCAACATCGATTTGGAATTCGCGAGTGTATTGAGGATTTCAAGAAAATTCACGAATCGTTGGAACGGTTCAAGATTTGGCAAATTCAACAGCATATCGGCAATACTTTCCGGATACTCAAAACATATTCCCATTACGGACCGATCCAGAAGCATCCGTATGCCATTAAACTCGATTTGCTTTAGCCAGTCCGTTGTAAGAAGGCTGTTGTTCCAATGAACGACAACAGCGGCCGCGCAGTCTTTTCTGACCCCGGTGTTCTTCCAGCAATGCGGAAGATTAGGTCCGAGCAAAACCAGATCGCCGGCTCGAAAATTCTCAACGCTGTTGCCCACATATCTGACTCCTTCACTGGATACGATATAGGTTAGCTCAAATTCCGGATGATAATGCCAAGGCGCATCAAATTCATCCATTTCATAGGAATAAGCATGCAGCGATTTTTGTTCGAGCGGCTGAATTTTTTCATACTTCGCCTCCATTTATACCCGATTCTGGTGATTAATTAGCTGATATCGCGTCTATGATTGACAAGATAAGGTATTCATCGATCAAAATCAGCAACTGTGAAAGCCCTGAATTATCCGTCTTTTATGCGTCACTAAGTTGAATACCAAATGAAATCAATTACCCCGTTGCTGCTAACTGTTTTGATACTGGCCGCCTGCGCGCCCGAAAAAGATCAATTTGATCCGGCAAAAGTTGGTATTGAGTGGTCTTTGGTGAGGAATATTACCGACGAAAAACCAACCTTCCGCGCGTCCCTGACGCTGAGCAATAACGGTGATGCTGCCATGCGCCCTAGTGGCTGGAAACTCTACTTTAACCTGCGATATCATGGTTACCAGCTAACTTCTCAATCGACCGAGATCGACATCAGGCATGTAAGTGGCGATCTGTTTTATCTCGTACCAACGGTAAACTTTGCCGGCCTTAAGCCGGGGCAATCGATCTCGGTTGATTACACGGGAGATCGGCGCATCGCGAATTTTCAAGATGTACCAGCAGGTTTTTTTTGGGTATCAAATACGGATACAACGTCCTCGATTAAACTCTACGCCCCGGTAATAGCGACTGAGAGAAGCATGGCAAAATTGCCGGAACCAGATGGGAGTGTGATTTTCTCAAAGAACAAAGCGATCATCGACATTCCTGAAGTTCGGCTTTCAAGAATCTTTCCGACCGGCATACGTGAAACGAATAACAACGAAATCTTTAATCTGAGCAGCAAAGCAGAGATCACCACCGACGCATCGTTTCTCGGCGAAGCTGATTACTTGTCGGAAGAGCTTTCGAAAGTCATCAACGGCAAGGTTAAAGTCTTGAGAAAATCCTCACCAGACGCATCCATCGAAATTCGTCGCGCAGGTCTGCCTCCGGAAAATTATCATCTCACCATCAACCGAAAGAAAATTTTGATCGAAGCTGGCGATGCTGCAGGTGCATTCTATGGAATCCAGAGTTTAAAAATTCTATTTCCTTCGCGCTCATGGAAAACTAAACAGGATACCATAATCATCAAAGGGTTAGACGTTGTTGATGGCCCGAGATTTCCTTTTCGCGAATTCATGCTCGACGTCAGTAGAAACTTTCAAAGCAAAGAAGAAGTCTTAAAGACTCTGGAGATCATGTCGCTCTATAAGCTTAATGTTTTTCACTTTCACCTGACTGATGATGAAGGATGGCGTATAGAGATACCGGGGATACCGGAATTAACGGCGAATGGTGCTACACGCGGATATCCTTTTGCTGATCGCAAACAACTTCATCCATCTTATGGATCCGGCCCGACACATCAGGATTCCGGCACAGGGTATTATTCAGTTGATGACTATATTGAAATTGTCCGTTACGCAAAAACGCGTCACATCAAAGTTGTACCTGAAATTGAATCTCCCGGACACGCACGGGCAGCAATAATTGCCATGCAGGTCCGGTATGAAAAACATATGGAACAAGGAGATCAGGATGGTGCGAACCGTTATACGCTCAGTGATCCTGAGGATAAATCGAGCTATACCAGCAATCAATATTTTAATGATAATGTAATGAACGTGGCACTACCATCAACATATACATTCATAGAAAAAGTGATCGATGAACTGATGATCATGCATCAAAAAGCAGGTGCGCCATTATCAGCGATTCACATGGCTGGTGATGAAGTCCCATTTGGTTCATGGGGAAAGTCGCCAGCAGTTGCCGAATTCCGAAAGGGGCATCCAAACATCGTCACTGGCAACGACCTGTGGAAATATTACTTCACTGAGATTTCAAGAATTCTACGCAGCAAAAAACTTACAATGTATGGATGGCAAGAGCTCGTCGTTGGGACGCAGACAAAAGATGATGGTAAACATATGATCTTACCCGACCTGGTCAGCAATGATTTGCAGGTAGATGCGTGGTGGAATATGCAAGGCAATGAAGACGTACCGTATCAGCTTCCCAATGCCGGCTATAAGACCGTGCTTACCTGTTTTGATTTCCTTTATTTTGATCTTGCCTACGAACCATCTTTTCAGGAACCGGGCGACGCATGGATCGGTTTTCTCGATATCGACCGCATATTTTCATTTGTTCCTTATGATTACTATCGTACGTACAAAACTGATGTTCGCGGAAATCCAGTTCCTAAAAATCTTTTCGATGGCAAAGCACGATTGGCAGAAAATTCGAAGGTGAATGTGATGGGTATTCAGGGAGCGCTATGGGGTGAGAACATGGTATCAGGTGATTTGATGGAGTACATGCTGGTACCGCGACTGCTTGCACTGGCTGAACGTGCGTGGGCAAAAGATCCGTCATGGGCAACAGAACAAAATGAAGTGAAAGCGCAGCAACAGTATAATAGAGACTGGTCCAGGTTCGCAAACATCCTTGGCAAGCGAGAACTTCCACGCCTTGATTTTTATAGTGGGAAAATTCGTTATAGAATTCCGACGCCAGGCGCTATCGTCGAGAATGGCAACGTAATGGCTAACATTCAGCTTCCCGGTTTTCAAATACGATACACATCCGACGGTTCAGAACCAAACGAAGCGAGTACGTTGTACAAATCTCCAGTCACCGAAAAAGGAGTTATACGAATGCGGGCATTTGATCTTCGCGGCCGCGGGAGTCTGCCACTCACAGTCATCAATAAATAGTTTCTAACGTCATCGATATATGAATTCCGATCTTTCAACTTTCCACGAACCAATCGCCAACATCTTTCCCAAACTTAAAAAAGCGGATTGGGAGAAATATAAATTATCAAATGAGGAGGTGCAGTTCTTTCAGGAGAATGGATATGTCTGTAATATAAAATTGCTGGATGAATCTCAGGTCGATCAGCTCAGGAACGACCTGGAAGAAATTAAAGACCCGACGCATCCTTTACATCATCTTTTCTATGAATTTCATAGCAACGAATCAAAAGATCCGAATGCAGTGCTATTCCATTCACTGGGTCATTGGAGAATTACTTTATGCTTTCATGATGTACTTTGGAATCCCGCTTTTGTCGTCGCTGCGAGTCAGCTTCTCGGCAACAAGGCCGTCAGATTCTGGCACGATCAACTCTTCTGCAAACCGGCCCATCACGGTGGTGTTGTGGCATGGCATCAGGACTACTCGTATTGGACGCGTACACTACCACTTCAACATCTCACTTGCTGGATCGGACTGGATGACGCCACGCGAGAGAATGGTTGTATGTGTTACATTCCGAAGAGTCATGAATGGGGATTACTCGACAAACCCGAACTAGCAGGAGATATGAATGGTCTCGAGAAATTTCTGACGCCACAACAAAAAGAACAGTTTAGAAATAAAGTTTATATTGAAATGAAAAAGGGCCATGGTAGTTTCCATCACCCGCTGTTAGTGCATGGCTCTTATGAAAATAAATCTGATCATGCGAGACGTGCGTTCGTGCTAAACGTCTTCGCCGATGGTACAACGTCAGATACAGATGAGACGCTGTTGGAGGGTGTGCCCATTATAACGAAGGGAAAGAAAATGGAGGGGCAGTTTTTTCCGTTACTGTTTGATCCGAAAGGGTAGCGAAATTTACCGCACCGGCGCGATGTCGCATTGGGCGCAGCGACATTACACAGCAAGTCTTCTTTGAAGGTCGTCGGAAAGTTTTATGCATAAATGCTTTATAAGAATCGAATTTTCCGTGCGTCCATTGGGTTTTTTTGCATTTAAAATTTCTTCAACGCCTCAATCTCCCCTGCACTCATATAACTCCCTTCATGAATAATAATCCTATACTTAAAACTCACTTTCTCGCCTTTCTTAAGTTTAAGATTCAACTCCTCTTTTCCTTTGCTGAATATTTTTTGTCCCAATGGGTTTGCTGCAAATAATCCGTATCCCCTCGCATGCCAGTATGTTGGATAGCCCGGGTTTTTAGGATTGTCGATGATGACAATTGACACCTGCTTTCCCTCTAGCATTCCATTCAACTCACACCATTCCGAGCGCTTGCCCCATACGCTATCGCCTTTGATACCCTCTTTATCAAGATACATTCCGGTCACGCCTGCATTATCCAGGGCTTCTACCTGGGTTACCAGTCCATGCGCATCGACAAAAGATCCCTTTTCCTTACTCGGCATTTCCAGCTGTCGCGCTACGCGTATGGCCAGCATTCCATCTTTGACATCCTTAAACAATACTTCCGGAACTTTCGCTTCAAGCGTACTGGTCCGATCGATGATGAGATCCGAATTTTTGGAACTGAATACAAACTCAGTTATTTCGTCCAGCAAAACCGTTGACTGCTGATCAACCCAGTGGCTATTCGCCACGAGCATAACTTTATCTTTCTTGCTCTTGAAGGTCACGATCTTCTGATGACGGATTGACCCGTACTTGGACAACTTTTCTTTTGGAATGGCTTCGCTGTTATTCCAGAAATCGAGACCGTTCACACTTTCATAATTCAACCAAATGCCAACGTGGTGGGGATGATCCGTACGTTCGCCTACACGTGGAGCAATCGGAAATCCCCTGGTGACCGTTGTCCCGGATAAAGTCTTCACAGGAAACAGCACAGGTTTTTCAGTCGAGTCGGTCCATGAATAGGCGGTCACGAGCTTACCATTAAATAAGATTTTAATTTTCTTGTGCGCCTCATCCTCGGCAACAGAAAATCCACCTTGCCCGTAACTTTTGATCGCGAAAGCAAAAACCATCGCCAGAAAAAGAATTCGTATCATTCAATTGTCGTTTAGTCTTTTGTCTTTAATCCTGAGTGGCCGACTAACGACCGACTTAGGATTAATAAATTATATGCTAAAGATCTTGTTTCCCGCCATAACCTCCTGTTTCGCCTCATCGAACGTCACCTTTGTGCCAGTGCGGGCAGCAGCGTTCGCCATGATGAGCGCAATAGCATGTGCATAACCGGCTTCGACAGGTGCATTGGTTGTTTTTTTGCTTCTTACACACTCCATCCAGTTACGCATGTGGTTCGTGGTGAGAACATCTCCACCAGTGTTGGCCGAAGTCTCTACTTTTTCGTCAACTGTTTTGAGATTCATCTCCGGTAACAAATTGGACTTCATCCCCATTGCAGAAGCATGTTTTTCAGTTAGCCCACCTGTAGGGGAGATCATATTGGTGTTGAGATTCATCTCACCAGCGTTTGAAAAGTACATCTCCTTTGGATTGTCTTCACCATTGTGCATTCTCGATGCGAATGTCACCTGAAATCCACTCTTCAGATCGTTTTCTGGTCCATAGTCGAACACAGCTGTTATCGTATCCCAGTTTTCACGACCATCTTTCCATTTATAGATTCCACCATTGGCAACTGCGCTGCGCGGATGCTTCATACCAGAGAACCAATGCACTGTATCGATCTGATGACTCATCCATTGGCCTGGAAGTCCGGAGGAATATGGCCAGAATAACCGGAACTCAAGATGCTTGCGCGCATTGAAAGGTTCGAAGGGACGATTCATCAAAAAGCGTTTCCAGTCCGTATCTGCTTCCTTCATCATCTCAACATCTTTCACACGTCTCCAACGGCCAGGCTGGTTAACATTCCAGGTTAGTTCAACCATCGTGATGTCGCCGAACTTTCCTGACTTCACATATTCTGCAGCCGACTGGTAGTTGCCGCCACTTCGTCGCTGTGATCCAATCTGAACTATTTTCCCGCTTTCCTTAATAGCTTTCAGCGCCGCACGATTATCTTCCATGGTTTCCGCGAAAGGCTTTTCGAGATAGGCATCACATCCTGCCTTCACTGCTTCTATACCATGAAGGGCGTGTTGAAAATCAGCCGTGCTAATGATGACTGCGTCGATTGATTTTGAACTGTATAATTCGTCGTTATTTCTATACGTCCTGACATCGTGCCCCATCTTTTCCTTGAGCTGCACTGCCGCTGCCTCCCTTCTCAGCCTCCAGATGTCTGATACTCCAACAATGTCGAAATTATTTTCTTTGTGCAGCGCAGTGAAGCAAGGCAATAAAGAGCCCCGGAAGCGATCGGAGAAACCAACGACCCCTACACTTACACGGTCATTTGAGCCAATTATTCGTGCATAACTTTTAGGGCTGAAGCCCATAGCGCCCAGGTATGTACCGGCAGATGCGGCAGCAGATTGCTTGATAAACGTTCTTCTGGATGTTTTCATACGTTGTAGTTTTATAGTAGCGTAATTTGACAACTTTCTAATAAAGTTGACTATCCACTGGTCATTTTTATGCATCATTCGCGTCAGGCAGGGAATCCCGCGCGTCAATAAATCCGATACCCTAAATCAACTTTAAAAGATTACCTTTGCAGCCAATTAACAAAAACCTAATGAAATCTTTTGAATCCCTGGGGCTCTCCGCGGGATTAGTTGAATCTGTTCTACAAATCGGCTTCGAGATCCCAACACCAATTCAGGAAAAAGCAATACCCGTACTATTAAAAGGGGATCGCGATTTCGTGGGACTCGCC
This sequence comes from Chryseolinea sp., assembly GCA_039916665.1. Classification (GTDB taxonomy): domain Bacteria; phylum Bacteroidota; class Bacteroidia; order Cytophagales; family Cyclobacteriaceae; genus Chryseolinea. Next base: position 4,251 of record JBDSKX010000099.1, on the reverse strand, counting down.
CAGACTGGTACCGGCAAAACGGCAGCCTTTGGACTGCCTTTACTGGAACTGGTTGATGCCTCAGCGCGTGAAACCCAGGCCTTGGTGCTCGCCCCTACCCGTGAGTTAGGTCTTCAGATCACTAGCGATCTTGAGAATTTCTCTGAAAAATTTAAGCCTTTCAATATTGTAGCCGTATACGGCGGGTCAAGCATCAGCGAGCAAATACGCAAAGTGAAGCGCGGTGCTCAGATCATTGTGGCAACACCTGGAAGACTCATCGATTTGATCGACAGAAAAGCAATCAGCCTGGCAACCATCAAATACATTGTTCTTGATGAAGCTGATGAAATGCTGAACATGGGCTTTAAAGAAGACTTGGATAAAATTCTTTCGTTCACACCAAAGACTAAACGAACCTGGCTTTTTTCCGCTACCATGCCGAGAGAAGTAAGATCGATCATGAAAAATTACATGAGCGATCCCTTTGAGCTGACGGTTGGTGAACAAAATACCGGCAACGTAAACATCGAACATTTTTATGTTCTTACGCACGAGAAGGACAAGTACCAGGCATTAAAGAGAATTTTGGATGACAATCCACAGATATTCGGATTGATCTTTTGCAGAACCCGAATCGACACTCAACGTATAGCTGAGAGTTTAATGAAAGACGGATACAACGCAGATGCACTCCACGGTGACCTTACCCAGCAACAAAGAGACCGGGTAATGATGATGTTCAGACAACGCGGTCTGCAAATCCTCGTGGCTACTGACGTTGCAGCGCGTGGTATCGATGTTGAAGACATCACGCACGTGATTCACCTCAATATGCCTGATGAAATGGAATTCTATACGCACCGAAGCGGAAGAACTGCGCGAGCGGGCAAAAAAGGAATCTCCATTGCCATGATATCAAAACGTGAGATGGGCAGAGTGCGGCAAATAGAGAAAACGTTGCGTTCGACTTTCAAACGCATGATGATTCCCACAGGGCCACAAGTATGTCAGAAACAATTGCTGGCGCTCATGCACAAGGTCAGGGAAGTAAAAGTCAATGAAGAAGAAATATCCGCATTCCTGCCTGCAGTATATGAGGAGTTAAAAGATGTGAGTAAGCCAGATCTGATCAAACGATTTGCTTCTATTGAATTTAACCGGTTTCTTGATTACTATCGCAATGCTCCCGATTTAAATGTTGATGACAGAGATAGAGATAGAAGAAGTGTTGATGGTGGTGGCAGTGATAGGAATTATTCTGGCAGTCGCTTCTTTATCAATCTTGGTAAGATGGATGGGTTGGAGAAAGGTGATCTGCTTTCACTGATCGACGACGTATCAGGAGTAGATGGTAAAGCCATAGGCAAGATTGAATTAAAAGGTGCTTACTCTTTCTTCGAAACTGAAAAAGACAAAGTAGATGCCATTATCGCGGGATTTAAAGGCATTGATTATAAAGGCAGGCAGGTTCGTGTTGAATTGACGGAACAAAGGTCGGAACACCGGGAATCAAGCCGTGACTTTAAGCGTGGGAAGCCAAGCTTTGGTGGTGGCGGTGCTGGTGGCCGTCCAAAATTCGTGGGGAGAAAACGGAAGTAGAGAAAAAGGGAGGAAATTTCACCAAGAGGCGCGAAGCCGCGGCGCAAAATCTAAAATAGTAATATGCATTCTCTGCGTCCCTGTGTCTTCGCGGTGAAAAAAATCTTCAGGATGTCAATAACTCAATTATATTTGCCTCCCTTGATGGGGCATTAGCTCAGCTGGCTAGAGCGTCACGCTGGCAGTGTGAAGGTCATCGGTTCGACTCCGATATGCTCCACAGAAAAATAGTCACGTGAATAGCGTGACTATTTTTATTGCATCTTATTTCTTTCAATAAATTCTCTGAACGACTTCTTATAGGTCTCGCCAACAGGAAGCATAGCTGCTCCCACCTGAACATCATTCTTATGAATAACATCTATTGCATTCAGCGCGACGATAAAGGAGTTATGTATTCTGATAAATTTTTGCGATGGCAACTGGTCTTCCAATGCCTTTAGTCGCTGAAGGCTAACTACTTTTTGAGAACGCGTATGAATCGTGACGTAGTCTTTCAATCCCTCCACATAAAGGATGTCGTCGAGGCGGACCTTGACCAGCTTGGTACCATCTTTCACAAACACGAATGGTTGTGATTGCTCAACTACAATTTTTTCGACTGCCGGTGTGATCGCCTGCTGAGAGCTCTCTAGTCTCTGCGTGGCTTTATCAACCGCCTTTAAAAATCTTTCGAATGTTATAGGCTTGAGTAAATAATCGGTGATGTCGAGCTCATAGCCTTCCAGCGCATATTCAGAATAGGCGGTGGTAAGAATCACCAGAGGTTTCTTTTTTAAAATTTTAAGAAGGGAAATACCGGTTAGCTCAGGCATTTGTACGTCGAGAAACAAAATATCAACCTGATGATTCCTCAACGCATCCATTACTGGCAGCGGGTTGGCGAAAGCATCGATAAGAACAAGCGATGGAACTTTTTTCACATAGTCGACCAAAAGATTGCGTGCAAGAGGTTCGTCTTCTACTATGATACAGTTCAATTTCACTGCAATGTCAGGGTCAACTTAATAAAATACTTTTCGGTAGTTTCTATGGTCTCGAGGATGTGATGTTCCGGATAACTCAGTTCAAGACGTCGCTTAACATTCTTTAGCCCAATGCCCGACTTCTCAGCAACGTCTTTTGAATCCGTGGTCTTGCTGTTTTCTACGATATAAATACATTCTTTACCACGCAATTGTATAGAGATGTTCACCCAGGCGTTAGGATTACTGTTATTAACACCGTGCTTGAATGCATTCTCGAGAAAAGTTATGAAAATAAGTGGAGTTATCCACAAGTTGTCTACGGTACCTGTGACTTCGAATTTAATGGGGATCTGATTGTTTAGTCGCAGCTTTTCAAGACTTACATAGCTTAACATGTATTCTATTTCTTTTGTCAGCAATACTTTAGCATGATTGGATTCGTAGATCATGTAACGCATCATTTGCGAAAGCTTGGCAATAACTTCTGTCGTATTTTCGGATTTGCTATAAGCAAGGTAATAAAGATTGTTCAGCGTATTGAAAAGGAAGTGCGGATTGATCTGAGCTTTCAGAAAATTCAACTCCGCGATCAGCTTTTCGTTTTGCACTTCTTTCTTTTTTGATTCGAGGTCGATCCACTCGAGTGCAAAGCGAAGCATGGCGACAAAGATTACGATGAACAGATTCGTTGTACATACCTGCACAATAAAACGTGTCTTGTACAGCCATTCTAACTGACCCGTATAGCCATCGACAAAATATCGCTCGAAGCTGATACGGCAGACCATGATCACGGCAAAGGGAATTGCGAATTCAAGCAGGTAAATCCATGGATTTCTTCTGGCGAGAAATCTTGGCAGGAATATAAAGTAGTTTATGTATGCCGCAATCGATGCAAATACAAGTTGGATAGAAGCTGTTGTAATAACCCGCGTCCAATCGATGTCCCTGCCCTGCCACGATGCCATCTGGTAAAGAAAGAACGAAACATACACTGACCAGAAGGACAGGTGAAGCAGGAATACGCGGCGCTGTTGGAAAAAAGAAGACATGAAATGCTTATCGCGATGATTAGTGGTAAACTATAGTAACACCATAAATGTAACAGTAACATTATCATTGACATTCGATTAAAGCATATTTTCTACCGTTGTAGGCATTCAATCGACAGATGCATTCATTCCTGTTACAAACCTTATCCGTCGAGTATTCCCGGGAATGGTCGAGTCGATGCACCCGCCTGTATAATAACGTTGCAGACACCAGAACAAAAGGTATTCATTTGCGGTATAATACCTGTATAAGCCATAGTTTATTCAGGTCACAGAGTCCACATGTCAATGAAAAAAATAACTACCATTCTATTTTACTCCCTTCTGTTCACGGCTACTGTTGGCGTAACGAAGACGAACGCACAGGAAGGGATCACGCAAAAAGGCAACGCGAAAATTTCGGGAAGCGTTGTGGACACTGAAACTAACAAGCCTGTTGAATTTGCAAACGTCGCATTGCTGGATCCTTCAACCGGTAAACCAGTGAACGGGTCAGTAGCAGATGACAAAGGTCAATTCTCGATTATCAAAGTGGCTGAAGGAACATACAACCTTTCAGTATCTTTTATTGGTTATGAAACGCAGACACTCAATGGTATTAATGTGGACAAGCACGGAGACCTCGGTCTTGGTATCATCAAGATCAGCAC
>JBDSKX010000098.1:0-8667 GCA_039916665.1 Chryseolinea sp. | reverse complement strand
GTGCGGGCAGCTTCATCTAAAGATTTGTAGATACCCATCTCGGTCGCTGCCAGCAGAAATGCACCTTGAGCAATGCTGTCGGGATTGCGACCGATGCTGACAGGCAAGCGAAAAATGTCGGCGATGATCTTCGCGCATAGCGGTACCGATGCGAAGCTGCCGTTCACGGTCAGGCTGTTGATTGTTCGGTACTCTTGTAATGTCTTGCCTATACTATACATCTCATACACGATCCCTTCAATTACGGCCCGCACGAAATGTTTCTTTTCATGTTTTATGTTGATCCCAAAAAAGGTACCACGAGCATTGGCATTCCATATCGGCGCACGCTCACCCAACAGGTATGGAAGGAATAACAATCCGTCAGCACCGACAGACACGTCAGCTGCCTCATTGAACAGCCGCTGCATCGTGTGTTCCAGATCAAAAGGACCATTGAAGTCCCCAAATTGTTTAGCATACCATTCGAAAATTATACCACCGTTGTTGGTCGGTCCCCCGGATACATAACAATTGTCGGTGAGCAAATAATTAAAGAGTCGTTGATTGGGATCATGAACCACCTCCCTTCCAACAGTTCTTACTGCGCCACTGTCTTCAATCGTAATGATCGCCTTACCTTCGTCCCAAACACCGCCACCAAGCGTGGCAAGACATCCATCGCTTGATCCAACGATAACCTTTACGCTGTCATCCAGGCCCAAAGATGTCTGAAATTCCTTTCTAAGCTTGCCGGGTGAATTGAATACAGGAATCAGCTCTGGCAATTGATCAATAGTTATTCCGGCATAGTCAAGTGCTGCTTGCTCCCAACGGAGGGTATGGATGTTGAAGAATCCCGTAGCAGAGGCAAGGCTGTAATCTAGAACATAACCATTGGTAAGTTGCTGCAGCACATAGCTTTTGATCGACAAAAACTTGTGTGTTTTTTTAAACCGTTCACGTTCGTGCTCCGCCATCCACGTCACCTTTACCAGCGGTGACATAGGGTGAATCGGTGTCCCGGTTGACTCATATAACGTTTTCCCCAAGGGTAACAGCTTCAATGCCTGTGCTTCTTCCCGCGCACGATTGTCGGCCCAGGTGATTGCGTTCCCTAATGGCGTACCGCTTTTGTCGACCATCAAAAGACTGTGCATCGATGCACTAAAACACATCGAGATCACCGTGTAGCCTGAGGGATGAATCTTCTCGGTCAGAAAATTCTTTAACACGTACAGCATTGTGATAAAGATCTGCTCCGGATCCTGCTCACTATAATCAGCTTCAGAGTGAAATGTGGGATAAGTGCCCTTCGTAGAAGCCAGAACATTTCCCCGCAAGTCGAACGCCATGACGCGCACGGCGTTAGTCCCCAGATCTATCGTAATGATACATTCCATAAAAAGTGATTAGTTGCTTTCATGGAGTACGTTCCGCTTTCTGAATTCACCAGGCGTATAGCCAGTGAGTTTCTTGAACGTGGTCGAGAAATGTTGTGATGAATAGAATCCGGTGTCTAAAGCGATGTTTGTGAAATTAACATCGGGTTGCTTCAATAACTTTATCGCCTCGGAAATACGAATGTTGATCAAATAGTTAAGGGGCGAAAAGCCTGTATAATGCTTTACTCTTTCTGTAAATGCCGTAGTCCCCAATCCAAATAGCGTTGCCATTTCTTCTACGGTCCATTGATGTGAGAGGTCATGACGCAATGCCTGCTCCAGCTTCATGAATGTGCGTGGGAAGTCACGACGGGAATCTGCTTGTCGGGTAGATTGTCGCGCGATCATAATCAACAACGAGTCGATCAAATGATTAACGCGTGTGACGCGGCCCAGTTCGAAGTTCATCAACTCAACATGAATCTGCTGTAGCATATCGATGGCTTCTTTCACCTGGAACAACACGGCCATATTATTGGACAGTAATTGTCTTTCGATTGCCTGGCGTTCACTCAATGCCGTCGTGCTCCATTTCCCCAGCGACGAATCTGAAGTTCTTGAGACCATGATTTTGATCTGGAGTTTGAAGAGCGTTCCGATGTCGAGGAAACGTTTTGATCCACCGATCTGATGACCGGGGAGTACAAAGGCGACATCCCCCGGAAAGAGTACATACTCTCTTTGATCGATCACCCATTCAAACTTTCCATCTATTACACAGAAGACTTGAAGGTATTCTGACGTACAAGGTATAAAGGAGTCTAGCTGTATCGTTGTGTTTTTCGTGAGCGCAAATTCGTTTATGTGCGGAAACTGTTCCAGTTCTGTTGTAGTGCCTTGCAGAAGATTGAACTGATTCATGATTGGTGGTGATTTGCCTGCCTACTTTCGAGCGAACCTAGCATTTCATTACACAAGGTAAATATTGGTTGGGGAGAATCAAAACGATTGCGGAAACGATAGATTAAGGCTTCCGATCTTGAGCGTAAGAAGGGGGTACTTCGGGATGCCGCACTTGTTTCATTGCTACAAGTATCGGCACCTCGTTAGTTTATTGATCGAGCTTCTTGCTCGACTCGTTCAGCATGACGGTCTTAACGGAGCGTGACGGGATCAACAAAATATTACTATCCCATATGCTTCGGCTTCTTCCCCTCCACCGCACAATTGACAATTTCTTCGATCCTCTTCTTCCTCGTAACTTCCTGTCTCGCCATAACAACCCATAACAAGATCATTCGTTTAGCCGACTTACTTAATCCCAGGAAAAACTTCTTAGAACCGGGCTTGCCATTGAACGCTTTGTTAAGATCCTTGGGAATAATGAGTTCTTCAATTTCATCTAATACAGTCCATGATCCGTTTTTCTTAGCCGCATCAATACAGTCTAAACCACCTTGTGACATCAGGCCTTCGCCCACGAGCCGTAGAATTTTCTCTTTATTTATTTTAGACCACGTGCTTTGCTTCTTCCTTTTGCTGAAGAACTGCATAAACTTATCTTCATCGATGGGTTTGCGCTTACTATCTACCCATCCGAAACATAGCGCTTCTTCTACAGCGTCGCTCCACAAGATGGTTGGCATGTTCGAGTTCTTTTTATAGCAAATGAGCCAAACGGATTCTTTTTTCTCGTGATTCTTTTTTAACCATGCCCTCCATTTCCTTCTGGTTGATGGATAAAAGATTTCTATTACTTTCTCGTTCATTTTGCAATTGGTCATACAAATATACTATGGAACATGAAGGCGCATACCATTTAGAGTTCGGGGCTATGGAGGATTACTTCGCGATTAAGTACTTATTTCATTGGTGAGAACATCGACACCTCATTAGTTTATCGATCGCTTCTTGCGCGTGCCGCTTAGCACGACGGGGCTTCATGAGCATCGGAATTTTGCTGCGACAAAACTTTCTCTGCCTGTCAAACATCTACAGTCAAAGCCGCACGCTTTTGTATGTATGAACCAACCTATGATCTATGCTTAGAAACTACTTCCTGATAGGATGGCGCAATCTCGTCCGAACAAAAGGATTCTCCATTATCAATATCAGCGGATTGGCTACGGGTATGGCCGTAACGATACTTATCGGATTATGGGTATATGATGAAGTTAGCTTTAACAAGTCATTTCAGAACTACGATCACCTGGGTCAGGTCTATCATAACATCGCCTTTGGAGACGAAATCATAACAATCAATGATGTGCCGGCGCCAATAGGCGAGGCGTTGAAAAGTAAATATCCCGATTTCGAAAATGTATCAATAGCTTCCTGGCCATCAAATCATTTCCTGACGCAGGATGATAAGAAACTTTCGGAGACTGGTCTATTCGTAGACACTGCATTTCTGGATATGTTTTCGATACGCATGTTACAAGGAAAGCGCAATGCAATCAAAGACCTACACACCCTCATAGTTTCAAGGACACTGGCAGCATCGCTCTCGCACGGCGAACCCGTCGGACAAATGATAAAATTTGACAACCATGATCAGTTGATGGTTGTTGGCGTCTACGATGATTTTCCGCAGAATTCAGAGTTCGCAGATGTAAAATTTCTAGTGCCGTTGGCCTATTTCAATTCAATAGATAAATCCATTCCAAAGGAACTAGACAACTGGGATGACTATGGATTCCAATGTTTTGTACAGCTGAAAAATGGAGCGTCGTTTCGAAGCGCTGGTTCGAAAATGAAAAAATTGCTGGACGCAACCGGATCGAATGACGTTAAGGCCGTTAAACCCGAAGGATTTATTTACCCAATGGCAAAATGGCATCTCTACAGTGAATTCAAAGATGGACATAATACAGGCGGACATATCAAATTCATTTGGATGATCAGCACAATTGGGATATTCGTCCTCTTCCTGGCAGTCATTAATTTTGTAAACCTGAGCACAGCACGCAGTCAAAACCGGTCGAAAGAAATTGGCCTCAGAAAAGTGATGGGCTCTGAATACAAGCAACTGGTACTCCAATTCCTGACAGAATCTTTTTTAATCGTGTTCATTGCAATGATCATCTCCCTACTCATCGTTCCGTTGTCACTACCTTGGTTCAATCAATTGGTAGACAAGAAAATTGAGATCCCATGGAGCAGCCCTGAATTCATTTTATGGATTGGCCTATTTCTATGTGTCACAAGCTTGCTTGCGGGGAGCTATCCCGCACTGTATATGTCATCGTTCAATCCGGTTAAAGTATTAAAAGGTAGTTTCAATGGCGCGAAGTCTGCCACATGGCCGCGTAGCGTGATGGTTGTTTTTCAATTCACGGTTTCAATCGTGCTGATCGCAGAAACGATTGTCGTCTTCCAACAAATACAGCACGCGAAAGATCGGCCAGTAGGTTTTGATCGCGAGGGAATCTTTCATGTCGAGATAAGGACCGACCAACTGGCAAAGTCAAACTACAATTCACTGCGGTATGAGTTGTTAAAAACAGGCTTAGTTGAAAATATGGCCATTTCGAATAATCCGATCACCGGTTCAGCGTTTGTAGACGCATCAATGAGTTGGGAAGGAAAAGATCCAACTGCACGGGCTTTGATTGCAATGAATACCTGCAGCCATGATTTTCCAAAAACAAATGGTTTCGAGTTCATCGCGGGACGGGACTTTTCACGCGAACATAGCACCGACTCCGCTGGAGTTATCGTGAATGAACTTGCCGCCAACCTGATTTCAAAAGACGAAGTTCTCGGCAAAAAAATAAAGTTTGCAGACGGAGTGGAAAGAGTAATTATCGGCGTGATCAAAGATCAGGTTCGCTCAACCGCTTTCCTTAAACAACATCCACAAGTATATTTTATCAACTATGTGAACGCGGGATATTTAACGGTGAGGCTACCGCCGAATACAAATGTCAAAGCCGCGTTGAGTGCCGTCGAAGGAGTTATCAGAAAGCTCGACGAAAATGCTCCCTTTGACTATAAATTCCTTGATGAAGACTTCGCACAAAAATTCAAAGATGAAGAGCGTATTGGCAACCTGGCGTCAGTGTTTTCATTCCTGACGGTCGTGATCAGCTCAATTGGTATCTTCGGCTTAGCAGCCTTTGCAGCAAGTCAACGCACCAAGGAAATCGGTATTCGGAAAGTGCTTGGCGCTTCAGCCTTTAGCTTGTGGGTTATGTTGTCATCCGACTTTATTAAACTTGTGATCGCATCCATTTTAATCGGCACACCGCTCGCTTACTATTTTGCAAATCAATGGCTTCAACAGTATGACTACCGCATCGAAGTATCATGGATCATTTTTGTCGTGACCGGTCTGTCCGCGCTAGGCATCACGTTAGTCGCGGTCAGCTATCAGGCGCTAAAGGCAGCATTGATGAATCCCGTAACGAGTATACGTATGGAGTGAAGTTTGTTCAGACTACTTCCACAAATTCAATAAAGAGCTATCTTAGTGAGACATCCGTCCTTTAATAAATGTAGGCAGATATTGATATTGACCCCATAATAAAGTCCGTAAATTTTTCGCTCATGAAAGCTGTTGTCCTATTTGTTTTGAGTTTCTGCGCATTCAGCGCGTCTGCGCAAACCGACTCACTAAAAGCGCTGAAAGAGATTGACGAATTTCAAAAGAAGCTAAACACCGAATATAAAAACAAGGAAGAATCTCCGCTCGAACCCAAGGATTTGAAAAAATTTAAAGGGCACGATTTCTTCCCAGTCAACTTGAATTACCGGGTCAATGCAAAATTAACCGTCACGGATGGAACACCATTCTTGCAAATGAAAACCACAACGACCCGGCTAACTACTGATCGCGTCTATGGCTACGTGGAATTCGCCATTGCAGAAAAACAATTCAGACTTCCGGTTTATCAGTCACAAGACTTAATGAAAGACCCGGAATATGTCGATTATTTATTTTTTCCATTCACCGATCTGACGAATGGAGCTCAAAGTTACATCGGAGGAAGATATATAGACTTACGAATACCAAAATCAGAGACTAACATTATCATTGATTTCAATCAGGCGTATAATCCTTATTGTGCGTATAATCATAAGTATTCGTGTCCATTAGTGCCTGCTGATAATCAGATGGATATGGAGGTGCCTGTCGGGGTGAGGTATGTGGGCAATAAATAGTACTCACTCGTTCTTGTCACCTCACCTCTTACCCAAACAAAAACGCCACATCCTCCCGGGACAAAGTCTTTACAAAATTTGAATCCTCCTGTATTAAATCATCAGCAAGATTCTTCTTGCGCTCCTGTAATTGCAGTATGCGTTCCTCAACACTGTCTTTGCAAATCATCTTATACGCAAACACTTTGCGCTGCTGACCAATACGATGAGCACGATCGATTGCCTGTTGTTCTGCAGCTGGGTTCCACCATGGATCGACGATGTAAACATAATCTGCGGTTGTAAGGTTGAGGCCTACGCCTCCTGCCTTGAGTGAAATCAAGAATGCTTTGATGGAATCATTTCCCTGGAAGCGCTCTACTTCTTCCTGGCGTTTCTTTAATGGAGTGCTTCCATCAAGATAACAATGTTCGATCGCTGCCTTTTCAAATTCATCTTTAATGAGATGAAGCATCTCTGTGAATTGTGAGAAGATCAATAGTTTGTGATTACCCGCATTCTCCTTCACCTCACGAATGAGCTCGTTGATCTTTACGGAGCTGTTCTCCGTCTCTCCGTGAGCTTTCAACAATGCGGGATGATCACAGATCTGTCTTAGTCGCAGGAGTCCTTCCAGTACCGCCATTCCTGACTTACCAATGCCTTCGTCATCGATCTTCTTCAACAACCGACTTCGAAAATTGTCACGGTATTCATTGTACAGATTGCGTTGCCCAACTTCCATCGTACACCATAAGACGGTGATGGTTTTATCGGGAAGATCCTTCGCTACTTGTTCTTTTGTTCGTCGAAGCGTAAAGGGATAAATAAGTTTTTTTAGGTACTGGGCCTTCTCTTTGCTCCCAAGTTTATCAATAGGAACAGCAAACTCGCGATTGAAGTATTCACGATTGCCGAGCTGACCGGGATTTAAAAAATTAAACTGAGAGTAAAGATCAAACGTATTATTCTGCACCGGCGTACCACTCATTATAATACGATTTACAGAATGTAACTGCTGTACTGCACGGGTGATGCGTGCGTCGGGATTCTTTATCGACTGACTTTCATCGAGAATTATATACTGCCACAAGACACCCGACAATTGGTCTATATCATTGCGCACCACACCATACGATGTAAGCACGACATCAAAGTCTTCGATGTGCGCTTCTTTTAGCTCTCGTTGCGTGCCGTAGTGTCGATAGAACTTTAGTGAAGGAGCAAATTTCTGCAGTTCTCCCTCCCAGTTAAATATCAAAGACGTCGGACAAACAACAAGCTGCGTGCTGCCGGGATATTTATCTTTTACAAACTGAATAAAAGAGATTGCCTGAAGCGTTTTTCCCAAACCCATATCGTCAGCAAGACAACCGCCCCATCCAAGTTCATCCAAAGCCTGCATCCAGTGAAAGCCGGATAACTGATAAGGCCTCAATGAGGCTTTGATTTCGGAGGAGAGTGCAACTTTCTCAATAGCATCGTAGCCAAGTAACTTACGCTTACTGTCTTCAATCTCTTTTCTCGCTGAGCTATCGAGTTGTTCAAGGATATCTTCGAGGAGTGTAAAATGCACTTTACTCACTTTGAGAACTCCATCTTGTTCTTTACCTGTACGCAGCAACAAACTGTATTGCTTAAGCCACTCTTCAGGAATATGTCCGAGCGTTCCGTCCTCGAGCATGATCGTATCCTGCCAACTGAGGATCGCCAGTCGAATCTCTTTTAGCGGAACTTGCTGGTCACCCCACTGCACATGAACCTTTAAATCAAAAGTGTCTGTATTCGATGTTACAGTTATAGAGAATTTCGGAACGTGCGCTGTGTAACGGAACTTCTTTAATGTCGATAATCCGTGTATCGGATAACCCTGCTCCTGCACTTTATGCATCATGTCGATGAACCAGCCTTTCTTCATCACATCATCAAAATGAAGATAGTAATAGGAATTGTTACGCTGATTTGAAAATGATGCGTGAAGCGTCCGCAGATATTCATGCAGATTCTTTTCAGCGTCTTTGTCACGCCTGACAATCTTTATCGTGTCACCGTCTTCGATAACAAGGTTTTCATCCGGCGTATATTCAACCATTGCCGATTCATAGCTAAACTCGCCGCGAATCATCAGGTTGGATTCATTCAGTTCGCTTAAAACAACGCT
>JBDSKX010000097.1:0-45837 GCA_039916665.1 Chryseolinea sp. | reverse complement strand
CCTCGTCTTTGAGATTTTTTACGCCTGCACCATCTTCACTTTTTTTTAGTCCGTTACAAGTCGCCACACAAAGCGCCACTGCAATCACGGATGCGGTAGTGAGCAGTCGTTGTCGCAGGGTTTGCATGGATTGATCCTTTAAGCCTCAGTCTTCCAGTAATAATACGCCAAAAGCAGATGGAAGATGGAAATCAGGAGTCGGTGAATCCGGTTTGAGCCAGCTAATCCATTTCATATGATCAGTATCTCCGGCAGTCGTAGTACAATTCGCTCGGAATATTCCTGCCTCAATCTTATTTTTCTTTAAGAGCCCTAGGTTAATTAATGACTCTTTACTGATCGCGACTTCGACAGTGTAACCACAATGATCTCTTTCCGCCTTTGCGATAAGGTGTCCTTCTGGCCACGACCATGTCATATCAAACTGACGATGAAATTTTGCTTTATAGTCGAGTATGCGACCTAGCGGATCAATTTCAAGACAGTAGTATGGTGCGAGTTTGTCATCCGTCCGAAAGAAAATTTCGACGCGATCGCTTCCGATGACTTCAATCTTATCATTTACGTTCACCAGGATCTGTATGTTATCATCCTTTACCGCGTATTGAAAAAATATCCAATCCTTGGAGTGTAGAGCCTTGAACATTGTAGACGGAGGCTCGCCTGAATCCCACGGATAGGAAAAAGAGGTGAGCCCTGCTGCACGGTCCCAGGCTGGATTTTTCCCAGCACTTAAAACGGTCAATGGCAAATCAATAGAACTTATTGAATAGGACTCTTGCGCAATAAAAGGTGTCGGCATCGTCAAGATAACTCAGGGTACATTGGTGGGTTCCGAGTCAAAGGTAAAAAAAAGTGCCAGTGTATTGAAAAGAAGTTCCTAGCAGGTTCAACTAATGTTAGTCCTTCGAAACCCTGGCTATTAAATACATGGCGTAGATAAACCATTTATTCTTTGAGGACCAATACACCAAATGCTGAAGGTATATGAAAATCGGCAGTAGGGGAATCAGGTTTCAGCCAGCTGACCCATTTCATATTCTCATCAGTACCTGTCATCAAAGTACAGTTGGCTCGAAAAATTCCCGCTTCAATCTTATGATCATTGATAAGGCCGAGTTGTCGCAGAGATTTCTTGCTGATCGCTACTTCAACGGTATAGCCATCCGCTGTCACGTTCCCTTTTGCAATCAATCCACCTTTTGGCCAAGACCAGGATGAATCAAATTTTCTATGATATGTCGCTTCATATTCCATGATACGTGCATTCGGATCAATTTCAAGACCATAGTAAGGATTCATCTTTTCATCCCTGCGAAAGAAAATTTCAACGCGATCGGAAAATACGACCTCTGATTTGTCATTTGTCTTAACAAAGACATTCACATTGGGATCAGTGACTGTATATAGAAGATAAAGCCATTCCGTATCATGGAGTGCCTGGAACCTGGTTAGAGGTGGCTTGTCATTTTCCCAGGGATAAACAAAGTCTTCGAGCGGAGTTGCTTTCGCCCATATCGAACTTGAACCTTTGCCAGTTATAACAAGCTCGTTGTCCCGAACGCGTTTCACAACGTATGTGTTTTTTTTCTCTACACTGGAAATCGCGTGCAGGCTTGTCATGATAATAAACAGAAAATACAGATTGGTCATGTTCAGGCATTGTAGAAGATCAAATTAAATGAAAGAGAATCAGCAAAGGGTTGATGTCCTCACATTTATGATAAATGTTTTTTTGATCCTTGCGACCTAACAGCTTCAATCGTCAAACTATTCGCGCTGCAATCCGATAGTTCGTTTCATCAAGTCTTACACATTGTGAAGGCCGCGTATTTGAGCGTTTTTTTACTTCCGGATGTAATAATGGTGCGGAAGCTTAAACTAAATATTAGTTTCATTGATGAGGATTTCAATGCAGCACTTTTGAATTAATCGCTTTCGAAGTCTTCTTGCTGTGGGAGAATTTCCGCATTCGATGGAACGGCCTTGAGAAGCATGAATTTCTCCAAATCTTAAAGTAATTCGCAGCTTTGGCAATATTTTATAAATATTATGTAGTAGAGCCGTCAAATGGACTTTGTGTGATATATAGGGTCTTTTTTAGCCTACGCCTTTTAAAAAAAATGTAAAAAATTTTAGATATGGTCCAAATTGACCCCACTGCATCCAATAACGTTGTTTCAATCGCGTGTGGGGCCTTATTAGGTTCACCGTGTGCGCACACAATATACGCGTGTGCGGAGACACACACCCAATACCCTTTGCTTTTTTCTGACACTGGCGCTAGATTAGATTAAGAAATAACGTTTTGCCCGACTTTATTTCGTCAATAGATCGACTAACAAACCCAATCTAAAATGAAAAAATGTTTACCTAAAATCATCGTCTTACTCCTCTTTGCCAGCATACCTGCGCTGGCTCAGACAATCACGGGAACCGTGACTTCTGGAATGGACGGCGCACCGATACCAGGTGTTTCTATCCTGGTGAAAAGCACTACTGTTGGTACTACAACAGATTCTGATGGAAAGTATTCTCTCAGCGTATCTGATCCTGGTGCAGTATTGGTAGCGTCCTTTATTGGATTCGCTACGCAAGAGATCACGATCGGCAACCAGAGCGTGATCAACGTTGTGTTAAAAGAAGATGCCTCACAATTGAATGAAGTTGTTGTTACGGCGTTAGGTATCGCTCGCGAAACCAAAACACTTGTGTATGCGACGCAATCTGTTAAACCATCCGAGTTAACGGAAGTGCGGGATGCAAACAACCCGGTCATGGGACTTCAGGGTAAAGTAGCAAATGCGATCATCACCCAGGGATCAGGCGGTCCTGGTAGCGGCGCACGTATCGTGCTTCGTGGTAATAGATCTATTCAGGGCAGTAACAATGCCTTGTTTGTTGTCGATGGTGTTCCTATTACGAACAATACCAACGGTACGGTTACTAGTGACTTTGGTGGCGTTCAGGGTTCTGATGGTGCTTCCAACATTAATCCAGATGACATTGAATCAATGACAGTTCTTCGCGGAGCCTCAGCTGCAGCGCTGTATGGTAGTGCCGCAGGTAACGGTGTTATTGTAATCACTACAAAAAAAGGTAGAAAAGACAAAACGACTGTCAGCATCAATTCCGGTATCGTGATGGAGAGGCCTTTCGTTTTACCGAATTATCAGAATTCTTACGGTCAAGGAAACAGCGGCGTTCTCAATGGAAAATCTGGTGAAAGCTGGGGTGCGCCACTTAATGGACAAGACTTTACTGCATACAATGGTGAGCAACGCAGTTACTCTGCGCAAAAGAATAACGTGAGAGACTTTTTCCGTACAGGCACGACCTTGAATAATTCGATTGGCATATCAGGTGGATCTGAAAAGATGCAGACTTATCTGTCATATACCAATAACAGAGTTCAGGGTATCATGCCAAGAAACAATATGGATCGCCACACCTTCAACTTGAGGTTCAGCAACCAGATCAGCAAGAAGTTTTCTACAGATGCAAAGGTCACTTACGTTCTGCAGCAGATTGACAGCAGATATGCAAACGGCGAGTCTTTGTCTGCAATTGCGGACTTGTATTTGCTTCCAAGAAACGTAGCATTGAACGATATCAAGAACTATCAAACAATTAACAACGTTGGTCTTCCTGTGCCAATCAAGTATCCTACTTCAAACGCAGCACTTTACGAAAATCCATATTGGATTGTTAATCGCACCGCGAATAACGAGACACGTGATCGCGTGATGGGATTTGTATCGATGAAATATGATATCACAAGCTGGTTGCACGTTTCTGGTCGTGCTAATCTTGACAAGATCAATGATCGCCAGACATCGCTTGCATCACAAGGAAGTCTTGCAGCGATATCAACCGGCGGTGGTAACTATAACAAAGGAACTGTTAACAGTAGTCAACAATGGTACGATCTGATGATTGATGGGACCAATAACTTGACGTCTGATTTGAAACTTGATTATCGCGTCGGTACGATCTACCAGGACAATCTTTGGCAGACTACAGGTGCTAACTCCGGCGGCCTTCGTGTTCCGAACTTCTTCAGCTTGAATTTTGGAGCTAATCCAAACTCAACGCAAGATGAAGTCAGGACACAAACCCAGGCAGTTTACGGACAGGTTAATCTTGGATGGAAAGAAGCCATATTCCTTGACGCCAGTTTGCGCAATGATTGGGCTTCACAGCTTCCTAAACCACACAGCTACAGCTACCCTTCAATCGGAGTTTCAGGAATTGTCTCTGATCTGGTCTCAATGCCAAAGCAGATATCCTTTCTGAAATTGAATGTCAATTACGCGCAAGTGGGTAACGGTGGTAAGGCGCAGTTATTACAAAATACGTACAACTTTTCGCAGGGTGCAGGAAACGGATATATCTTCCGAAACACTACGAACTCCATCCCGAATCTGAAACCTGAGATCGTTAAGAACTTTGAACTTGGATTAGACCTTAAGCTTTTCGAGAATCGGTTCGGCTTCCAGTTTACAGTTTACAAGAGCAACTCTTTCAACCAACTGTTGGAAGTGCCTCTGCCTGTAGGAACGGGATTCCTGACACAGTACATCAACGCTGGTAACATTCAGAACAAAGGTCTTGAAGTTGTGTTGAATGCAACGCCGGTTGCTGGACCATTGAAATGGGATATCGCTTTTAACCTTGGGATGAACAGAAATAGAATTATAAAATTAACAGACGAGGTTAAAGAATTCTCTGGCGGTGGATACAGCCGTTCTGCTTCGCCAATAATCAGAGAGGGTGGACGTTATGGCGACATGCTCAGCACTTACTGGCAACGCGATACTAACACCGGTCAACTGGTTGTAGATGTGGATGGAAAGCCAGTGATATCTGAGGACCAAAGGATCATCGGTAACTTTAACCCTCAGGCAACTATGGGACTTACCAACACTTTGAACTACAAAGGTATTTCAGTAAGAGTATTGATTGACGGTCGCGTGGGAGGTACCATCGTCGATGGGACTGAGCAACTGTTGGCGTTCAATGGTCTTCCAGAGGTTACAAAGAATTACAGAGAGGGTGGCTGGAATCTTGGCGGCGTGAGCACTGAAGGTACACCAGTAACTGCAACCACTAATGCGCAAGCTTTCTGGACCACTGCTTCAGGCGGACGTTATGGAAGCGGCGAATTCTTCGCATACGACGCTACCAATTTCAGATTACGTGAACTTTCAATAGGATATGGCCTTCCACTTCCTCAGAATTTTCCGATAAAGACTGCCAGATTATCTGTTATCGCCCGCAACTTGTTCTTTATCTACCGTGGAAGTGCGAGACTTGATATCCCAGGATTGGCGAAACGCAAGATGTCATTCGATCCTGATATGGCACTTGGAAACAGCAACTGGCAAGGAGTTTCCTATGGAACATTCCCATCAACCAGAACTATCGGTCTGAATCTTCAACTCACATTCTAATTGGTGAAAGAAAAAATGACTATGAAAAAATTTAATTCAATATTAAGATCATACAGCAGCATTCTTTTAATGTGCACTGTTGTTGTAGCGATTTCGTGTACCTCGGATTACGAGGAAATAAATACGAACAAAAATGCGATTGCTGATTTACAAACATCGCAGCTGCCTTTCCTTTTCTCCTATGCGTTGCAAAATGGTACGAATAGCGGATGGAGCTATCAGGTTGCTCAAAACCTTTTTCACGATCAGTATGCTCAGTACTTTGCAAATACAACAACGTATTTCCCTTCAGACAGATATGTGATTCGTTTCGATTGGATCGGATCATTGTGGGATCCATTGTACACAGCGACGCTTCCACAACTTCAAACACTGATGGAAAAATACGATCCTGCTTCTGCTGAATATGCTATCGCCAACATCTGGTGGGTTGTCGCTTTTCAACGTGTAACCGATACGTGGGGACCTATCCCATATTTCAACGCAGGTAAGATTGCACCATTTGTTGAGTACGACGCTCAGGACAAAATCTATGATGACTTCTTTAAACGTCTCGAAACTGCCGTAACGGTGCTGAAAGGCAAAACAGGAGAAGTACCTTATGGATCTTATGATATCATTTATGGTGGTGATGTTAACAAATGGATAAAATTTGCCAACACATTAAGACTAAGACTAGCGGTACGGATTTCAAATGTTGACGCAGGTCGCGCAAAAACGGAAGGTGAAAATGCAGCAGCAGCTGGCTTGATGACTACAAGTCCTACGGATGACGCCCTTCTTGCAAAGAGCATTGTGAACAGCGACGTTGATGGCCTGTCTGTAATGGACTGGAATGAATTCCGCATGAGTTCAGCGATGGAATCAGTGCTTAAGGGCTATCATGATCCACGCATTGGTGTGTATTTCAACCCAACACAACAAAGTATAGATGCGAATCTTGCCGCCAACAGCGGAAAGTATAATAAAGAAGATGTCGCGCATCCATTGGATTTTAATGGATTAAGAAATGGACTTCCTGCTGCAGATATGGCAGTTCCGTTAAATAATTTCGCTGCCAATTCAAGGCATGGTGTACGGTGGAACAGCTTTACAACGGATCAGGTATCCTATGGAGATTATGTCTACGAAGACGGCGTATGGAAGGCCACTTCAGTTGCAAAATCTTACCCTGCTGGTCAGGCTACTCCTGTAAACGTGATGGCTGCTGCAGAAGCTTATTTCCTTCGTGCAGAAGGAGTGTTATTAGGATGGAACATGGGTGGTGGAAGTGCCAAGGATTATTATGAAGCAGGTATTAAAACGTCAATGGCCCAATGGGGAATTACTGGCGATGCAGCGATTGCGGCTTATACCGCCAGCGCTGCAGTACCTATTGCACCTGGTGATGCGCAAAACTCACCTCCTTTAAGCACCGTGGCAGTTGCATTCAGCGGCACCAAGGATGCTCAATTAGAACAGATTGCAATTCAGAAATGGCTCGCACTTTATCCTGATGGCAATGAGGCATGGGCTGATGTACGCCGCCATGGATACATGAAGCTCTATCCGGTTGTTAAATCCGATAACGCCGATATTTCAGATCCGACAACTCAAACGATCAAGCGTATTCCTTTTATGCTGTCTGAAAAGGCAAGTAACACACGGGGTGTTGAAACCGGAGTTCCGCTCTTGGGAGGAGCCGACAAGGTAACGACCCCGCTTTGGTGGGATAAGAATTAGGATTAGCATTTAATTTGCTTATTTTCCAACATAAAGGGTCAGAATTTTCTGACCCTTTTGTTATTTACAGCCTGTTTAATCAAGAATAAAAACTTCGGTAACTGATCATGCGTTGCAAACCGGCAATTTTTGCGTCCATCATTTTTCTCATAAGCTGTGCCAAAGAGAAAAAGGCTGTGTTATTGGAAGAACAACCAGCGTCTGAAACTGGACTTTCCTTCCAAAATAACGTCGTCCAGGACGAGAAGAATCATGTGCTAAGCTATCCTTATTATTTCAACGGCGGTGGTGTTGCCATTGGAGATGTCAATAACGATGGGTTGCCGGATATTTACTTCTCTGGTAATAAAGTGCCCAATAAGCTTTATCTCAACAAAGGTGATTTTAAATTCGAAGACATCACTGACAAGGCTGGAGTAGCGGTAGCCCAGGGATGGAAAACTGGAGTCACCTTTGCCGACGTCAATCAGGACGGGTTTCTCGACCTCTATGTGTGCCGATCTGCACTGCCGGATTCTACGCTGCGTGAGAACCAATTGTTCATCAACAACAGGGACCTTACGTTTACCGAGAAGTCAAAAGAATATGGTCTGAATATTAATGACTATAGCACTCAAGCTTCTTTTTTCGACTACGATCTTGATGGAGACATTGACATGTTTCTGTTGAACCATTCATTGCCAGCGTATGCAGGTTTCAATAACCTTATGAACTTTAAGAAACAACAATCAGCCAAATTCGCCAGCAAGCTTTTTGAAAATGATCATGGAAAGTTTTTTGACGTGTCTAAAAAAGCGGGACTTATCAACAACGTATTGAGTTTTGGATTGGGTATTGCCGTATCGGACGTTAACGATGATGGCTGGCCCGACATTTACATCTCAAATGACTTTAACGAAGAGGACTATCTATACATTAACAATCAAAACGGCACGTTTACAAATACGATCAAAGATGCCATGGGCCATGTTTCTTTATTTTCCATGGGATCCGACATCGCCGATATTAATAACGATGCATTACCAGATATATATACTTTGGACATGCTTCCGGAATCCAACGAGAGGATCAAGTTATCGTCGGGAGATGATAACTATGACAAGTATAACATTCTAGTCAACTCTGGGTTTCACCATCAGACTATGCGCAACATGCTCCAGCTCAATAATGGCGATGGAACATTTTCAGAGATCGGTCAACTCAGTGGAATCTCAAATACGGATTGGAGTTGGTCGACCATGTTTGTCGACTTTGACAACGATGGATGGAAAGACCTTTACGTGAGCAATGGCTACGAAAAAGACTACACCAACATGCAGTTCCTGAAGTTTACAGTCGATGAAAAACTAAAGGCGCAACAAACAGGGACGAGAATGAACCTTCAGCAGGTCATTGGCGCGATGCCAGCGATTCAAGTCGGCAACTTTATTTTCAGAAATAACAAAGACCTGTCATTTACGAAGATGAACAATGACTGGGGTATCAGCAGAAATTTTAAATCCAACGGCGCTACCTGCGCTGACCTTGATAACGACGGCGATGTAGATATCGTTATCAATGCCATGAATGAACCTGCTGTTATTTATAAAAACACAACAAGTGACGCTAAAAAGAAACGCTTCTTAAAGATTGATTTAAAAGCCAATAATTTAACGCGTGTTATTGTCGGCACGAAAGCTTTTATATTTACGGGTGCCAAACAACAATACCAGGAGTTTTCTCCTACTAGAGGGTTTGAGTCGTCTGTTTTTGTCCCGTTAGTATTTGGTGTAGACACCGCAAAGAATATTGACTCTGTGCGAATCGTGTGGCCCGATCAAAAGTCGCAGGTGATAGCAAATGTAGCCGCCTCCACAACACTGTCACCAAAATATGAAGAAGCCACATCAACATACCGTCCACTGAAAAAAACCGATCCCCTCTTTGCTGAAAATGAAAACCTAAAATGGAGCCACGAAAAAATTGACGTCAATGATTTTAAGCGCCAGCTTCTGCTTCCAAAGATGTTTTCATTTTCCGGACCCAAAATGACAAAGGGTGATGTGAATGGTGACGGACTTGAGGATGTTTACCTGTGTGGAGCGAGACATCAACCAGGAGCATTATTTATCCAGGATAATAAAGGTAAATTTTCGGAGAAGAAGCAGCCGTCATTTATTGCTGATCGCGAACATCAGGATGAAGACGCATCGTTCTTCGATGCCGACGGCGATGGCGACCTTGACCTATATGTGGTCAGCGGCGGTTATTCGTTTGAACCGAATGATCCATTATTACAGGATAGACTTTATTTCAATGATGGTAAAGGTCTGTTTAACAAAATCAGTTCAATGCTTCCAGATGAACGACTTGCCGGATCTTGTGTCGTTCCGATTGATGCCAACGGTGATGGCAAGCTCGATCTTTTTGTTGGCACACGTCTTACGCCTGGCAGTTATCCGATAGCAGGTTCGAGTTTGTTATTGATCAATAATGGAAAAGGAAAGTTCAACGACATGAGTAAGACGCTGCCGCCATCATTGCAAAAAAATATGATTTGTGATGCCGTCGCATCGGATATCAATAAGGATGGTACGAGTGACCTGGTCGTTGCAGGGGAATGGATGCCGCTTAAAATATTTCTGAATCAGTCCGGCAAACTGGTTGATTCTTCAGAAGCGGATGTGCCGCCATCTACAAATGGATGGTGGAACTGTCTGACATCAGGCGACTTTGACGGAGACGGGGACACCGATATCATCGCCGGCAACTTTGGACAAAACAATCAGTTTCACGCGTCCTCAACGCATCCGGTCAAACTTATTTACAAAGACTTTAACGGCGATGGACAAGTCGATCCGTTTCTTACCTACTACATCGGTGATCAATCGTATCCGTACGCCAGTCGCGACGAGGCATTGGGTCAGGTTGCTTTTCTTCGCGGACGATATATTGATTACAACTCATACGCTAATGCTACAATGGAAAAGATGTTTAAGCCAGAAGAATTGGCAGATACCGAGACATTAACCGCCGTAGAATTGAGGACAATGATGTTTGAGAATGTCAATGGGAAATTCAAATTGAAACCATTGCCTGTACAAGTACAGTTCGCGCCGGTGTATGCTTTGCAGGCAATGGACGTTGATGGTGATGGCGATTTAGATGTTATCGCCGCAGGTGACGAAAGTATGGTTCGCGTGCGTATAGGTAAATCAGATGCAAACTATGGTGTTTTGCTCATTAACGATGGCAAAGGTAATTTTACATATGTCGATCAGTCAACGAGTGGACTGAGTCTCAAAGGTGATGTGCGTGATTTGTTGTCCGTTGGTTCTGGAGATCATCAACAACTTTTGGTTGGACAAAATGGTAAGGCGGTCAGATCATACATTCTTAAAAAATAGAAATATTTATGGATGAACTCCTGGATCTTATAAGGACGCTAAACCATGCAGAAATCAGGAAAACACTTTCCAATGATCCCGCATTGGCAAACAAACCGATACCTATGAGTGAGGAGGAGCAAACGGCAGAGCATCCTCTGCACAGAATTTGTGACGGCGTTTTTCACAAAATCTATACAGATGAAGACGCTGTCGAGTTGGCAAAGATATTTGTGGAATTCGGCGCCGACGTCAATGGTAATAAATTAACAGAAATGAAGGATACTCCGTTAATTGCTGCATCAAGTCTTTCCGCAGATCAAGTGGGGTTGCTATACATTGATCGCGGTGCGAATATCTTTCATCCTGGAACACACGGAGGCACTGCACTACACTGGGCGGCGTGGTGTGGGCGCGATCTGTTGGTTGATCGCCTTATCGACAAAGGTGCCGAGATCAATCGGCTGTGTTACGATTTCAAATCCACGCCGTTGTTTTGGGCCATTCACGGCCTGAAGAATGGTGGGGTCCATAACCAATACCACCAAATTGAATGCGCGAGATTATTGTTAAAAGCTGGAGCAGACAAGGCTATACCCAATGCAAATGGTAACTCAATTTTTGAGATGCTGGAACCTGAAGATATCAAATCACTGGGTGATTTATTGAATTGACTTCGACATCATCCAACCACAAAATCATAAATAAATCTTATGGAATACAGACAATTCGGAGGTTCCGGACTTCGTGTACCTGTCCTGAGTTTCGGAACTGGTACCTTTGGTGGTACGGGCAGTTTCTTCAAGGCCTGGGGCGGCACACAACTGGATGATGCCAAAAATCAGATCGACATTTGCCTCGATGCAGGTTTAAACTTTTTTGATACAGCAAATGTGTATTCACGCGGTCTCGCCGAAGAAATATTAGGTAAGGCCATTCATGGACGACGCGACAAAGTTCTGATCTCGACCAAGGCAACGTTCCCGATGAGTGATGAGATTAATGACTTTGGATCGTCTCGTCATCACCTCATTAAAAGCTGTGAAGATAGTTTGACCAGAATGGATGTGGATTATATCGATGTATATCATATGCATGGTTTCGATGGTAACACTCCGGTCGAGGAAACACTGGATGCATTGAATACGCTCGTCAGACATGGTAAGGTGAGATATATCGCCTGCTCAAATTTCTCTGGATGGCATTTGATGAAATCGCTATCCATTTCTGAAAGATATGGCTGGTCAAAATATGTTGGTCATCAGGCTTATTACTCATTGATCAACCGTGACTTCGAATGGGAGTTGATGCCATTGGGTATCGATCAAAAAGTAGGAACAATGGTATGGAGTCCATTGGCTTCCGGACTTTTGAGCGGAAAGTATAGACGCAATCAACCCAGACCTGATGCGCGTATAGCCCAAGGGGGAAGTCCGGTACCTGGCTTCGCTGTTTCAGATGAAGTTCTATACCGAATTGTTGATGTGTTGGATGAAATTTCAAAGGAGACAGGAAAGACCATTTCGCAGATATCATTGAACTGGCTGCTACAAAGACCAACGATTGTAAATATTATCATTGGTGCCAGGAATGAAGAACAGTTGAAAGAAAATCTAGGCGCTGTTGATTGGAAACTTACTTTGGATCAAATACAGCGACTGGATAAGGCGAGCGAAACTCCTCCAGCATATCCTTATTGGCATCAGCGCGAAAGACCACAGCTGAGTACCGAGCCCAGGCTTTATTAACGCTGTGATTCCATGAGTAACCCACAATCGTGGCAATCATTGCTATGCCTTCAGATATTTTACTGCACGCGATGCCTCGTCTTCGTCGTCGCAGTCTTGTTGTTTATTGCAGCAGACCTTTCTGCACAGGATGCTACGATATTCAGGCCCGACTCCATTCGCAAGGAACTGCATGCGACTGAAATAAACACTATGCTGAGAATTAATGGTGTTCCGAATGAGGAAGCCTGGAAGAGTGCTACAACTTCGCCAGCGTTTGTGCAAATAGAACCTTTTCAGGGAAGCAGACCGAATCATGCGACTGAAGTTAAAGTACTGTACAATAAAAAATATTTATACTTCGCGATCTTCTCGAGAGACTCCCTGGGCAGGAAAGCAATCAGAGCGGTCGATTTTAAGCGCGATTTCAGTCAACGACAGCACGATCTGATCACCATGTCCTTTGATGCTTTTAATGACAATCGGAACGCCATCGCATTGTCGACAAACCCGTATGGTGTTCAACGCGATTATCTTTCGTTTGATGATTTGTATTTTGACAATGACTGGGACGGCCTTTGGCGTGTGAGAACATCGCGGACTGACTCTGGCTGGGTCGCAGAGATAGCCGTACCGTGGAAGACATTAAGATATCCTCAGCGGGGAGATTCGATTCAGGAGTGGGGTTTCAATGTTTTTCGTAACCGGCGTCTTACCAATGAAACATCAGCCCTGTCACCCTATCCTCGTGCCTACACGTCAACGCGTATGGCCTATGCTGGCGTGTTAAAAAATCTGAAGCCCCCTCGATCAACGACCAATATTCGTGCAGTTCCGTACTTCCTCACATCCTATGATAAAATAGATGATGGCAGTACAAAAATGGATAAAGTAAATTACAAGGTTGGCGGGGAATTAAAATGGGCACTAAGTCCACATGCAATTCTCGACCTTACGGCTAACACTGACTTCGCACAGGCTGACGCAGACCGACAGGTTAATAACGTCACACGATTTTCAGTTTTCTTTCCCGAACGAAGACAATTCTTCTTAGAAAACGCATCGCTCTTTGGAATTGGTGTAGCACCAGCAGACGACGGTAGCTTGGGCAGTATGCGTGTGCAGCCTTTCTTCAGTCGGAGAATAGGTCTTGATGCAAAGGGAAATCCGGTTCCCATCGATGCAGGAGGACGTTTTGTTTACAGGTCATCAAAGCAAAATCTTGGTGCGATCGTCATGCGACAACGGGCGACAAATGAAGAACCGGCAACAAATTTCTTTGTAGGCCGCTACTCCAAAAATATTGGAACCCAAAACAGAATGGGCGGGATGGTGTCTGTCAAAGATCAAAACGGCAATACCAACATCACTTCTACGATTGATGGATTTGTGAGATTGAAGACTGCCCATTCGATCAACGCTATGGCTATCCACACACTGACTACGCAGACGGGAAGTCAGGGTTTTGCGGGATTCGCACAATATCAATATCTGTCGAACCAGACCAAGATCTGGTTAACAGAATCGGTAGTGACGAAGAATTTCAATCCGGAGATGGGTTTCGTTTCTCGTACCGATGTCATTGGAACGACTCCTGGAATAAATTTTTATTACAGAGGCAAGAATCTGCCCTTTAAGAAAATATTGCGTGCTTACGAACCTGGCGTTTTACCTGAGATGTATCTGCAGGCTTCAACAGGTAAGTTGATAGAGCTGCAAATTCCTATATTCCCCGTCTGGCTCAACTTGCAACGAGGCGGCTATCTGGGTTATGGCGCTAATCCAACCTACCAGTTTCTCACAGAGGCCTTTGAGCCGCTAGGCGTTAGCATTGAACCCGGATCGTACAACTACATCAGGAACCAGGTATGGTTTAGCACAGATCAGTCGCGTGTAATCAGTGTGCAGGGACTAGCAGAGTGGGGAACATACTTTGATGGCAGGCTTACTACATTCGACTGGAAACTTCTTATTGCACCGATCCCACATTTCTCAATCACAGGTCGGTTTAACAGAAATCATTTTTACAGTGTTGGAGAAGACGACACAACGGTGAAGGTAGACTACTACAGCGTGGAGGGAAGATTTGCCATGAACCCAAGGATTCAATTGATAGGATTCTATCAGAGGAATTCTGAAAATGATTCCGAGAATTATAACATCAGGCTTGCGCTGGAATATTTGCCACTATCATATATTTATCTGGTATATAATCATGGTGTAGCAAATAATGCTGATCCGTTAGCCAGTGCCCGCCAGCGGCAGGATCATTTTATTGCTAAGATTAGTTTGTTGAAACAGTTTTAACCGCCATGGCGCGACGACGCAATGAGGAATTTACGTTGAGCACAAGTATCCTTATTAAGAAAGCAATCCGCCAGTTGCTGCCCATAGTAACTATGCTGGAAATTTTAAGCATCATCGCGGTGATTTCTAATTAATTAGTAATCATGATCCCCGCCGCGAACCTCCCGTTATCCCCTTTGCGTGCTGAGAAGAAATGATCATTATTGATCACAGTACATAAGTTTGATACTTCGATCATCTCTGGAAGCAAACCAAATGCTTTAAGCTGGATTACATTCGCTTTCCACAAATCCAGTTTTGCCTTTGGCGGTGCTACGGGAATCAGCAGACCACTTCCCGCACCGAATGCTTTGTTAATTTCTTCGACAACTTCGCCGCCGACCTCGTATGACTCCTGACTAACAGACGGTCCGATGGCAGCTATAATATCTTGACCAATCGTGCCATACCGAAGATGCATTTCAGCCAACGTCTTTTCGAGAATACGGGCTACCGTTCCACGCCAACCTGAATGTACCGCAGCGACTGCTGAATTCTTTTTGTCATAGAGGAGAATAGGAACACAATCGGCCGACATAACCGCAATACATATTCCTTTTTCGTTGGTGATCAAAGCATCTGTTTCGAGAAGTTCTGCTTTTGTCGTAGAACTGGTGACATGCACGATTCGTGTTTTATGAACTTGGGAAGGCAGAAAGAAGCGGTCTTCGGTTGTCCCCATCGACTCGGCTACACGCTTTCTGTTGCGTGCAACGGCTGCCTTATCCGGTGTGCTGGAATAACTAAGTGTAAACGCAATACCGTCATTACCTGAATCTCTGTCAGTCACGAAATGCGTGATACCTTCCTCACCGGCAAAAGAATCAAACTCCCACAATTTCAAGCCACCCTGATTAACCTGCTTCATCAGCTATTTTTAAATTGAACAAATGCTTCTTCCTGTCAGCCCGCACGCTAAATGATCTGGCAGGAATTTTACCTGGAAGATTTGAGCGCCATTTCTCTTGCTGCGGTAGTGGTATAATATTTGGCGAGCATGTTCGGAACTTCCCAGGCAGGCATATTCTTATTCTTGAGGTACTCCAGGAATTTCTGAGTCACTTTAGCAAAGTGTGCCTCATGTCCTTCTTTATATTTATCAGGAACAATTACCTCCCAGCCTTTTTTGGTTTTCCTCAATTCGACGCCGGGAAACTTACTCTGGATGACCGATAATTTTTCATTTAAAGTGGCTTCAAATGATTTGTCGTTGCCAACAGGTTCTATATACAAAGTTGGTTTGTATTGCTGCTCAGCAGCCTGCCTGATGATGAGATTTGCTTTCGTTCCGCGCATGATCGAGTAATGCGTATCTCCCGCGCCCTCCGGAGCCTTGTAATTCCAGATCACCGACACGCGTGCATGAACGCCTTTGATCTTGTAATCGATTTTGCCGTTGCAATAAACTTCTAATATTGAATCCTTCGCTACCGAAGATTTCAGATAGGGCGGGAAACTGTCAACTTTTGTTATTGCTTTAAACTGCGACAAACTCATTTTTGTAAAGTCACGCTTGGCTGCCATGATCTCGATGTCCTTCGAGTAATCAATTGTTTGTTCGGGGAAACATTCCCATTGAACGAGATCAACAAGGTGTGTGGTGACATCTACAATTCCGTCGCCGGCTTGCTTTACATCCATAAACCATGCTGGTCTGGTGAGAATGGATCCAGAAACATACTTATAAAAATGATGGACACTTTCTTTTGTCACTGCCGGATTTTCCATTGTGCCTTGCTCGAGTGTGCCAAACACTTCAGGTAATTGTGAAAATTCTTTCTGCAACATCGTCGTGATCTCATAGCGTTCGGTCATGATATCATACAACAGGAGATCTTTCGCCTTAGCGCTATCAAAGGCGTGTTTCAATACTTCAAATCCCTCCGAAGAAATTACCATCGGCTTATCTGCCAGTACATTAAAACCTGCTTCAAGGGCATGGTTGATGTATTCAGTTTTCTTCTCATTGTTACCTGCTAGCACAACGACGTTGCCGGGTTTGTCCTTCAGCATTTTTTCAAAGAAATCAGGACCTGAATAAACTTGCTCTACCCAATGGGTGGGGTCTTCAGTACGTTTGTTGAAGTTTTCAATTCTTCCAAGGTGCATCTGCAGGTCATTACCTTCGGGCGCGTAGACTTTCACTACGGTGTCAACATCATCGTACATAAATTTCTGAACGAGGGCAGCATGAAAATGTCCTGGGTCCACAGTGACGAGGTGAACTTTCTGGTCTCTTATTTCCATGGTAGGTTCTTCTTTAGCGGGTTTGCACGCCACCAGACAAGTCAATAAAAGTAAGGAAGCTGAAATATCGTGCAGTGACTGCACATAGTTTTTCAATGATGTCATGTTGATGGATCAGATGATTTTCTAAACGAGGTAAAGATCACATTTTTATCGCGTATTGGGAACGCTGTGGGCGCGAAAGCATTTTATTGGCTTCATCATCATTCTTGAAGCGCTCGTTCGCTGGATCCCAATATACTTTTCGGTCGAGCTTCATCGTGATGTGATGTACAAGACATGTTGAACATGATCGGTGTGCCACCTCTACCGGAGCAATAGTCGGTTTCCGAGATTTAATACATTCCAGCCAGTTGCCGTGATGATCCTTACTTTCGTACAGGTGAATTTCTTTTGGACCGATCACCGACTTGATTATGGATGGATCGCTTGCTTCCAATGGCTTGACGCCATCTGAATTTGCCACGGGGTCACTCGCCGTCACCTGATAGTTGCCACGCGTGACAAATATCCAACCCTTTGTTCCCTCGAATTTGATTCCATTCGGAAGCTCATTGCTCACCACCATCGTCACGCCATTCGCATACAAAGCTTCTGTTCTGAAAATACCGTGGACGTCCCATAACCCAGACGTTGGAAAATCGGCGTGGCCCCAGACTTCTATCGGCCCTGTTAATTCAGTATTCATTCCCCAGTGGGCTGAATCGATATGATGCGATCCCCAACCTGTAATCATTCCGGCGCCGAACTGCTCACACCGAAGCCATCCTGGTCGATCATAATCTTTTTGCGGGTGGACACGCTTTTCGGTGTAGTATACCTCAGGCGTCGGTCCGAGCCACATATCGTAGTTCAGGTTCGACGGTACAGGCATCTCTGGCTCCTCATCTCCGGAAGGATCACCCGGTAAGCCCACATAGACTTTTTTCAAATCACCGATACGTCCATTTCTTACGAGTTCCGCAGCATATCTGAACTGTGGACTTGAACGTTGTTGGCTGCCAATCTGAAATACCTGTTTTGATTGTTGCACAGCATTGCTCAACGCCCGACCATCCGCGATCGTGAGCGATGCCGGCTTTTGCATATAGATATCTTTCTTCGCCTTAATGGCGTCAATACCAATAAGTGAATGCCAGTGATCGGGTGTGCTGATGATGACGGCATCGACATCTTTGTTCTGGAGTAATTCGCGATAGTCATTGTAAACGGCGACGCCATCAAAGGCTTTTCCATTCCGCTTAGTGTAAAACTCATTGACCAGTACTTTTGTGTCTGCCGCTCGTTTTTGATCCAGATCACAAACCGCCATCACTTGTGCCTGATTAAATTTCCAGACGCCTGGTAGATCATGTGAACGCGATATTCTACCCGTGCCTATAGCACCGATGTTGATCCTGTTGCTCGGGGCATTCTTCCCAAAAACACTCGACGGAACGATTTGCGGAAAGCCAATGGCCACTGCGCCGGCAAGCGCACTTTTTTCGAGGAAACGCCTGCGTGAAATGGAAGAAGATATTATTTTCATAACAGATTTTTATGTTTAGTAAAAACAACAACAATAACCTGAGCAGTCTGCCGAACCATTTTGCATCGGCAGGCTGCGACTATTTGGCCAATGTATAGACTTGCCGTTAGTAATTTATCAATTAATAGTTGACTTAATAACTTTATTGTCCTCTGTCGGTTCCGATGTTATTTCTTATTATCACATCTTTAATGTGAATGGCAAACTGTAAATAAAGTTAGTAATTATGAACATGCATCAAACCATGCGTTGGTATGGACCCAACGATCCCGTAAGTCTTACTCATATCCGGCAGGCAGGCTGCGCCGGTATAGTTACCGCATTGCATCATGTTCCTGTCGGTGATGTTTGGACAGAGGACGAAATTGTGAAAAGAAAGCAGATCATCGAACAAGCGGGCATGACATGGACAGTCATTGAAAGCCTGCCCGTGCATGAAGATATCAAACGGCAGCATGGGAATTACAAACAACAGATTGAAAATTACAAGGTCAGTCTGCGCAATGTCGCAAAACAGGGTCTGAAAGTAGTTACGTACAACTTCATGCCTATACTCGACTGGATGCGCACCGATATTTCTTATGAACTCAGTGATGGTAGCAAAGCCCTGTATTTTGAACGCGCTGCATTTGTAGCGTTCGATATTTTTCTTCTGAAGCGTCCGGGAGCCGAAAACGATTATCAGCCCCCGGAAGTCAATAAGGCAAAGGCCAAGTTCGCATCGATGTCGGAAGCGGATAAAAAGAGATTGTTTCGCAACTGTCTGCTCGGCCTTCCCGGAAGCGATGTTCCATTTACGCCAGAAGAGATTCACGAGGCATTAAAGCTTTATTCCGGAATTAATGCTGATAAACTAAAACAACATCTGTTTCATTTTCTACGCGAAGTTGTTCCTGTTGCTGAATCTGTAGGTGTCGCCATGGCAATTCATCCTGATGATCCTCCGTATCCGATATTGGGTCTTCCGAGAATTGTCAGTACCGAGAAAGATGCCATGGAGATAATCCAATGTTATCCGTCACCTTCAAATGGATTGTGCTTCTGCTCTGGATCCTATGGTGCAAGGGCTGATAATGACCTTCAAGGCATTATCAGAAGACTGGGCGATAATATCCACTTCCTCCATTTGCGTAGCACACAGCGTGACGCAGAGGGTAATTTTTACGAGGCAAATCATCTTGAAGGCGATGCCAACATGCCTGAACTCGTAAAAGAGATTGTAGCGTTGATGAAACGACGTAAAGTTTCTATTCCCATGCGCCCCGATCATGGACACCAGATGCTTGATGATCTTACGAAAACTACCTATCCCGGCTATTCTGCTATTGGTCGCCTCAAGGGTCTCGCCGAACTACGCGGATTAGAGTTGGCATACCGGAGAATGGCGGAGTAGCGAAGTCGCGACAAGCACAAAATAAATACCCGGCATCTTGAGGAGTTACTCGCTGATTAATTAAACGCGAACTGACAAGGCTAACGTGCACAACATAAAAACGCGCAACACGCTAAACGTGAGCTAACTTCGCAGCTGATGCGCTATTCATAGTGTGCGTCTATAAGGGGATGTTTCGCGACTGCTTGATTGTTTCATAGCTTAACCCGTCTGCACCACGTTCTCTTGCGACCTTTAAAACGGACCCTGCGCCGCTCTGCATGACCGGGGGTAAAAAATAGCGCATACTAACTTCGCGACCAATGTTTCTACTCATAGTGTGCAGCTGCTACAAAAAAAAACAACTAAAGAACCAACTTTGAAGTTCAGACGCCAAAGCTAGTCGCTTGAAGCTATTCAAAGACTAACGTCCCGTACCGCTCGATATCATGAAAATCACTCTGCACCGGCTGCCATGTCCAATAAGTTTCTGCCTCATCATAGTCGATCCTGTACATATTGGTTCTCCACTTCGTTCCTGACTTGGCAGGAACATTCCTCAACGGTTTAAGAAGTGCAAATGGAATAAATAACTCGCCGCTCCAGCCGGTTACTTGACAGTTGGTGTCTTTACGGATCTTGGTCTTGTGATTCGTTTTCCGGGCACCTTCATAATGCCATGGTCGCCATCCATACTGTTCGCCATTGAAGTTGGGGCATAAAATGGACAGCTCGTAATTCATTGGTGAAAGTTCGTATTCGAAGTATAGTCTTGTTGATTCCTCCGGCCAGAAGAATATTTCGACGACATCCTCCTTCCACAAGTCGGAAAAATCCTCCTTCATTGTAGAAGTGATCTTAGAGTCCGTACAGGTGAAGAATGCATATACGCCTTTGTCGGAATAGAGGAGCTTTGCTTTTGTTTCATACTTTGAATTCCCATTGCGCTTTGTGATCGGGATCCACTGGGCTTTTTCCCAGGGAGAGGCGCTACCATCACCGGAGATTTCAAAATCTTCGATGTGCCTCACAAGTAATTCGGCTTGCTTCGGCTCTGTTTGCTGCGCGTTGGCTGCTGTTGTTAGAAAGACCACAACAAGTATGGTGGAGAAGTATTTCAACTCTTGATTTCTATGGATTGAGCACATCTCTAAAAGTAAAAAATAATATCGACTGCGCTGCTCAAATTGTCGGCCCAAGGGGAGATGTCGTAAATTTTGTCATCAAGTTTTGATTATTACATTCTATCTTCCAATGTTTATACATCATTCAACACTCTGACTATGAAAACACCCATACTAACGTTTCTCTTACTTTTTATGTTGATTTTCCCTCTGACAGCTCAAAACCAGCAGGTGCGGATCATCATGCTAGGCGCACATCCTGATGACTGTGATCAGGAAGCGGGAGGAACTGCCATTCTCTTCGCAAAGATGGGATATGCGGTCAAGTTTGTCTCTGTTACCAATGGCGATGCAGGTCATCACCTGCAAGGTGGTGGTATCCTGGCGAAGAGACGATTGGCTGAGGCGAAAGAAGCGGGTAAAAGATTTGGTGTCGAGTACGATGTACTGGGCAATCACGATGGCGAATTGCTTCCATCACTTGAAGTAAGACTTCAAGTGATTCGTAAGATTCGCGAGTGGAACGCAGACATAGTGATGGCACCAAGGCCTAACGATTATCACCCCGATCATCGGTATACTGGTGTGCTCGTACAAGACGCGGCGTATATGGTAGCCGTGCCAAATGTAGCTTCGGATACACCTCCATTGAAAAAAAATCCTGTGTTCCTTTATTTCCAGGATTTCTTCCAGCGTCCGAACCCATTCAGACCTGATGTTGCTATTGATATTAGTTCAGTTTTCCCTCAGAAAATACACGCGCTTGATGCACATGAGTCACAAGTTTACGAATGGCTTCCGTGGATT
Organism: Chryseolinea sp.; assembly: GCA_039916665.1. Classification (GTDB taxonomy): domain Bacteria; phylum Bacteroidota; class Bacteroidia; order Cytophagales; family Cyclobacteriaceae; genus Chryseolinea. The sequence goes on along the minus strand of JBDSKX010000097.1, from coordinate 24,146 downwards.
GCAGGATATCTCGATCAGGTTCCAAAAGACGTTTCTAAGAGGGAACAGTGGCTATCTGGTGATCGCGATGTGAAAATTACGCCCGAGGTTCGAACCTCTTTAGAGAAGTGGTATGGCAAAGATTATGCAGCGAAAGTTCAGCACGCAGAGGCATTTGAAATATGTGAATATGGTAAGCAACCCAATGAGGCGGACATTCGCCGAATGTTCCCTATGTTGATGGCAAAATGATGCGCACAGACGCAGAGAGATTGCAACGCATTAGGATTATTACCTCGACAACTTTAATTTTGAAGATTGAAATCATAAGACGCGATTGACAGATTCACGAAACAATATCATCTGTGCAAAAGAGTCAATGATCTTAAGTATATTCACCACCAGTCGACGACTTGTCGGTGATCGCACAACTAAATGTCAAACTATTAACTTTTAAATTTTAAAAACGCTATGGCAAAAAAAGCGAAAAAGGCTGCGAAAAAAGTAGCAAAGAAAGCTGCTCCAAAGAAAGCCGCTAAGAAAACTGTAAAGAAGGCTGCTCCTAAGAAGGCTGCTCCAAAGAAAGCCGCCCCTAAGAAGGCTGCTAAGAAGAGAAAACCAAACGCCGCGTTCATGGCCGCTTTGCAGCCAAGCGAATTGCTCTCAGCAGTAGTAGGCAGCAAGCCGATTCCAAGAACAGAAGTGATCAAGAAAATCTGGGACTATATCAAGAAGAATGGTTTACAGGATTCCAAGAACAGACGTATGATCAACGCTGACGACAAATTGAAACCACTTTTCGACGGCAAAACTCAAATCTCAATGTTTGACCTGGCTAAGGTTGTCAGCAAGCATGTGAAGTAAGCAACATTGATGTTGTTTAAAGTAGCGCAAGCATATCGTGATATCACTTTAATGCTTGCGCTAATTTTTTGTCTCATCCGCCGAAGCGTCTCGCGAAGGCGGATGACGATATTGGTTATTCATTTATAGATTTATTGAATCTTATCCATCTCTCGAATACTAATTTTCTTCTATGAAATCCTTTGCCGTTTCCCTAATGTTCTGTTGTTCGCTTAGCGTTTGCTTCGCCCAGCATAAAGTCAAAATTCCTGAAATCGGCATTGCTTCCGAGCTGAAATACGACAGTACCCTTCACGCGGAAGGTTATCACTGGCTTGTAGAATCAATTCAAAATTGCATTTCTCCTCTCAAATTCTCAGACGCTGAATTTGAGAAGTATCTCGCAATATTCGCCCAGATGAAAATGAAGATTTATGCAGTCAACATCTTTATCCCGGGAGAAATGAAACTCGTCGGCCCCGATGTACAAGAACAAAAAATATTGGATTATGCCAGGCAGGTATTGGCCCGTTGCAAGAAAGCAGGTATTAAGATGATCGTATGGGGAAGTGGTGGAGCACGACGTGTGCCTGAAGGATTTGATCACAAGAAAGCAACACAACAGTTTATCGAAATCGCGAAGAAAGTCTCAGTGTTGGCCAAAGAATATAGCATCACGATCGCGCTCGAGAACCTCAACAGCACAGAAACAAATTTCATCAATAGGGTAGAGGAGGCACTGGCCGTTGTTCAGGCTGTAAATCATCCGAACTTCAGATTGTGCGTTGATGTCTATCACATGCTTAAAGAAGCTGAGCCACCTGCAATCATAGGGAAAACAAAAAAATATCTTGTGCATTGTGATTTGGCAGAGCGTGACAATCGTACTCCTCCGGGTGTTGTAGGAGATGACTTCCGCCCTTATCTACAAGCGTTATACAAAGTCGGGTACGACAAGGTGATTGTTCTTGAATGCCGTTGGGAAAATATTGCCGCACAGGCTGTACCGGCAAGGGCTAATCTTTATAAGCAATTGGAGGAAGTTTATAACAAATAACAAACTCCGAGAATAGCCGACTTGTCCGCTATAGCTTCTCTCGAAGGAGCATAAATTTTTGAAATATTGAATATTATTTCTGCCGCTACTCCACACCAATTTACTCGCTCCGAAGCGACTCAGCGGGATTATTGTTCGCTGCCTTCACTGACTGGTATCCAACAGTCACCAAAGTCAGCAATAGAATACCAAGCGCACATCCAATAAACAACCACCAACTCAGTGCAGCGTGAAAAGTATATCCATTCAGATATTGGGTCGCTAAATACCAGGCGATCGGGAAACCCACGACGAGAGAAATGATCACTAGCCGTGTGAAGTCTTTGCACAGTAATGTCACCAGACTTAGCATGGAAGCTCCTAATACTTTACGAACGCCCAACTCCTTAACACGCCTTTGCGCAGTGAAGCTCGCGAGTCCGAATAGTCCGAGACACGATATAATAATGGCAACCACAGTGAAACTCAATGAAAGTTTTCCAATAGTCGCCTCACTCTTGTATTGATTGTCGAACTCATCGTTGAGGAAAGTATAATTAAAGGGATAATCGGGATCATATTTATGCTGCACCGCTTCGATTTGAGCCAGTGCTTTTAAAGGATCACCTTCAATCTTCACATAAATACGCCACGTATTCCGTGGTATGTACACGAAGATAAGCGGCATAATAGGTTCTTTCAGACTTCCATTATTAAAGTCTCTGACAACACCGATGATTTTCCCTTTTCCTTGCCACATGTTCAGATCTGTACCGATCACATCAGCAATCGTGAGCCCCATTACGCGCATAGCTTGCTCATTGATGATATAATTTGAAGTGTCTGCTTTATTCGACTCATTGAAGTTGCGGCCAGCCAAGATCTGCATGCCAAGCGCTGGGATAAAATCCTGGTCACAACTTATGGCTTTAAATGAAATATTCGTCTCCTTAGCTTTGCCCGGCCATACGGGATCCGTTGTCGTATTGCTGACGTCAAAAGGATTGTGACCGGCAACGGCTACTGCTTTTATATTCGGGAATTGCAGAAGCTCATTTTTAAATGCAGCACTGTTCTTGACGAATCCTTCATATTGACTGAGGGCAACCACATTCGTCCTGTCAAACCCGATATTGATGTTACGGATAAAAGTAATCTGGTTATATACCACGATACTTCCAACAATCAATACTGTTGAAGCAACGAATTGCATAATCACAAGCGCCTTTCTAAGCCCACCGCCACTGAGAGATGTTCCCATATTTCCTTTCAAGACAACGGCTGGCTTAAACGACGATAAAAAGAATGCGGGATAGCTTCCTGCGACGACACCTGTCAGCAATGTCACACTGACGATGATCATCAGAAACTGCCCATCACCATAATCGGGGCTGATGGATTTATCAGTAATAGCATTGAATAGCGGAAGGATAAGTTCTACGATTGTCAATGCAAAGATCATGGCGATCACAGTCAACAGCATTGATTCTCCAATGAATTGCGCAATGATTCCGGAGCGTTGAGCACCAATTGATTTTCTAATGCCAACTTCGAGACTCCTGGTCGCTGATCTCGCGGTGGACAAATTCATAAAATTAATACACGCGATCAGCAAAATGATCAATGCTACGACGCTCAACGACATCACATAGCTGATTCTGCCGCCAACACTTTTGCCATTCAAGAATTCACTATGAAGTCGCATCTTTTTATACGGAAAAAGCATTGGGTTAGAGATGCATTCGGTACAATTCTTTTTTATCATACCTGATATTTTTTCGTTAACGAGTACATCGTCGGAACCTGGTTTGAGGGTGACAAAGGTCTGCATACTGCTATTGCCCCAGTTCCCGGCCCAATTATTTTCCTGTTCCCAGATTGTGAACGGAATTACAAAATCAAATTTGAGAGACGAATGGGTTGGCACATCGGCAAAAACAGAAGTGATTGTGAAATCATAGCGCTTGTCCACGTTGATCTCTTTGCCTATTGCATCTTCGCCTTTGAAAAATTTATCGGCCAGTTTCTTTGATACCGCAATCGACTTGATCGAAGGCAGTGGATTTTTTTTATCTCCTGCTATAATCGGAAATGAAAACATAGAGAACATCGACGAGTCGGCATAGAAGCCATCTTCTATCGTCGATTTGCCGCCCAATTTGACCAGCATCGTCGCATTCCAGGAAATTCTCATCGTTTGGTCAACCTCTGGAATTTCACGTTGCATACCGTCGGCCAGCTTCATCGGCGTTGACCACCCGGTTTCAATTTTACCATCAGAGTATTCTGCGTTGCTGACCACCCGATATAGTCGTGGGTTTTTATGGAACTGGTCGTAGCTCATTTCATCCATGACCCAAAGCAAAATCAAAATCGATGCCGCCAGTCCAATCGTAAGACCGAACACATTGATAAACGTGTAACTTTTGTATCGAAAAAGATTGCGAATAGTCGTTTTTAAATAATTTCTAAGCATGAAAAGGGAGTTAATGGGTTTCAGGTAACGCACACATATCACTTCCCATTAAATTTATGGAAGTGACGAAACAATAAACCTGTTCAATAAACGAAAGTTTGCTCTATTAAGCACGAACATATTTCGCTGATTTTCGCCACGCCTTAGTTGCGCCTGACCAACGTTTTTATTCCCAAGTTGCCATACGTTTGTACTCCTAGAGTTTATATACTAATATAGCACATCACGCTTAGTTCATAAGGTGCGACCCGAAGAGAACAACATGGAAAAAGTAATCGCGCAATCGCGTTGGTACAGGCTTATACCAATCGCATTTATAACATACAGCCTTGCGTACCTTGACCGGGCGAACTTTGGATTTGGCGCCGCAGGAGGCATGGCGGAAGACCTGAAGATCACGCCCGAGATGTCGTCGCTTTTGGGTTCCTTGTTTTTCCTTGGCTATTTCTTTTTTCAGATACCGGGAGCGCTGTACGCTGCAAATAACAGTGCAAAAAAGCTGATCTTCTGGTCATTGATATTGTGGGGCGGTTTGGCCATGGCAACCGGTATGATCAGTAACGTTTCTATGCTGATCGTTATCCGCTTTTTACTTGGTGTTGTTGAGAGTGCAGTCATGCCATCTATGCTGATCCTGCTAAGTCGCTGGTTCACGAAAACTGAGCGCTCGCGGGCCAATACATTTCTAATCCTTGGCAATCCGGCAACAATTCTTTGGATGTCAATTCTATCCGGATATTTGATCAAGTCATTAGGGTGGAGGAACATGTTTATCCTCGAAGGTTTGCCAGCGATAGTTTGGGCCGTCTTCTGGTGGATGTTAGTAGATGACAAACCAGCAACTGCAAAATGGTTAACCAACACGGAAAAGCAGGACCTTGAATGGCAGTTGCAGAAAGAGCAGCAAGGGATCAAACCGGTTAGAAACTATGGTGAAGCTTTTAAATCCCGAGTTGTAATATTGCTTTGCCTTCAATATGCATTGTGGAGTATCGGCGTCTATGGGTTTGTCATGTGGTTGCCATCTATTATTAAGGCGGCACCGAATATGGATATCGTTACCACGGGGTGGCTATCTTCGCTGCCTTACGTATTTGCAGTCATCAGCATGCTGTCAGCATCTTATTTCTCAGACAAGACACTAAATCGTAAAGCCTTTGTCTGGCCTTTCCTTTTGATCGGAGCGGTTGCATTCTATTGTTCTTATCTCGTTGGGACCGATAATTTCTGGCTGTCATTTGTCCTGCTGATCATCGCAGGTGCAGCGATGTATGCACCTTATGGTCCGTTCTTCGCCATCATCCCTGAAGTGCTTCCGCAAAATGTTGCCGGCGGTGCGATGGCTCTCATCAATAGTCTTGGTGCCTTGGGTTCTTTTGCTGGATCCTATCTCGTCGGATACCTCAATGCAAATACCGGTGGGTTTGGAGCCAGCTATATCTTCATGTCAGTGTCACTTTTTTTGGCCGCAATACTCACGATCATTGCAATACGACCTTCTGAACCTGTCGCAGCTATAAATTTCTCGCAAAACCCTGCCGCTTAGTTCTCACTTTATGGTCTACCGAACATAATAAACTTAGTCGACGAACTTCAATTAAAACAGAAAACGGATTTAACAGTAAAGGCTAACGCGGCAAAGGTTGAGGAGCGCGAAGCAAACCAGACAAAAGGCTTCACCTTACTGAGTTTATAATCGAAGGAGATACTCTGTCACCATCATCGCGGAGGTACCCGCATTGAATTGCAGCGTCTTTAGAATTTATTAAGACTTAGATGATCGCGTCAGACGTTTGTTAACATTCCGGTTCGGGCAATGCACGGCGAAAAAGTTGCTGATCACAAGGGATTGTTTAATAATGCCGCAGTTGGTATACGCATTTAAACTTTGTAATTTTGGTATGGGCTGAAATGCGGTTCTATAAGAGCGCCAGAGATTTGGCTTAAGTTGCCTCCATACTATGTTCGCAGAAGTAAATCATCCGGACACGTTGCTTCCAGAAGAGCTTGATGCTTATCTGCAACGAGGCTGGTTCCGGATGGGTCCGACGATTTTTACAACAAATTTCCTGAGCTTTAAAGATAATTTGTATAGCGCCATATGGCTGCGTGTCTTGCTTGACTCTTACAACGGCGAAAAAACACAAGCGCGGTTGTTTCGCTTGAACAGTATATTCTCAGCAACCATTAGCGCCGAAACAATAACACCTGAAAAAGAAGCATTATTTGCGTTGTATAAAAAGGGCGTTGCATTTGAAGCGTCTACTTCACTACAACATCTACTATTTGGGAAATCAACCAGAGCGGCGTACAACACACTGGAGATAACGATCCGCGATGAAGATAAACTGATTGCTACGGGCTATTTCGATCTTGGCTCATCCGCCGGAATGGGAATTACGTCTTTTTATGATCCAGCGTATAAGAAGCATAGTCTGGGAATGTATTTGATTTATATGAAGATCGAATATTGTCAAAAGAAAGGGTTCCGCTATTTCTATCCCGGATATTTTGTTCCCGGATATTCTTTCTTCGATTATAAACTGACGATTGCAAAGAAGTCGTTGCAGTACCTGCAGTTGGAAACGCAGCAATGGTTCGCAATTCAAAAGTTTTCAAAGAATCTGACGCCACTTCAGATTATGATGGATAGGTTAAAGGAACTTGAATCAGAACTAGCAGTCATCGACTTGTCCAGCAAAGTCATGCGGTACGAGTTCTTTGATGCGAACCTCATTCCCGATCTGGTAGGAGCTGGGCTCTTCGATTATCCACTGTTCTTATTTCTTCCCGGCTCCATTCATGAGGCAATTAACATCTTCGTCGTATACAACGTAGTTGAAAGGCAATACCACATGGTTCGCTGCAGGGGAATCTGGAAGACGAATTCGGCGACGTCGTCCGAGGAGATTTATTCTTCCTTTGTGTTAAAAATCGAAGAGACTTTATACGCAACGCCGTCCGCGTTCGATCTGGTTATGGTCATCAATGCAGAAAAGAAAGAGTTTGCGTTGAGGTCTGGTGGCCGCGCTTGATTTACTTATTCCATTTTCTCACGCTAATGCTATCCGCAGTCGGAAAGTCTTTTGGGATAGGTATCGTCACCTTTCCGGTGGCGGCCCATTCAGTTCCCCTCTGAAACATAGTAATGAAGCCAACACACTCCATGGAATAATCGGCATGACCTAGAGGAGTATGAAAAACACGTCCGTTACCATATTTGATTGTCATCATCATGGGTTCGTTCCTGTTTGTGCCTTTAAGTTCAGAGAATGGAGAATCATTTTTCTCAATGTCTGAAAACGAAGTGCCGAGAACAGTGAGCTCTTCAGCAGGTCCTCGCAGCCGATCATACAATTCATCCTGAGCATGTAGCCATCGGGTTGGCATTCCGGCGGTGATAGGATGAGTAATGTCACGCACGGTGATAAGGAAAGGATACTGTTTGCCATGCGACCCCGCTGTGCCGACTGTGGTATCGCGCACAGTTTGTCCTAGTTCATTGATATAAACATATGGCCCTGTTTTCTCATTACGGCCTCCCCATCCACCGAGACCGATAATTCGATTAAACTGATCCCAATCGCCGAATGAATTGTCAGCCGCGTGTACAAGTACAAACCCGCCGCCACTACTGATATACATTTCGAATGCTGCCTGTGTTTCTTTTGGCCAATCCGAAGCCTGCCATCCAAAGTTTGAAATAACGACATGATATTGGGAGAAATCGGGTTTGAAATCAGGATCCGGGATTGGATCAGGAACAGCAATGGACTTAGGCACTCCGGTTATCGCATATTTCTCCAGGAGATCTGTAGTTTGTTTTTCGTGCGTATTGTTCTTGGGAGGATTCTGCCACGTAAAAGCTGTGCGCGCAACATCAACTTTGAACAACCCTGTTTGCTCGAGATAGTCTTTCATCATTGCGGTGGTCTTGGGCCACACGCCGTGATTATTCTGCCCGTCAATAATGAGTGCTTTTAACATTTTAGTGTCTTCCGCTACGACGGGTTCAATCCGTTTACAGGATTGCAGACCACCCGCACAAAGTACGACGAAGAGTAAAATCAATTTGAAATTTTTCATATGTGTCGCTTGACATTTTAAGCTACTAACAGAATGTCGAAACAAAAAAGGATTGAACCTTTATTAGTATCGGCGAGAAAAGGAGCGGACAGACGGAGGATGAATGTTAAGCGATTGACAAGGAAGCATTACCTTGCTGTCATGAAAATTAAAATGTATCAGATAGACGCTTTCACCGATAGGGTATTTGGGGGAAATCCGGCGGCGGTTTGCCCGTTATCCAACTGGATAGACGACGAACTCATGCAAAACATCGCGATGGAAAATAACCTGGCAGAGACGGCATTCTTCGTGAAAAATGGTGACGTTTATGAGATCAGGTGGTTCACTCCGACAGTGGAGGTCGACTTATGTGGCCATGCTACGCTCGCATCGGCATTTGTACTGTTTAACTATCTGGAGCATCATCACGATGAAATTGTTTTTCACTCACATCGGAGTGGTGAACTTCTGATATCAAGAAAAGAAGGATTGATCACATTAAACTTCCCAACCGACACGCTAACAGAAGTTATCATTACAGATCCACTGGTTCATGGATTTCCCATTAAGCCTATTAAAGCATTTAAAGGAAAGACCCACTATCTTTTTATTTACCGTGATGAACATGAAGTTCTTTCGCTCTCACCGGTATTTCAGGAGATCGTTAAACTTGATTGTCGGGGAATCATTGTTACTGCGAGAGGAAGTGAATCCGATTTTGTATCGAGATTCTTTGCCCCTCAGATCGGTGTCAATGAAGATCCCGTTACCGGATCTGCGCATACTTCTTTGATTCCCTATTGGTCCAAAGAGCTCAAGCGAAATGCATTGACGGCCATCCAGCTTTCATCAAGAAGAGGTCATTTGCAGTGTAAGTATCTGAGTGAAAGAGTTGAAATTAGCGGGTACGCAAAAGCTTACCTGCAGGGAGAAATCGTGATTGAATGAGTTGCGCCTATTGTAACCGTTGATATCTGAAAAACAATTGAGATACCGGAATCAACGCCAGGCCGGCCACCGCGAAAGCCAGAAACGCCATTCGTAGTCCAAGTGCATGTGCAATGTATCCAATCATTGGCGGTCCGATCAATAGGCCTACAATACTATAAGTGGCAATAATTGAGATGGCCATTCCCGGCGAATACTTTTTGCTCGCGCCGGCAAGGAGAAAGGTCATCGGTATAATCGAAGCTGTTCCGAATCCTACGAGACAAAATCCAATGATCGATGGCCAGAAATATGGGAACGAAATCGCGAGCGCGACTCCTGCACAGACCAGCATTGCGCTGAAAATATAAAGCCTCGGCATCCCAAACTTCTCCATCATCTGGTCTGATAAGAACCGTGACGCCGCCATAAAGATCATGAAGATCAAATATCCCAGGGTAAAAAGTTCGACCTGCACAACTTCTTTAAAGTATACACCACTCCAGTCAAACATTCCTCCTTCGCAGATGGCTGCAAAGAATACCAGTAAACCAAGATACACGATATAGGGATCGGGCTTACCCAGGCTCAACTTATTGCCTGAAGCAGATCGATCGTTCACTGCTAGAAAACGGTACGCATATATCGTGGCCAGTAGGGTGATCACAGATATAATGAGAAAGTGCAATGGCATCGAAACACCGAGTGCCACAAATAACGTTGATATACCTACGCCAACAATACCACCGGTACTCCAGAGTCCATGGAATGATCCGTTGATTTTGTTATCAAATTGTTTTTGAAGATTGATGGCCTGCGTGTTGATGGAGATGCTCATGATCCGGGTACTAAAGGCGAGCACGGAAATTGAAGCCACCAACGCAAATGATGTGGTTGCAATGCCAATGAAGAACAACGAGATGGCCATCATGAAAAATCCAGCAGTCATAGGAATCCGGCTATCATATCGCGACACCAGCCAACCTGAAATAGGAAGCCCGATCAATGAACTGATGGGCATGAACAAAAGAACAGTTCCCAACTGTGCATCATTGTAATTAAAGAAAGTCTTGATGGTCGGGATACGCGATGCCCAACTTGAAAAGCAAACCCCGGAAAGAAAAAAGAACAGGCTTAAAAAATATCGTTGTTTGTTTTTGTCAGCCATTGCGTTCTCAAAAATATGAAAAATTCTAACGCATACTCCCATCTGGCGCACGTCTTAGCCCTGTTAACCTGGAAGTTTCGGATGCGACCACGACAGACTTGTGCCTTACGCGACGTATTCTTTCACCTGTTAAAACACGATCTCAAATACATGCTTTCCACTGGCCAGTTGAATTGTGGTGTGCTCTCCGTCATTACTGGTAATAGCATTGTTCTTACTCAATTCTTCTACGGATTTTGCGTTGAGCTCGAGCGTTGCTGTACTGTTCGGAGGAACAATCGTTGTATAATAAATTTTCTTGTCAACACGACGCCATGACGAAACGATTTCACCATACGGACTGGTGTGTTTGGCCGTAAAGTAGTCGAGCCCTTCAACAAAGTGAGGTTGTAGAAGAATATGTTTGAAACCAGGTTGATCCGGATCAGGCTTCAATCCACCAGGTGATTTGTATAACCACGCACCAATTTCTCCAAACATGATATGATTTCTTGAGATGTCACTCTTCGCATCGATTGGCCAGTTTTCAAAAAGTGTCGTTGCACCATTCTTGATCCAATAACCCCATGAAGGAAATGTTTCCTGAGCCGCAACTTTGTAAGCGAGATCGGCATGTCCGTTCTCACTTAAGGCATTTAGTATTGTTTTCGTACCAAGCAATCCAACATCAATGTGGTCGTCGTCCTCATGAACGCGTTTTACGAGGTTGGCAACAACTTTTGATTTGATTTCATCGGGGACGATGCCCCAGAACAAAGGTGCACTAAGTTCAGTCTGAAGTCCGGTACCATACAGGCCCGTGTCTTTATGCAGATATTTGTCGTTGATGGCTTGTGCGATCTTCTTACTTAACTGGCTATACTTTTCAGCATCGTCGGCCTTGTCCAGAATCTTCGCTGCCCTGGCAAGGATCGACGCGTCAGCATAATAGTATAGGGATGATGTTAGTTCTTTTGGCGTTACTGATTTCACAGGCACCCAATCACCAAGCCCCCAATCTGTAAGTCCATTTGGATTTTTCTCAGCAATATGATCGACGTATCTCTTGATGTTATCATAGCAGTCGGCAAGAAGTTTCTTGTCTCCATAAAACAAATAAACGTTCCATGGGATGATCGCGATGGTACTTGTCCAATCGGGACCGTTACCCCATTCATAACCCCATCCGGCGGTCGGAATGATCGATGGAAGAACACCGTCTGGTTGCTGTTCGTCACGATGATCGGCAAGCCACTTCTCGTAAATTGTTATTCCATCGAAATTGTACAGTCCCGTTTCACTCGCGATGTGCGCGTCTCCCGTCCAGCCATTTTTTTCACGTTGAGGACAGTCGGTCGGATATCCGAATAAGTTCGCCAGGTACGAGTTGTTTGTTGCCTGCCACAACTTGTTGATCATGTCATTGGAACTGGTTATTGACCCTACCGATGTCACGTCACTGTGCAGTGATATTCCCGTGAGGCTTTCACGCGTAAGTGAAACAGGTTGATCACTTGTTACTTCAACATACTGGAAGCCTTTATAATTGAATCGCGGTGAGAATGTTTCATTTTTCTTTCCCGAAAGAATAAAGATGTCGGTTTGAAATGGATCGGTGTCGTCCGTGGGACGGTAATGAACATCGATATTTGACATATTAACATTGCCCGTGCCATCCAATACTTCGGCGTGTTTGAGTCTCAAATGTGTGCCCTTACTTCCTGATACTGTGATCCTGCAGATGCCCGCGATGTTGCGACCGAGATCGAAAACGTATTTCTTATTGCTTAGTTTTACAAGGTTCTTAGGCTTTATCTCTTCAATCGCCCGAACAGGTTGGAGCTGCTGAGAAACAATTAATGCTGAAGGCGCAGCAACCGCGAGAGCAGCATGCCATCTAACATCATTGAACGAAGGTGTATCCCATCCCGGCTGTTCTTTGTTGGCGTCGTAATGTTCCGCGGTATAAATGCTATTAAAGATCACAGGACTTAATGATGTTTTCCACTCTGGTGTTGTTGTGATCGTTTCGGTCGTGTTATCATCATAGGTTATTCTGATGTCTAGACAAAACCTGGGACGGTTACGCCATCCGGCTTTGTCAAAATTCCAGACTGCAGTGGATTGATGATTATACCAGCCATTCCCGAGAAGTACACCGACCACATTGTCACCATTCTTCAAATGAGATGTGATGTCGTAAGTAACGTAAAGATTTCTTTTGTCGAATCGGGTATACATTGGATCAAGGATATGATCACCAACTTTTTGTCCATTGATGGATAACTCATACAGCCCGGCTACAGCAACGTATGCCTTCGCACTTTTAACTTTCTTTGATACCTGAAACGGGTGACGGAAATATGGCGCCGGTTTTGTTTTTACGTCCGCTGAATCAGTAATCCACTGACCCTGCCAGTTCTTCATTCGCATCATCCCGGTTTCAAAGCTTGCTGGTTTTGATATGGGACTTTGCGCGTGTTGTGACCAGATCTGTACGCTCCAGTAATATTTTGTAAATGGTTTCAGAGAATCACCTTCATAAGACACAAGCGAAGATGCCCCCGTGATTTTGTGAGAATCCCATACGTTGGTTTTTCCGGCTGCCACCTGAGCCGAATCTGTTCCTACAAATAGCCGATATCCCTCTTGCATCATTGTCGAATCTTCTGAATTAATTCTCCAGGTGAATCGAGGCGTATGTGTGTCAACTCCAAGTGGACTATTTAAATATTCGCAACGTAACCCCTCCGGTACATGAACCTGAACCTTCTTACAACCTTCCATCAGGAAGACGAGTGATAATGCTGATATAAGATGGCAGATGCTTAATCTTTTCACGTTAGGTTAGTTTGAATGACGGAATAGTTGGAGTGAGCAATGCTTCGCAAATTAGTTGATAATGCTGGATAGACAAATTGCGAGTGTCATCGAAAGGACCACTGATAAGTGCCGCTAGTGTAAAGGCTGTTTTATTTATTTATAGCGACCTCTACTTTGAACTCCCAACACAATTGTCGTCATGCACAAACTGCTACTTTGCGCTTTTATTGTCTTCGTCCAGTTGAATCTGGCGTCGCAAGGTGCGTTCAGCATGGTACAGCAGGACAAACCCGAGATCATCAAGGTTACGCCCAATATTGACTCCGTTGGTTTGTATGACAAATATGAGGCCCGTCTAACCGTAAAATCATCTTTTGTAAATCCCTTCGATCCGGATGATATCGATATCACTGCAATTTTCACCGCGCCGTCGGGCAAAACGTGGACCATTCCCGCCTTCTATCACTACACGTTCGGAACGATGTGGAAGATCAGATTCTCGCCTGATGAATTGGGTGAATGGAAATACAAAGTCAAAATAAAGGATAAGAACGGCGAGGGGATAAGCGGGGGAAATTCATTCAAAGCTATTCCCTCAAAGTTCAAGGGTCCAATCAAGCTCGCTCAAAATAACAGGTACCTGGAGTATAAAAATGGTACGCCATTTTACGGAGTTGGATTGTGGTACAATGGTCGTGTTACAGAAGAAAACCTGGATGAATTGAAAGCCAAGGGTGTCAACTTTATCAGCAATTTTATTACGCCACTTGAGACCATGGGAAGCGGTGTGGGACGGTATGATCAGGATATATGTATGAGACTCGATGAACTTTTCGAAATCTGTGAAGAACGCGAAATACTCATCAGTCTGAATCTTTGGTTTCATTCCTTTTTATCTGAAACAGTGTGGGGTGGATTTAATATACGGTGGCATACCAATCCGTATCAATCCGTAACCTCAGCCAAGGAGTTCTTCCGAAGTAGTGCAGCGTGGAAGTACCAGGAGAAATTGTATCGATACTTCGTAGCGCGATGGGGTTATTCAAGATCCCTGGCAATGTGGTTCATCGTCGATGAAATCAACGGAACCGATGGATGGGTGTCGGGCGACAGCGTGATGGCTGCGCAATGGACAAAGAATGTACATAACTATTTTAAGAAGAACGACCCATACAACCACCCAACTACTGCTACACGCAGCGGCGGTCTGAAAGAGTTTTTCCATGAAGGCTACCAGACCACAGACATCGCTGCGCGTGAAATATATGAAGCGCAAGGGTTTCCGTTTAACAAAACAGGGACAGTTGATTCGGCGTCTGTTAACCCGCTTCGTCAAAGTTATTGCAACTATGCTAATCAGATCCGCACGATTTGGGATGGCTACGGCAAGCCCGTGATCATTGGTGAAACAGGATGGGATCATACGTTCTACGAGCCTGGGATGCCTGGATATGTCGCCATGCATCACAATGTGCTGTGGGTCTCGCTTGCGACAGGGACAGCAATGACGCCATTTTGGTGGGCGTATAGCGGAAAGATGAATGACGTGATTGTATCAAATCAATTGTTGAATATCAGAAAGTTTACGGACCAAATACCTTTGTCAAAACTCTCTAACCTCACAAGGGCTACGGTAAAGGTTGCGGGCGGTGATGGTTATGGCATACAAGGTGACAACGCCATATTCGGCTGGGTTGTCAATTCAACGGCTGATGTATCAGGACGATTGATCACAATTTCCTCAATAAAGAAAGGTCGTTACAAACTTAAGTTCTTTCACACATGGCGTGGAGAATTTATACAAGAGTCTGAACAACAAGTTTTGGACGATTCAATGACCTTTGCCATCCCTTCGCTGCACTCAAAAGAGAGCCACGCAAATTATGTTGGTCAGGATATTGCGTTTATTCTGCAACCCATCAGTGAGACACAGGTTACTCAGCCCAAAGGGCACAAAAAGAAAAGTTGAAAACAATTTTCTAAGAAACAGCCGCGATAGCCTTTTTCATTTTGTCAAGTCCCGTCTTAGCGACTTGCAATGGATCCTGACTCCAATACTCCCGGTTAAATAATTCGAGCGAAAGTATTTTTGGGCCTTTCATGTTCTTAAGATCGGTAAGGATCTGAGTCAGTGGAGCAACACCATCACCAGGATATACACGATCCTTATCGTCAAGTTTTTCTCTTGGAATCGTGCTTGGATAATCGTTCATATGAAATATCTCGACAAGACTACCATCGATCATTTTTAATCCTTCGAATCCTGATCCCCCGCGGTGTAAGTGATACACATCCGCGAGAATGCGTACCCCAGGATCGTTGGCAACTGCAGATGCCATCAATACCTGACCGATATGGTGAAATTTTGATGCGCCCCAGAATTCAAGTTGAGGCGTTACGCCAGTTTCCCGACCTAATTTAATCAGATCTGCGAAACGATCTCCAATCTTAAACAGATCCAGTTGTTCTTCCTGCTTAACGCCAGCAGAAGGCGCTGCCATGCGCGGACACCCTAATGCGGCCATCATCTCCATTTCCTCACGCATTTGTTTCATGCCAGCTTTGCGATCCGCCTCGTCTTCAACCATCCATGGAGAAAAACCAATAGCATCGACAACAGGCATTTTGCTGTCATCGAGTAATTTCTTCAATGCCTTTAGGCTTCCACCCTTAGCCAGGTATTCTTTAACATCACCTGTCCAGAGTTCAATGCAATCATAACCAGCGCGCGTAGCAATATCTATAGATTTCTCAACACCTAATTTCTGACCCATAATGGTACTCGTATTGAGCGAAAGACGAAACTTTTCTGATGCTTTTATAGCATCTCTGGCCTCGGCAAGAGGAGAGACCATGGAAAGGCCTGCCGCAACAGTCGCAGTCTTAAGAGCATTTCTTCTATTCATAATAGCAGTTTTCTGAAGTGGGAATGAAGCAAAGTTAACTTGTCGTCGTACAATGAACGAAGATAATAAAACTTCTTAACCCATGTACAGGCAACCGGATCAGCGGACGACATGTCCGGCATCCGATCTAAATGAGATGTTGTGAATATTGTGGAAAATCTATAATTATGAAGATAATGTGATTTGTGTGGATCACTTGTCCAAATTTGCTTTCAATAAATTATGGCCTCTAAAGTATTGCGTGTTTTGGTTGTGGGTTGCGGAAATATGGGTGCGTCCCATGCAACGGCATATCATCTGATGGATCAGGTTGAGATATGTGGATTGGTGTCCAAGGGAAAAAGCAAAGAGGTTTTGAATGAGAAACTGGGGGGCAAGTATGCGTTGTTTGATAATTATGAGCAAGCGCTTGCGCAGACAAAGCCAGACGCAGTCTGTATATCTACTTATCCCGACACACACGAGCCATTTGCCATCATGGCGTTTGAAAACAGGTGTCATGTATTTATTGAAAAACCACTCGCGGATACTGTCGCAGGATCCGAACGCGTCGCGGAAGCTGCGCGGAAAGCTGGTAAGAAACTTGTCATAGGTTACATCCTCCGTCATCATCCATCATGGGAAAAATTTGTCGAGTTGTCGCATGAACTTGGCAAACCTCTTGTAATGCGAATGAATCTAAATCAGCAAAGTCATGGTTATATGTGGACGGTGCACAGAAATCTCATGGCGAGTTTAAGTCCTATCGTAGACTGTGGCGTTCACTACATTGATGTAATGTGTCAGATGACACGATCGAAACCTACTCAAGTGTATGCAATTGGCGCGAGACTAACGGAAGAGATACCCGCCGGAAATTATAATTACGGGCAGTTGCAGATTCGTTTCGAAGACGGATCTGTCGGGTGGTATGAAGCGGGATGGGGACCGATGATTAGTGAGACTGCTTTTTTTGTGAAGGATGTTATTGGCCCAAAGGGGTCGGTCTCTATTGTAGCAAAAGATGCTGGTGGAAGCGGTAAGTCTGACTCTGTAGAATCTCACACTAAGACAGAGTCACTTCGTTTTCATCATGCTGACCTCAACGAAAAGGATGAGTTTGTTAAGGAAGACACCTGGATAAATCTAAAAGACGAACCTGATCATCAGGAATTGTGTAATCGTGAGCAGCGATTTTTTATGAACGCAATCCTGAATAACATTGACCTGACGGATCACGTGCAGGACGCAATAAACAGCCTTAGAATAGCATTTGCATGTGATGAATCTGTTCGATCAGGCCAGGTGGTAAAATTATAATCAATCGTTATTTCTCAAAGCTGACGGGTTGTGTCCACGCCATTTCAAAGTCCCCTTCCTGATAGGGATTGGGTTTTGATTTGCTCGACGTAATTCTCACTCTGACAAAAGCAAGTTTCGGTGTAACGGAAAATGTAGCCACATTATTTTTAATCTCCTGCAAGACCTTCACTTTCTTCGATCCGACTTCCAGCCCGATAAATTCTATCTTGTATTGAACCTGTGGTTCGGATTTGATCTTGACTGACAAAATATTGTTTGAAAATTCGACATCATTAAGAACGACTCCTGTTGATGCATAGAATTTGCCGGCTTCCATGGCATCGATCAGGTCCGCTGCGGAGAGGGATTTCGCATTTACCATTACCCAGCCTCTTCCGGCATTCGCATAAGCTGCGCCGAATTGATGATAGTTGTGGCTATCATCGGTCCCCAGCCCATAGAGCAGCGGTTGGCGCTTCTCGTAGTACGCCGTGTTGATCATGTCCCACATTTTCTCTGTACCCGGATGCAGTGAATCGCCATAGTTGTGTACCAGGGGATGACCATTATAAACTTCGAAGAATCTTTCGCCGTGCAAATCAATAATATTCTGTGGCGTAATCGCGTAGAAGAAATTTGGGTGGTTGATGTGGGGAAACATAGGCACGCCAGTCTCTTTGCGTTGTTGTAATACGGCATCAACATTTCGCTGCATAGTTTCTGTTACGGTGGCAGCGCCAGCCGGGGCAATCAACTTTTGAACATTGGTAGCGTTCATGTGAATGAGCTTACCTTCTGCTTTGTCGGTGATCTCTTCGGATTGAATAATTAGAAAACTCTGGTCGGCAAACAAAGGCTTATACTCCTTTAGTGTCTTGAGCTTTACATTGATACGGCCAGAGTCCATGTTGTGGACCACCCACTGATCTCCGAATTTTGAAAGATACTTTTGAAAACTATCTTCATACAATTTACTCTTGGCAACCGTTATCCATTTGTCGCCATCAGCAAGAATGTTGTGATCGGACAGCGCAATGAAGTCGTATTTGTTGGACTTATACCAATCCATGATCATCTCCGGAAACTCATCACCATCGCTCCAGTAGGAGTGCGTATGCAAATTCCCCTTATACCATTGCTTTTTTGATTTTGACTGGCCTTGTGAAGCGATGGCACTGAGACCGGAAAAAAGTATGATGGCGTATTGTATTCGGAAAATCATATTCTGGTTTTTAATAAAAGTACAAATCTTTCAAGATCGTTTATGGATCTCACGAATCGTGATTCTGTAATGTCTTCAATTCTGTGCAACTGGCACAAACGTGCAACGGTTGTAAATTCCACTTTGCCATCTGTTCTCATTCATGACCACTCGTTGCCAAGATTTTCCGATGTTTTTCATAAGCCATCAGTTATTACTGCCGCAACTCACTTTGTCCTGAGCAAATTGAAGCTTTTTTTGAATTTTAGTTGAATTTATTGAAGCGGGCGCGTTTGCTATGAAGATCGTCATGATGGTCATTTTTGGGTTTCTTCAGTAGCTGTTCAGAGTGTGTTCAGAGTGTGTTCAGGAGGACAATACATCACGCACTGAAGCTGTGGATGAATCAGGCATACCGATCGCATCGGTACAAGTCTCGTGTGAGGTGTGCCACAACTCGCCGAAAGTACCTTACTAAGACTCGCGACCGCTTTGGGCGGGGGAGAAGTTCAGAACGCCGTAAAAAAATGAGTCGTCCATCCTGAAGGTTGATTTATTCATTATTGAAATGCCGAATATAGAAAAAGGCCCTCGCGATAAGCAAGGGCCTTTTCAGGTTAATGAGATATCTATTGATTACAGGCTAACAACGGTCGTTTGGCCTTGTTCGTTACTTACTTCGACAGTATAAGCACCTGAGAATTTAGCGAAACTGAAAAGTTGTGCGAAATCACCTGCAACTTTCTTAGAACTTGCGTGTACAAGATTGTTCTGCTCATCAAAAATTCTAACAGAGATGTTTTCGTCTGTGTTCTTTGCTACTGAAAGAAGGAACTTTCCAGCTTGGTTCAATTTTACAACGTGAATATTAGTTGTAGATACCGTAGGCTGATATTCGATCTTTTCTGATTTTGCACCGACAGCATCAACGATCTCAACTGTATATTGACCAGCTTCAAGACCGGTGAAGTTCAATGGAAGGATGAAACCTTCTACTGTGTTTCTGCTTTCCGAGAATACTACTTTAGAAGCAGCATTGTATACATTCACTTTTACTTTGCCTGCAGAGATTCCTTTGTAGATCACTTTAATTATTTCAGATCCTTTCACAGATACTACAGCCATTCCAGCTTCTGAGGGAACTTCCTTTGCAATTGCACCTACAGCAACTCCGGCTACCAGTATCGCTGCGAAAAAAATTGACTTTGTTTTCATATTAAGATATTTCATTGTTATTGTTTCTTGAGCAAATATACGGGTAGGCTAGAGCGCGGTTGCGTAGTTGTAAGGAAAGCGTTATTAAAATCGTAAATAACGATTGCGCTAAAATTCGCTCTGGAATTGATCAGAGTTGATCGATTATTGGCACTTCAAACCACTTTCACATCGATCATTTTCATCCAACGTTTGCATAACGATCATCCAACCTTTTATGGTTATACGCGTTATTGAGGGGCGTGAAAATTATAGATGATGAAGGCTGGTTACCACGGAAGGGTTAGAGATATCATCACTTGTGGGCCGGCAATTTCCCGCGTTAGGAACGAATTGAAGCGCCACGCGTACATTAAAGAAAAATGCTCCAAAATTGAAGGAATTGAGACGTTTTTTTGGTGCCTCTATATAAATGGATCTGGTACATTTTTTTCTAGTAAACGGGAGAACCGATTGAAGCGTTGATTATGAGAAAGCCCGAGCCTAACCTGACTGGAATTCTATTATTGGCAGTTGTTGCCACTGCTGTTTTCACATCCTGCTCAAAGAAGATGATATCAACTGGCATAAGCAAAGCCAGCCACGATTCAACAAAGAGCCAAACCCCGATTGTAGTATCCCACCCGTTGCTAATTGACACTGCATCGACAGATATTCAAAAACTGGTTGAACCCTCTATTGTCGACCCTTATTTTAATTCGAGCGTAAAAGAGAAAGTCGTGAGGTTTTATAGACTCAACGCTTTCAACACGAAGTGGCTATACGACAATTCTCCATCCGCACTGTATTACGCCGCTTTTGACGCCATGAAGAATGCTGCAGCGTACGGTCTTGATCCGGAGGATTACGATGTTGATGGTATGGCTGCAAAACTTCGTACTGTATACCAACCCGAAAACGGTATTCAAAACAATAATAAAGTAATCACCGACCTCGACCTCCATTTTTCCGAGATGTTTTTCTTGTTCACTACCCACCTTGCAGAAGGGAGAATTAGAAGCGCAGCCAATGGAAAGAATGTCTGGAAGCGCACCATAAAGGAATATTCGTCTGCCGATGTAAACCTTGTATTAACAGCGGCGATCCCAGACCAACTAATCGATGCGATCATAGCCATTCAACCGCATGGTGAACAATATGTGAGATTACAATCTGCACTCGCATATTATCGTCAGCTTGAAAGCCAATCACCTGCGAATCTTCCGGCAATTTCCGTAAAGGCTGGTATTAAGCCCGGAGAACGAAATGCAGCCATACCGTTGATCAGGAAGAAAATGTCTTTGGCGGATATGAAAGTGTATGCAATGCCATTTGACTCTGTATCAGGGGTGGCAGATTCATTATCCTACGATCCCGCCCTGGTTGAAGGTGTGAAGTCATTTCAATCCAGACACGGCCTTCAATCAGATGGCGTCATCGGTGAAAAAACGCTGAGATTCATGAATCAGTCTTTTCGTGATAAAGCCGAGGTAATAGCACTCAACATGGAACGCATGAGGTGGCTACCAGATAACCACGGTGTTGCCAACTATATAAGCATCAACGTTCCGGAATATAAACTCAGAGTCTTTGACGATCAAAAGCAGACCTTGGAAATGAAGGTAATTGTTGGTGCATCAAACAAACCAACGCCGATATTCGCAGACGAACTCGAACACATTGTATTCAGCCCAACATGGACTGTGCCGACAAGCATTATTAAGGAAGAGATCATTCCGAATTTGCGAAAGGATTCCCTGTACTATTCAAAAAAGAATTTTCTGTTCTTTAAGAACGACGAGGAGATTGACCCAATCGCAGAATACTGGAGTGATTCCAACATCAATCCTTATCAGTATCGGGTAATCCAAAACCCAGGAACTGATAATTCGTTGGGTTCAGTAAAATTCATGATGCCGAACAACATGAGCGTTTATCTTCACGACACACCCAATCACAAGTTATTTGCAAAGGATTATCGTGCTTTAAGTCACGGTTGCGTTCGACTGGATGAGCCGGCAAAGTTTGCTGAATACTTGCTAAGAGATCAAAAGGGATGGACACCTGAACGTATTGTTAAGGCGATGAATGAGACCACACCGTCCACAATTCATTTAAAGAAGCATTATCAGGTTTTCATAGAGTATTGTACCGCGTGGGTTGATGATAATGGCGTGATAAACTTCAGGGAGGATATCTATGGCCATGATAAGGCGCAATTAAAGCAGTTAAAACCTGCGAGAATTGCTGCTACCGCGTCGATCGGGAATTAACGAGGAGTTTATCTGTAGCGCTCAGAAGCTTGCTGGTTGAAGTCTTTCGCGCGTAGCTTTTGCCACGAAGTTGTCATTTGCCAGATAGGGGGAAGCGGCCAGATACCGATGATCATCGAAGTAGCCGAAGATCACCGTGCCGTCTTTAACAGTATCAATTATTTTTTTTCCAATCTCCTGAGGAAGCGCCGGACATCCCTGGCTTCGTCCGAGACGCCCATATTTTCTTATCCATGATTCACTGACGTAATCAGCATTGTGCATCACAACAGCCCGTTCGCGCATCAGGTCATTGTATCCTCTTTCCATGCCATCAAGCTTCAGGCTGTAGCCTTTGCTTCCTATGTACGTTTCTGCTGTTACATAAAAGCCAAGGCTACTTTGGTTAGAGTGCATGACATTTGAAAACGACGTTGCCTTGTCTTCACCTGTATTTTTGCCGTGGCTAACATAAGTGTGAAATATGAGCTTGAAGTTTGCCAGATCAATCGTGTAAAATCTCTTCTTCGAACTGGACTTTGTGAAATCAATGATGGAAAGAATTTTTTTATTACCAAGTCTGCCTTGCTGATCAAGTTTATGATATCCTGTCAACGCGTACGTAAATACTTCGAGTGACAGGTCGTATTTCGCGAGACCAATTGCCTTGTACAGGAACGCCGTGGAATCTATTTCGGCATGAGGAGTGTTTTTACTGACAACATTATTTACCAAAACATAATTATCAGCAGCAGGTGACTCAGATGAAAAGTTGCTTGTTGTATATGGTGCTGCAACGGCCTGAATGATGAGGAAGAAAAAAGTAAGATTATCCATTCGCGATTCCTGGTCTACATCACGAATTACTTCAATTTAACTGGAAATTTGACTCTGAAAGAACTGTAAATGGTACTCCACACTGCGACCTGCGGCATTTCCTGCTAAGCAGTCGTTCTCCAGGGTCGAGTTTGTGCCAGCGGCATTTTACCATGCACATTTCGGATTCGCGACACGTCGCACGTTCCGACTTGGCTGAGTATATTTGACCTCATTTTACAAAATGTCCATGACAAAGTTTATAGAACTGACTACTTCATCCGATGACCAGGAGTCAAAAACAGAATTAATCAACGTCGCATCAATCGGACGAGTATACCCAAGTCCTCAAAGCCGTGTCAAATGTTTTGTCGAACTTATTTATCAGAGTATAAATGACGCGCCGGTCTACCTCGAGGTGGAGTCGTCATATGAAGAGTTAAGAACAAAGCTATTAAGCCTCTAGTCCAAATGTGTATTAATGTCTAGTATCCCCGCTGAATTCCTGCGAACGTTTCTTTAATTGAGCGAGCTGTATGTGTTAACCGGGTATTCCGCAATAATCATCTTGTGTCAACAGTACCTAGTCCTACTTTGTCAAGCTAGGTTGAATTTGAGGGATATGGCCGAGCAGGTCTGCGAGAAGCGACTACTGATACCGTCGCACAATGTCATTTAGTTCACGAATATCTGTAGAGCTTTCATCAAGGATAGTATTAGATAAGTTGACCTGAAAGGGCAACACATGCTAGCGCCAGGTCGCCCTCGACGAAGTCGGGGCTACCTGGGGTTCGAATGATGCATTTTTTGAAACCCTGTAGGGTTGGCCTTTCGCCGCGCGCCAAATTTCCAGACACATTTGATTCCACCTCCAATTTTCCTGATCAAAATATTTCCAGTATCAGTCGACGTTAAGTTGCCCTGAAAGGGCGATACATGGTAGCCCCAGGTCGCCCTCGACGAAAGTCGGGCTACCTGGGGTTAGGATGATGCATTTTTTGAAACCCTGTAGGGGTTGGCCTTTCACTGCGCCAAATTTCCAGACACATTTGATTCCACCTCCAATTTTCCTGATCAAAATATTTCCAGTATCAGTCGACGTTAAGTTGCCCTGAAAGGGGCAATATATGGTAGCCCCAGGTCGCCCTCGACGAAAGTCGGGCTACCTGGGGTTAGGATGATGCATTTTTTTAAACC
>JBDSKX010000096.1:0-8284 GCA_039916665.1 Chryseolinea sp. | reverse complement strand
AAAGGTGAAATGGGCTGGTCAGCGCGCGGTCGAATGGTGCCGGAGTATGAGGCACAGGCATTTAAGTTAAAGCCCGGAGAAATATCTATGCCATTTAAATCTGCCTTTGGGGTTCACATTATGCAGTTGATTGAGCGGCGCGGTAATGAGTATAATTCGAGACACATTTTAGTGTCGCCTAAGCCTTCGCCCGCTGATCTTTTAAATGCAACCAAGTTCCTTGACAGCATCAGAACCATGGTCATGAGAGACAGTATGACTTTTCAGGCTGCAGCCAAAGACCTCTCCGATGATGTACCGACGAAAGGTAACGGAGGTTTCTTCAGTGATAAAGACGGTGGTACGAGACTTACTGTTGATGAACTCGATCCAATTATCTTTTTCAAGCTTGATTCAATGAAGCTTGGGGAGGTATCAAAGCCGATCACTTACCGGACTGATGACGGCAAAGATGCTGTGAGAATTCTATTTTACAAGTCCAGGATTTCACCACACCAGGCTTCGCTAGAGCAGGACTGGACCAAAATACAAGGCGCAACATTAAACGAGAAGAAGGATAAGATCCTTCAGAAATGGTTTACAAAAGCGCGGTCGGATGTGTTTATTAATATCGACCCCAACTTTAACAATTGTGGATTACTAGACGAGTGACGATGACGAATTTTTCTTCCGACGTGGATGCCGCCAATGCGCTGGCAGGAGCCTATACAAAACTGAAAACTGAAATCTCTAAGGTTGTTATTGGCCAGGAAGAGGTCGTCAGGCAAGTATTGACTGGTTTGTTCTGCAAGGGTCACTCGCTGTTAGTGGGTGTTCCAGGACTTGCTAAAACATTGCTCGTCCAGACGATAGCCACTGCGTTGGATCTTGAATTCAAGCGCATACAATTTACACCTGACTTGATGCCGTCGGACATTGTTGGGGCAGAGACGATGGACAAAGAGCGCAACTTCAAATTTGTAAAAGGTCCTGTATTCGCAAACATCCTGCTTGCGGACGAGATCAACAGAACGCCTCCCAAGACTCAAGCAGCATTGCTTGAATCTATGCAGGAGTATGCGGTTACGATCGCTGGTCTGCGATACGAATTGCCACAACCTTTCTTTGTACTCGCGACACAAAATCCTATAGAACAAGAAGGAACGTATCCACTTCCCGAAGCGCAGCTGGATCGTTTTATGTTCAACATCATGCTTGACTACCCCACCTTCAAACAAGAAGTGGAAGTAGTGCGTAGCACGACGTCTGATGAAACAAAAAGTGTTGACAAGATTCTCGGTGGTGCTGAGATTTCATATTATCAACACCTTGTTCGTCGCGTACCCGTTGCTGATAATGTAATCGAGTATGCCGTCGGACTTGCAAACAAAACTCGTCCGAGTGTTCAAGGGGCATCACAAATTGCCAAAGATTATCTTGAGTGGGGCGCTGGCCCTCGTGCATCACAGTATCTCGTGCTGGGTGCAAAATGCAACGCCTTGTTGAATGGAAAGTATTCACCTGACATTGAGGATGTTCAGGCCATTGCAAAACCGGTTCTTCGCCACCGCATCGTTCGTAACTTCAAAGCTGAGGCTGATGGGGTAAGCGTCGATCAGTTGATTGAGAAGCTGATCTAAGGTTAGAGAATCATGAATTATTAATTACTGTGTCCGGCGTAGCGTCTCGCGAGGAGGAGGAGGAATAAGGGCGCTTTGAACTTCGATTTTCTGTTTTACTCCATCTATTGCCTTAGTCAACGACATTGATTCATAATGCGCGTCGACCCTGTCATTACCTCGGGCAAATTAATTTGAAGACATAAGGACCAATCACCAAATCAGCAATTCAACAAATCCCCAAATGAATTCAGTCTGTAATTCAATGCGGGATTTTGACTGCACGCCAAGGCTTCATATGTGGAATTCTAAAAATGTTGGATAATTTCTGCTGGTTGCAATGATGTAAAAACCAATCACCCAATCACAAATTCAACAAATCCCCAAATGAATTCAGTCTCTGTAATTCAATGCGGGATTTTGATTTCACGCCAAGGCTTCATCCTTTGAAATTCTAAAAATGTTGGATAATTTCTGCTGGTCGCAATGATGTGAAAACCAATCACCCAGTCGGCAATTCAACAAATCCCCAAATGAATTCAGTCTCTGTAATTCAATGCGGGCTTCCGATCGCCCACCAAGGCTTCATATTTGAAATTCTCTCCGCGTCGTGTCTTTAATTCTTTCCACGCCGCTGCAATCGTGGCTGGAGAATCAAACAGATCCATGGCCGTTAATGCGATTGATTTAGCCGCCATCATCATCCCTTTGTAACCGATCGTTGTGGCGCCAGAAGCCACTGCCTGCCAGCTGTGCGCTGATGTTCCCGGAACCCACGTTGCTGTGCCTAGTCCTACCGTTGGAACAACCCAGCTAACATCGCCAACATCTGTTGAGCCAATGCCGCTTCTGATAGAGAATGGAATGATCTCGTTGGTGCTTTCAAGCTTCACAGGTTTCATGAATGTTGCTTCAATCTTTTTCGCGAAGACGAGTTCTTCAGGAGAATATGTGTAACCCCCAACTTCATGAAGATTCTTATCCATTACCTTGCCGAGTACTTCGCTGGGTAACATGTTATATACCCCACCCGTTACTTCATATTCCATTCTGGTCTCCGTGCCCAATGCCGCGCCTTCTGCAGCTTTCACGACTCTTTCCCAAATTGATTTGACTTCGTTGCGATTTGGATGACGCACGTAGTAATACACTTCGGCAAACGCGGGAACTACATTTGGCGCTTCACCTCCGCGGGTTATTACATAATGTATTCTTGTTTCCTGAGGTACATGTTCGCGCATCATGTTCACCATTGCATCCATTGCCTCTACGGCATCAAGCGATGATCGACCGCGCTCGGGTGAAGCGGCTGCGTGCGAGGCTACACCATAAAATCTGAACTTTCCATTTTTGTTTGCCAATGTACTCCCAGACTCAGCAGCATTTTCTGCATTGGGATGCCAGTGTAAAGCAATATCGACGTCATTAAACAGCCCTTCTCTTACCATATAAACCTTACCCGACCCACCTTCTTCGGCCGGAGTGCCATAGAACCGGAGTGTTCCCGTTTTTTTATTGGCAATCATCCAATTCTTTACTTCAATCGCAGCAGCGGCTGATGCTGTGCCGAAGAGATTATGTCCGCAAGCGTGACCCGAAGTTTTTCCTGCAATGGGTTTTAATTCAGGGACAGCGTCCTGGGATATTCCTGGAAGTGCATCATACTCACCAAGTATAGCAATGACCGGTTTACCTGAACCGTAAGTTGCCATGAATGCAGTTGGAATACCTGCAATTCCTTTCTCGACCTTGAACCCAGCTTGTTCCAAAGTCTCCTCAAGCAAAGCAGCGCTCTTCACTTCTTTATAACCGACTTCTGCGTAGTCCCATATCTTTTTCGCGATATCCGAATATGTGGCGTTCTTTGAATCGATCGCGGCAATAACTTCTTTTTTTGTTTTCTGCCCGAGGCACGTATTGAAAAGCGAAACCAATACGAGAATATGAATGAGTTTTTTCATGGGCACTGAATAAGTTTAGGAATCGGAAAATAGGTAAGAGTTGCGGAATTCGGAGCTGGAAAACTAAAAAGAATCATGTAAACGTCATCACCGTGTATGGCCGATGCTTTCATCGATGGACCGCGGCCGATTATTTAGAATGATTCCGTCAAGGCCGCCCCCAACTCAAGCACAACTATCCAAGGCTTTGACCCGGGACTGCCCCTGATGAGTGAGGCATTAAGCTATGGATTGTTGCGGCACAACATGAATGGAATGCCCAGCCCAGGGCCGGGAAGATGATTTTCACAAAGAGCAACAGCCAGAGAAGCGCACCGGACGTTGCGACATTAATTTTCTCACCTCAATGATCACTTATGGATTCGATGACGTTCTCGATAGGCTGTTCTGTCTACAGGGTGGGCATAGGTTGGCCTGGCACACCTGCGCCAGCGATTGTTTCATTCCCTACTCCAAGCCCTTCTCCTTCATCTTCTGGAACTCACGGGTCCGTCTTGTTATCGCGATGCCGAAGCCAGCCATAAGCACTAATGTGCCAAGCCAGAGCGCGTTGATGTATGGCTTTTCAAGTGCCTTAATCACAACCCAGTCTTTTTGGCGTTGTTTCATCCCGATAGTAAAATCATTTGTCTCAGGGTGAATATTCATGAGCACCAATCGAACACCGAGGTCTTGAATGTCATCGGGAATTCTGCCGATCAATTTGTTCTTGATCAGAAAAATTGGTTCAGCAAAATAATCGCCGTGTTCTCCCTGCACCCGGATGCGCGCCTTCACGGCAACATCTTCGGCAGTAAGTTCAATACCTTCTACCGCGAAAATGCGATCTACCGATTCAAGAACGGCGACATAGTCGTTCGCGAAAAACTGCTGCCCTTTCCCGACTTTCATCTCCTGAATTTCACTCCATTCTGCTTCCTCTTCAGGCTTCATCACGGATGAAACGTGCGTATAAAGATCCGCAGAGACCGTTCTGTAAATGTCAGGTGACACCAGCAATCCCCCCATTTCAGGATTGATCTGTGCTCTTGGGAAAAGGGTGTAAGAATTTTTGCCACGACGAAGTTGTATTTCATAAAACGTGTTCTCACCGCGTATGTCAATCGTGTCGTTGGCCTTGTAAGCCTGGCCGCCTATTTTGAAATCAACCTTAGCGACAACTTTGTCTTTATCGCCCGTGATGGTCACGTCGCTCTTCCGTATATAGCCACCGTGATTTCTTGGTTCTAACCGCTCACCAAAATATTCAATCTCATAGCCCCACATGCTTCTGGGCTCATTGATCATCAGGAAAAGATTATCGCGATTGAATTCCTTGCTGAACTCTTTCGAGATCTGCAAACCGGTATTGTTAAGGGATACGACTTTAGAATATCCCGAAGAGAACATGATACCGATCAGCATCATGCCCACACCAATGTGTGCAACGGCTCCTCCCGAAAGGCCCGGACTCGTTCTCAGTATGGAGAATAATATTTTTGCATTGGTCGTCAACGTAAACACACCTGCAAGCGTAAGGATGATATATTTTATGGAATATACCTGTCCGAGTGTGATGATGATTGCAAACACAACGAGTGAGATAAGCGCAGGAGGCAGTAATTCTTTCCTCAACGTGGTGGGGTCGATTTTCTTCCACCAGAAGAATTGTCCTATTCCCGACAGCACACCAACGGCGACAGCAAACCACAGCTGAAATTTCGAATAGAATTTTATCTGATCCGCTGGCGGAGCGAGGTTGGCACTCACATTTATAAGAGACAAAATTTTGTTCCATACGGGTATAGACGTTGGGATCAACACCTGAAATCCCATAAGACATAGCGTGAGGGCTCCAACGAAAATCCAGAACTCCCTCGAGTACACAGACGCTTCTTTTTCCGTCGATGGAATTTCTTTCCATCGCCATATTGCCAGCGCAATGCTTATGATCATGAAGAACAACAGATAAATAAGCAATTGCCCGGACAACCCGAGATCTGTAAAGGAGTGGACCGATGCGTCACCCAATATTCCGCTACGGGTTAGAAATGTTTGATACAATATCAATATGAACACCGTGATCACCAGAATGATCGATGCCTTTAATGCCGTCTCGCTGTTTCTGTAAGTGATCATCGTATGGATGGCTGCGATCTCAATTAACCACGGAACATAGACAGCGTTTTCCACCGGATCCCAGTTCCAATAGCCGCCAAAGCTCAGCGTTTCATATGCCCAATATCCTCCCATCAGAATACCAAGTCCCAACACGGCACCGCTAAACAATGCCCACGGCAGCGCCGGTCTCACCCAATCGCGATATTTCTTTAACCAAAGGCCTGCAATACAGTAAGAGAACGGGACGATAGTGGTTGCAAAGCCGAGGAACAAAGTCGGTGGGTGAATGACCATCCAATAGTTTTGTAGCAGAGGATTTAATCCATTTCCGTCTTTAGGAATGAATTCTGGTTGTGCTAAGAAGATTGGCGCACCCGGCATAGCATCCCGCAGCAGAATAAAGGGAGAGCTGCCGATCTTTATATTCAAACCTGGAATTACTACACCCAGGATCATCGACGCCAGAAATGCCTGAACTGCCGAAAATGTGGTCATCACTGGTGCTTCCCAGAACTTATTGGTGAAGATTACGATCGTTCCAAGGATGGCTTGCCAAAGTATCCATAACAGAAAGCTGCCTTCCTGTCCATTCCAGAAAGTTGAAATCAGATAATATACCGGAAGCTTTCGGTCAGAGTAGTTGTATGCGTAATGATATTCGAAATAATGATTGAGAATGATAGTGAACAGCGTCACGCCGATTCCAAGAACTGAGGCCACGTGTAACAGGAACCCCATTCGGCCATTGAACAGCCATTGTTTTTTTCGATCAAGGTCTTGGGTTGTAGTGGCTTTGAAGTATGAAAATGCGGCGACAGACGAAGTGATGAAAGACGTGATTACAAAAAGATGACCTAGGTCACCGACGAGATAATGCATTGGGTCTGATTTATGAATAATCCACCCCGATCAGATTTATTTGATCAAGGCGGGTGACAAAGCGATTTCTTACACGTTTATCTTCTTCTCATCCTGATACTTTGACGGACATTTCAGAAGAATCTTGCTTGCCTTAAAACTATCATGATCATAGCTACCGATCACTACTACTTTCTCGGAGCGGGTAAAATCAGCCGGCATTGGCTGATCATAGAGCACCGTCTGTTCTTTGCCTTTGTCGTCAACCATAATGAATGAGAAAGAAACACGATCATCCCCTTCATGAATGCCAATGATGTTTCCCTGAGCATCTTTCTTAAGCTGCCCTACGACGTGGATTTCGTTGCTGTTTCCAGACGTGGACAGCGTCAATGCCTGATCGAAATCTACGTATGTGCTGGCATCGCCGGCTGTGGATACTATAATCGCGATAGCCGCGGCAATAACAACCAATACCAGAATGTGTGATTTTTTCATAATAAAGGCTCCTGAAACTCCAATTGAAGTGTCAAAACTAGGCACAAAACGTTAGAAAGTCAGGAATAATTTAACCTCAACAACACGCGTCGAGGCTATTTAGTTGACGGCTCCTTACGAGAGAGCAGATTTTCCAATTTTTTGATCTTTTTGTCGAGAAGAAAAAGATAAGAGATGAGTCCGGCCAGCACAATCAGAACGATTCCCACCACGACATAGATTTTGCCATTCGACCGCATGGTATCCGCCATTTCGACCTGGTTTTGCGCATAAACGGTGAGTGATGTCCAAACAGACAGCACCACTGTCATCATCAGATATTTAATTCTTCCCATATTCTAAATCAGCAATTTTGTCTTCAATTGTCCTGAGGCGTACACGAAGCGATGTTATCCAGATGCCGACCAGGATCCAGCTGATAATGGCTGGATAAAATATCATCCGCATTCTATTGTCGAGATCATACATATTAAATCCCGGATTGCCCCCGCTACCAGGATGCAAGGAGCTTGAAAGTCGTGGGATGATAAATATCAATGGGATCATTGCTGCGAATGCAAAGATGTTGTACACGGCGCTTAGCCTTCCGCGTTGTTCCTGATTGTCGAGAGAGCCTCTCAAAACAAAGTATGCGAGGTAAACCAGCATCGCGATTGCGGCGCCATTTTGTTTTGGATCGCCACTCCAGGGAGATCCCCAGGCATAATTAGCCCATAGCATCCCCGTTAGCATCCCCAGCACGCCAAATGCCATGCCTGTATTTGCGTATTCTACGGCTTTGCGATCATATTCAACATTTGGATTGTTAAGATATCGAATCGAATAAATTACTGACATCAGAAAAAGGAAGATCATTCCAAACCACATAGGCACGTGAAAATAAAGTGCTCTAATGGTTTCGTTCAGGATATTCAAATGTGGCACATCGAAGAGCAATCCACCGACGTGGACATAAACGAGTAACAGGATCGCAATAATTTTAAGCCAGATTTTCATGGACCAAAGCAGTGTCAGAGTCTAGTCGACAGCGGCGTCATTAGCTGCGCCAAATATAGGGGAAGAGGATGTAAGCGAGGGCGGTAAGAATACAATTTATTGCGAAGAGGTTGAGTAATTCGTCAAAGCTCGTGTTTCGTTCCAGGCCGTCGGAAACGTTTTTAGTTACGCGAATCGCCATGAGCAAAATGGCAATGATGATTGGGAAACTCAGGACAGCCATAAGCACGTTGCTGTTGTTTGCCTTTGCGGCAATTGCAGACATTAACGTCA
>JBDSKX010000095.1:0-10993 GCA_039916665.1 Chryseolinea sp. | reverse complement strand
GATAGCGAGTAGTTCATCCGTTGGAGCAAGCAAATTCAATCCATCGAGAATACCGTTATGCTTGCCATTTCCTTTCTGGCCATGGGGCCCGGGTTGACAATTAATTGCTGCAGTGCTGTCGCTGCTGCTACCCACAATTTCAAAGCTCGTCCCACTCGCCAATTGGCCGGAGGTTTGCGCTACGTCAAGCGCCGTCTGACTGATTTTTGCATCGGTCAATGAGGAATCATTTGATTGAAGATTGTCGGTGCAGCTTACCGCTACCAGAAAGATCATGACAATCGAAAGAGATACTTTTAATCGGAGCATATTAGTTTGGTTTGTACTAATACGTCAATGTCCAGGTATTAATTGTCTACGAAGTCGTTTTATAGACCAGACACAACAATGTGCCGACGTGATGAAGAGCGAGCCCTACTAAATATTTCAAGCGTTACGTATCCGATTTATCAAACGCGCAGCTCCTTCTTCGCTTTTTCAATCTCTTCTTTCTTCCAGAGAACTTTCTGCATGGCGGATTCAATGACTAGAAAAGCACTTTTAATATCTTCGTTGACGGCGGAGCCGTTTTTATTCTTGCTAGACCTCATAGATTCCAGGGCGGAATCTATGGATGCATCGAATTGTTGCATACAAGTCTGGATGTCTCTAATGTCTTTGTGCAGCATGGTGATGCGTTTATTCCCACCCCAATGTACGCAGTATTCCTGGCAGGTGCACAACTAGAATTTCTGCAACCGCTAATTACGCGCAGGCGGTTTCTACAATCGACCTATTTGAACGACATCTCAACCACAATAGTGACTTCAAAACAGGCACATCCCTCAGTACGTCTTCCCAACAAGCACTTGCTGAAACCAGCAATCTTTGCAATAAAATTATTATCACACGGTGTTATATAAAACTATAGTCTGTCGCCATAAATACCCATTTAAACGAGGCATCCAGCCACAACAGTGACCGCAAATCACGCACAGCCCTCCGCATGTATCCAGATGGCACGTGCTGAGAACAACGCTTTTGCTTCCGATCGTTAACCAATAAAAGCGCTATTGCAAAAAACTCCGTGTTTCACATTTGTTAACTTGTGATTTATTATTATATTCAAAATAATACCACCTGTAGAACATCTTACTGGACAGCACCGCATCACTGTAGAATAAACTTCTTGTAATTCTGTAATCAATCATCAAATAGCCCCTCAATCATACAATAAGGCACTCCGACACCTGTGGCATGTTGTTAGATATCATCATCGTGAATCAAATTTCTATAACCATGAAAAAGATAATGCTTGCATTCGTAGTGCTGTCAATGGCCTTCGCAAATGCTGGATTTGCACAAAAGCCAAGTATCATGTTAAGTGATAAACCAGGATGGCATAAAATCGGTGAAGTAAAAGCCGATTTCAAAATGGAAAATCAGTCCATCTCGGTGATGGGCAAAGACAAATTTAAATCTATTTTACTTAAAGTAACGGACGCTCCGATCAACATCATCGGTCTCCAGGTCTTTTATGAAAATGGAAAGAGCGAACAATTCGATGTAAAGAACGAATTGAAAGCAGGTGCCGAAACCAGAAAGATCGATCTCAAAGGTGATTCACCAGAAATTAAAAAAGTAGAGTTCACCTACAAAACGCTTCCAAATCAAAAGGATGAGAAAGCGCATGT
Organism: Chryseolinea sp.; assembly: GCA_039916665.1. GTDB lineage: Bacteria > Bacteroidota > Bacteroidia > Cytophagales > Cyclobacteriaceae > Chryseolinea. The sequence continues at coordinate 9,320 of JBDSKX010000095.1, read as the reverse complement.
AGAGCTCTATGGATTGAAGTAGCAAATCTTCATCCGAACATAAAAGGCTGCCTTCAAAGGCAGCCTTTTTTATGACCCATTGTTAGAACAACAACCACTCACGCTCACTGGCATTGTTTGTTATAAAACATGACAATAAATTCAAGATCCTTACGCTTGAAATCCTTGTCCCTTATTCTATCGACCAAAGCCGGACAGTCGCTTAAGTACTCAGCCATATCCTTTCGGAAATTTAATGTTCGCGGACGCTTCAACTTTTGGCCTTCCTTTTGTAAATACAAGTTCTCAGTTGTATAGGTACCTCCACCAGTGGATATACCTGCGCCATAATAACCAGTGTTGTTGGAACTCGTTTGATAATATTTAAACAGGCGGAGCGGGCCGTCAATTTCAAGACGTAGAAACACAAAAGTACTCCTGGAGAACGTTCCTTGGAGACCAAGGTCATTTGATATTGAGATCATCCTTACGACTTCATTCTTATAAGCAAACTGAATCTCTTCTGCCTCGCCAGGTTTCAATATCATCTTCTTACCGAATTTATCGTAGTACCTGATACGATACTGCATTCTTTCTATATCGGGTCTGCTCGATAATAACTTGAAGGGTACATTGAATATAACGGTCTCGGTACCCGTCCTTCTAATAATTTTCCCCTCAACTTTCTTCGCTTCAGCGTGGGAAGAGAATCCGATAACAAAAACGCAAATCATTACTAAATTTCTCATGGTGTTGAATTCGATGCCAATATCAAATATGGTTTAAATTATATTCATTCAACACAGATTTCGATCACTCAATACATCGGACGTAGATTTTCGACCTTTTGATGGTTTAACCGAAAGGCATGCACTCAAGACCCCTAAACATTTGAATTCTTCAGATGCTTTGGTAATTTGAAGCTGTCACACAATCAGGTACATCAGATGAGTTACCACAAATCGGCATTCAATACTCTCCTCTGGAGTTGCCCAAATATACTTTTCTTTGCCTCCAGGCGGATCATCTCGCCTTTGGGGATTGCTATTTTTTTGCTTGTACAACTAACATTACAGACGCGCGCCCAAACTTCGACAGATCATACTTATGCAACTCAAATGTGGTACGCTAAGCCTGCCATTAACTGGAATGAAGCATTACCCATCGGCAACGGACGACTAGGTGCAATGATCCATGGTGGCGTTCTGATTGATAAAATACAATTGAATGAGCAAACGCTTTGGTCGGGCGGTCCGAAAGACGGGAACAATCCTGAAGCCAGCAAATATTTGACACTCGTCAGGGAAGCTGCATTGAACGGACAGTATAAAAAAGCCGACAGCCTTTCAAAGTTCATGCAGGGTCCCTACACAGAATCCTACATGCCAATGGCGGACGTCATTGTCACACATACGCGAATTAACGACTCCGTTGACTATCGCAGAGAACTCGATCTGGACAAAGCATTGTCATCAGTATCTTTCAAAGATAGGAACGCAACGTATAAGCGCACGTCATTTGCCAGTCATCCCGATGATGTTCTTATAATTCACTATACTTCATCAGGTAATAAGTCAATCAGTTTTAGTGTAGGCCTATCGAGTAAACTGCGATATGTTGTTAAGTCTATATCTGCAGGACACATTGCGCTCACAGGTAAATGTCCAAAGCATGTTGAGCCGGCTTATCTGTGGAGGATCAAAACCGATGATGCCATTAAGTATGCCGACGATCCGAACGGTGAGGGTATGAACTTCGAAGTTGACCTGAAGGTTGTACAATCTGGAGGTAAGATAAATATCGTTAACAATCAAATCGTCGTTGAGAGTTCAGGCGAAGCGACGCTACTTATTTCTGCCGCGACAAGTTTCAACGGCTATGATCAGTCACCCGGCCTTGAAGGTAAAGATCCTTCCGTGCTAGCACAGGGATCCATCAAAGCAGCAGCAGAAAAACAATATGCATCGCTCGAACGATCACACATCGCAGACTATCAGTCATTGTTCAGACGAATGTCTATTGACCTTGGCGTCAGCGCAAATAAACAATTGCCTACAGATGCGCGGTTGAAGTTAATGAAATCCTACACCGATCGTGAGATCGTCGCCACCGTCGTTCAATATGGAAGATATCTTTTGATTGCTGGCTCAAGACCAGAAGGGCAACCGTTGAATCTAAAGGGAATATGGAATGAGCGACTTCGACCAGAGTACAGTTCAAACTGGTGTATCGATCACGACGCGCAGATGTTCTATTACGCCGTAGAAACGTCTAATCTTTCAGAACTCCATTTGCCGTTTCTTCAGTTCATACGGGACTTGTCGGTGAATGGGGAAAAGACAGCTTCCATCAACTATGGAATGAAAGGTTGGTGCGCACATCACAACACAGATATCTGGCGACCTTCAAATCCGGTCGGCAATTTTGGAGAAGGGGATCCACATTGGGCGACGTGGAATATGTCGGGACCCTGGTTGTCAGCGCATATGTTTGAGCACTATCTATTCACAGGAGACAAAGAATTTCTTAAAAATGAGGCCTGGCCGGTAATGAAAGGTGCGGCGGAATTCTGCCTTGACTGGCTTATCACCGGAACTGATGGCAAATTGATTTCCGTACCATCGGTTTCGCCGGAAAATACATTCATCACGAACAAAAAAGATACCGCCCAGATCAGTATCAACAGCACCAGTGATCTTGCACTTATGAAAGAGTTATTCAGAAACTGCATAGCCGTAGCCGAGGTCTTAAACACCGACAAGCCATTCGTGGCTGAATTGCGAGCAGCCTTGTTGAAGTTGCCGGATTACAAGGTTGGATCGAATGGACAGCTTCTTGAATGGAATGAGGAAAGGCAGCCGGCAGATCCCTCTCATCGGCATCTGAGTCACATGTATCCAGTATTTCCTGGCAGTGAAGTCTTGTTCGATAAAACCGGCACACTTACCAATAGCGCAAAGGTTGCATTATCAATGCGGACAAAGACAAACTGCACCTGGGGTTTTTCATGGAAAGCGGCTTGTTGGGCGAGACTTGGTGAAGCTGATAGCGCCTGGAACGAATGGAAGGAACAACTTCGATACGTCGATCCGAACAGTGGTTCCTCTGTGAACAACTATGGATTGTTTCCGAATTTTTTCAATTCTGACGGAAAGGATGTCATCATGAATGGAAATGGTTGTGCTACGGCTGTGATGATGGAGATGCTGGTCCAATCATCAGGCGGCGAGATCAAACTCCTTCCTGCCCTTCCCGGTGTTTTCCCTACTGGCAACGTCAGGGGTATTTGCACAAGAGGTGGCTTTATAGTTGATCTGGAATGGAGAAATGGGACCGCATTAAAAGGTAAAATACATTCCCGACTTGGTGGAGAATGCAAGATCACCACGGCGAAGCCAATCAAAGTGTATAAGAATGGAAGCGTAATTGGTACTTCGAAACATGGCGAAAATGGCTATGTGTTTGCGACGCAAGCTGGAGATCGATTTGAGTTTGAGTCGAAATAATTAATGTATTTCTCTTCGCGAAATCTCTCACTATTATTTAATGTCAGTCATTAACCAGCTGCTATTAAAATCGAACATTAACCAATTGGATTGGCACAAGGCATGAATTATGACGAATGGAGAAATATATGGCAGTCCTTTTAATTACCAATACCAGACGTCGTTCAATCATCGCACATGTGTGCACTGTTTCTGCGCTCCCGCTCCTCCCCATGCACTCGTTCCGCCTGATTCCTATTGTTGCGTCTCTGATGAAGATCTGGTTCCCCTCAGTAACCTTTACGAATGCTGAATTGTAACAAACCAAATGTTACCATACTCAACGAGCCAAAAAGAAACCATTTGAAATAAAGTCATTGCATGAAGTATATATTGTCACGAGCTTAGGCCAGGAATAATAGTCTGATCACACACTTATGAACAAACCTGCGCGAACGTTTCTCTTCTTTACCCTATTCGCCCTTGGCTCAGCAGTGGACACTAAACCACCGGAGACCAAAATTACCAATGGCCTTATCACTGCAAAACTATATCTCCCTGATGCCGATCACGGCTACTATCGCGGTACACGCTTCGACTGGGCAGGCGTCGTCTACGATCTCACTTACAAAAATCATCATTACTTCGGAAAGTGGTTTGATCACTATGAACCAACGTTACACGATGCCATCATGGGCCCTGTTGATGCTTTTGATCCTATCGGCTACGACAGCGCAAAGACCGGTGAAAGTTTCCTTAAGATCGGTGTCGGACTATTGGAGAAACCGGAAGAAGAAAAATATACATTCTCAAAGACTTACAAATTGCTAAATGGTGGCAAATGGAGAACAAGTAAAAAACAACACAGCGTACATTATACTCACGATTTCAAAAACGGAAAGTACCAGTACCTCTACACGAAAACTTTAACCCTGACTGAAGGGAAACCTGAACTGATCATTGAACATACATTGAAAAATAATGGAAGTGATGCTATTGAAACCAATGTGTTCAATCATAACTTCTTCGTTATGGACCAACAACCCACCGGGCCAGACTTCGTCGTAAAATTTCCATTTACGCCAACTGGAGAACTAAAGGGTAAACCCGCCGCTGCCGCGATAGAAGGAAATAAGATTGTTTACAAGGATCAAATTAACAAAGGCGAATACTTTGCTATCTCTCCGCTGTCAGGTTATGGTGAATCAGCAAACGACTACGATCTACGAGTGGAAAATACCAAGACTAAAACCGTTGTCAGGATCATTGGTGATCGACCCATTGTGAAATTCGTTTACTGGTCTGCTCCTTCAACGTTGTGTCCTGAGCCATACATTCATATCAGTGTAGCACCAGGTCAGGCAACAAGATGGAGGATAGCGTATGAATTCTCCGCACAAGATTAGACCTCTTTGATCAGTTTTAGTCATCTGCTGAATACGCTTCGGAGTTTTATTGTATCAATATTTTCATGCAAACGTTTCGCCTTCCATTTTTGTGGATAACGTTTCAATAATTGCTGCTATCCTTTTTTAGAGAGGTGATTGATTTTTTTTTATACCTTATGATCATTACCCGAGCCCTTCTTAAACCCACAAACACCATGAGCAACTTTAAACGCAGAGATTTTATCAAGAACACAGTCATGGCCGGCGTTGGTGCATCGATCCTCAAAGTCGATCCGGCAACAGCAAAAGCACAATCAGAAAATCAGCAGTCGTTTAAGAAAGCTGCAGCTCCCAAGAAAATTATTGTCGGTGGAGCAGGGATGGGCGGAATGTGTTGCGCTTATGAACTGATGAGGAAAGGTCACGAAGTTGTCGTCCTCGAAGCTTCGCCAAGGCACGGAGGACATGTATTCACAGTCCACGATGGACTTTCTGATGGCTTGTATGGAGATTTTGGTCAGGAACATATCACGAAGCCAGGCTATGACAAGTATTGGGGATACATCAAAGAGTTTAATCTTACCGCACTACCCTACCCGCGGCGCAAGAACATCCTCAGAAGAATCAATGGCAAGTTTTATACGGAGACTGAATTAAAAGATCCTGCGACGTTAACACAATTTGGTTTCAATGATAAAGAAGTAAAATACCTCTCCGCCAATCCGTGGTGGGATCTGGAATCACTGTATATAAATCCCTATCTCGACAAATTCAAAGACGAGTATCAGCCATTCGGGATTGGCTATGATGACTGGGATAAAATTCCGATGTCAGACATCTTTAAGAAAGATGGAGCGTCTAAGACAGCACTTGAATTCCTCGGCGGAACAAAGGTTTCAGCGCTATTCAATCTGTGGAATAAAGCCATTCTCAAACTACGCGGGGTCCCTATTTTCCCGGTGGAAGTTTTCAGATTGAAAGATGGTAATCAAATGCTGCCCAATGCTTTCGCAAAAAGACTCGGATCAAGAGTCTGGTTGAATACACCAATCACTTCAATAAAACACACAGACAAAGGCGTTACTGTTTCATATAAACAGCATAGTGAAAAAAAAGAAATGACTGCTGACTACTACGTTAACTGCATTCCGCTGCCTGCGTTCAAAAACATTCCATTAGAACCAGCACTTCCAGCTGAAAGACAATTCATCGCCGACAATCTTGTTTATGATTCCTATCAACGTTTCGTGTTCCAGGCCAGCTCAAAATTCTGGCTTGAAGACAAGCTTAGTATTAACATGGATTTGAATCATCCTGACCTTGGTGAAGTATGGCAATCTGCTGATGAGGTGGATACCCATCGTGTTATCATCCTCGGTACAGGTCCCGGCGGCGTATCACCTCAGCGCGCCTTAGCTGCATTCCGTGAATTGTATCCGGGGAAAACCAAGGATACTATTGAGCAAGCTGTAAGCCGCGACTGGACAAAAGAAACTTTCTCGCCCACATGTGAACGCTTGCCCTTCCCTATCGGCGAACTTCATAAGTATTGGCCTTTGCTGATGAAACCATTAGGACGCATCCATTTCGCTGGTGCTTATGCTGATAATCTCAACTGGGGGACTGAAGCGGCCACAAGATCAGCAAATCGCGTCGCAGAAGAGATTGACAAAGCTTAATTCAACTTAGTAAATGTCGTCTAAGCATGTTTTGTATAGAGGGGCCGTTGTGCTGTTGCTCTCATGGTTGCCTACCAATGATCCAATCGCCAGTGCCATCGAGAACAATACCCCGATGGTGACGATCACGCGTCCTGCCACGTACGGAAAATTCGAGTGGAACTCAATCGTTCCTTATTCAATCACCGTGGTTGATCACGAGGACGGGAATTCAGCTTACGATGAAATTCCCATTGAGCAAGTTCTCATGAGCATACGATATTTACCAGACTCCTCCCAATTAAGAAACTACCTGCGTGTTGAATCCCGCGTGTACCAGGATGTATTGTTGCAAATGAGTGCGACGACTTGTTTCAATTGTCATCAGATGAAAAGCAAGTTGATCGGCCCGTCATTCGAATCGATCTCAAAAAAATATTCCAATACAGAAGCATCTGTTCTTTCATTGACTGACAAAGTTATTAAGGGCACAACCGGAATTTGGGGTGATACTCAAATGCCGCCTCATCCTGATTTGAAACCCGATCGCGTTCAACAGATTGTGCGTTGGATCCTCAAGAATGGTGCAGATCCGAACCAGGATCATATACGTGGAGTTGAAGGTACGTTTCGGACCAGAGAGAAACCGACCGGTACCGCAAAAGGGGTTTACGTTCTAACAGCATCCTATGCAGACACGGGGGACAAAATAACGCTTGAATCCAGAAAGGTTGGTCACCATTCAGTAGTCTTGAAAAGCAAATATTGACTTTGAAAGTGTACCTTATGAAGTAGTATGTCAATATGAATTAATGAAATAATGTAAGCCCTCGGTTGGCCTGCAAAGTTTTGGTCTCAATCACGCAATAGCACCCGAATAACCCACTATGAAGCGGAATGCTCCGACGATCAAAGAAATTGCGAAGATGCTGAACTTGTCCGTGTCGACGGTGTCGCGCGCTTTGCATAGCAGTGCCGATATCAGCGAAGCTACAACGAAACGCGTAAAAGATGTTGCCGAAGAACTCGGATACGAGCCCAACCAGACTGCACTATTTTTACAATCGGGAAGAACTCTTACCCTGGGCGTTATTCTGCCACATTTATCGGAAGCATTTTTTTCAGAAGCGATCAGTGGTATTGAAGATTATGCAAGCGAACACAATTACAATGTATTGATGGGTCAATCGCATGATAGTACTGAGCGTGAAAAGAAAATTGTTGAAGCAATGAAGAATCATCGTGTCGACGGTATCCTGGTGTCAATAGCGAAGAATACAAAACAATTTGATCACTTCGATATGTTAAAGAAGTACGATATTCCAGTAGTGTATTTTGACAGGGTTCCCGAACGGGAAGATGCTCACACTGTAACATGTCAACTAGAAGCCGGCGTACGCGACGCCATTCAATTCTTAGTGAAATCAAATCACAAGCGCATTGCATTTATCAATGGCCCAAAGGATCTTCTTGCAACAAAGGAACGATTGCTGGGATATCAGCTTGCACTGAAACAACAAGAGATAGACTTCAATCCTGAATTGGTTGTCTATTCAGATCTTTCCCCAGAAACCACCTATCGCGCGATGGAGAAGTTGCTAACACTTAAACCAAAACCCACTGCCGTGATTGCGTTTAACGACTACGTTGCGTTGGATGCAATTCAGTATGCCCGCAAGATGAATGTAAAGATCAACGAAGAGATAACTTTTGTAAGCTTTGTCAACCTTCAGTTATGTCATTACATGGAGAATCCACCACTGGCATCGGTCGAACAGTTTCCTTATCGACAGGGGCAGTGTGCTACCGAAATGTTACTTGAAATACTTAATGGAAAGAAGGATGGTCGAAAAGAAGAGTTTCGCAAGATTATACTCGAACCCAGACTGTTTATCAACAAACCGTAGTTTACTGGAGACCATTACGCACTGACACGGTGCACGTTGAAGACCTGTCTTTAAATCCGTGCGTTAATTATTACTGCACGAACAGTCCAAAACTGAACATCAGATTGCCCCATATTGCCGAAACGTTTGCATTGCGTCTTTGTGGGTAAATAGGTCATCGTGAAAAATTAACCAAATGCTTCTTTGGTTACCTTGAGAGAGTAATTTTCTTGTCAACCCCAAAACCAAACAAGCCAATGAATTACTCTACCATTCAGAGAATGCTCTGTCTGTTGTTGCTCATGTATGCATCGCTGGCCCAGGCTCAGCAACGTACAGTCAGCGGTACTGTGACAGATTCAGAAACGGGCGATAATCTTCCCGGCGTAAACATCATCGTAAAAGGCACCAACGCTGGAACAACTGCTGACAGCAATGGCAGTTATCAGATTAATGTTCCGAGTGACAATTCAACACTTGTATTCAGTTTTATTGGTTACACTCCTACTGAAATCATTGTAGGTAGCCAGACCGTTATCAATCAGAAGCTTATCGCAGATTTAAGGACACTGGAAGAAGTTGTCGTGGTAGGTTATGGTACGCAAAGGAAAGCTGACCTCACAGGTGCAGTCGGCGGATTACGTGCATCAGACGTGGACATTGGATCAAAACCAATTACCAGTCCGGATCAACTTCTTGGCGGCCGCGTTGCCGGTATTCAAATTGCCAATAGAAGTGGCGATCCTGGCGCACCTATCGATGTGCGTATTCGTGGCGTAGGAACTGCAGGTGTTAACTCACCGCTTTGGGTTATAGATGGTGTACCTATCGTTCAAACATCGAACATCACAGTAAACACAGGTTCTCAAACAGAAGGGAATCCGCTGGCGGGTATCAATCCCTCAGATATTGAATCGATCGATG
>JBDSKX010000094.1:0-4313 GCA_039916665.1 Chryseolinea sp. | reverse complement strand
GAACCGTAGTAATGCGAATACAAAATGATGAATTTTCTCAGGACCGACGAGAAAAAGGAAGGGACGGATAAGAAACGAATACATTGAAGTCTTACTTCTTTTTCTTTTTTATTCTACTTGGAAATTTCCGATACGCTTTGAAGATGGCCGCATCGATCACGCGCTTGAAGTCACCGTTATCCAAAGATAAACCTTGAGCTTCGGCTTTCCACAAAGCCTTTTTATTTGCCGAGTCTGAGATGTCCAACACGAGCATCCCGTCCTGTGAAGTATGCGACCAGCTTCTTGACTGATTCATGTCTGCAGCATTCGAGGCTGGTGTCTGCCCTAGCGGTCCGTTAACACCTGCATTTGTCATATTATAAGATCCGGCAACATATCCAATCCAGAGTTGCGCCGAAGAATCTTCAACGAATTTATAACCACGGTCTTCCATTTCCCGCCTTACAGCTGCCGTAATGGATAGAAACAGAGCTTGCTCCGAAACCTTTTTGGATTCGGGTGTAGTCATGAATTCTCCCTTCATCACTGTGAAGGTCTCGTAGACAGTAAGGTCGACTCCTTTTTCACTATGCGTCTTGATCGATTGCCCTTGCGATAAGAGGCCCGACAACAAGAACGCGGACATCGCGGTTAGTCTTGTAATCATGGTGGGAAGGTACGAAAGAATTATGACCTTGGATGAAACTCCTTAATCACCTGCTTTAAATAATCTCTGTCAAGATGCGTATAGATCTCCGTGGTAGTGATCGATTCATGTCCCAACATCTCCTGCACAGCCCTCAGGTCAGCGCCGCCTTCAATGAGATGTGTAGCGAAGGAGTGTCTGAAAGTATGCGGACTGATTGTCTTTTTCATGCCGATAACTCCGGCCAGATTTTTAATCACGGTAAAGATCATCACCCTCGTAAGCTTTTGTCCGTTTCGATTGAGAAAGACATGTGATTCAAAGCCCTTCTTCACAGGTTTATGAGGTGCCTTTCCGCGAATTTCTTTGTAGTAAATCGACAAATACTTCAGCGCATCCCGACCAATGGGTACAAGTCTCTCTTTGTTTCCTTTTCCAATCACGCGCAAGAACCCGATATCAAAATAAACATTGCTGATTTTAAGCTCCACCAATTCACTAACCCGAAGACCAGAACTGTACAACACTTCAATGATCGCCCTGTTTCGGGCGCCTTCGGGTTTCGATAAATCAATCGCATCCAACAGCTTTTCTATCTCATTAAAACTTAAGGTATCGGGAAGTTTACGACCAAGCCTGGGTCCTTCCAGCAAGAAAACAGGATCCCTTTCAATCAGTTCCTCCGCCAATAAGTATTTGTAAAAAGCCTTTAATCCTGAAAGTATTCGTGCCTGACTGTGAGCACTCATTCCTAACTCATTCAGATACTGAAGAAAAGTCTGCAGCTCTTTGGTCGTAACATGGAGCGGTGACTGTTGCGGATGATTGGCTTCCATAAACTGTCTGAGCAGTTGCACGTCATGCAAGTATGCCTCAATGGAATTCTCAGAAAGGGAACGTTCCAACCTGAGATAATGACCAAAATGCTTGCTGTACATTTCCCAGTTCACGGTCTAATATTACGAGAAAGAATTTTTTATTCGCAACTGGCCCCCTAACTTTAACGGTTGTCTACCCTTATGAATAGTCACCCTTTATGAAGATCCAGATCATCAACGGCCCAAATCTCAATCTGCTTGGTAAGCGTGAAACGTCGATTTACGGTGATCAGTCTTTCGATGATTTTTTCGCCACGCTTAAAAAAAGATTCACGGGTGTTGAACTTCACTACTATCAATCAAACGTCGAAGGGGAGATCATCAACAAACTCCATGAAATCGGGTTTTCATTTGATGGTATTGTGATCAATGCTGGCGCATACACGCATACATCCGTTGCTATCCACGATGCCATTGGTGGAATAAAAACGCCGGCTGTTGAGGTTCATATCTCAAATATTCATGCGCGCGAAGAGTTCAGGCATACGAGTCTGATTACATCTAAATGTGTTGGTATGATGACTGGCTTTGGGATGGAGGGATACGCGTTGGCTATACAGTATTTTTTAAACAAATCAGGCCAATAGCCACAGCGTTGTATTCAGTAAAGTTCGAGAATGGAGGGGCTGAACAAATTCAATCCAGCCCGCAGGAAACAGACAATAACCCACATCATCGCCCGTTCCCCGCAAACCGGAAAGTTTCTTTATGAAGACCTGTACGCCATATCGTATTGTGACTTTACATGAGGCCCAAGGAAAACCCTGGCATAAATTCTCATGATTGCAATTCCATCGATTATAAAACTCAGCGAAACGAAAAAGGCGAACAAAGCCTGATCTTCGTGAATATGGGTAAACATCAAGTCTTCTCCGATGAAAGTAGGCGTAATGGGAAATCCCGACGCCGCCAGACAGCAGAGTAAGAAAATGAATGCCATTCCAGGGTGTTTGTAGGAGTGTCCGTGGAATTGATCCAGGTCTATACCGCCCTCACGGGAGGCTAGCCATCGAAGACAAAGAAATCCAAGTATACCCGCAAGCGAAATACCACTCAGATAAAGATGTACCTGGTCAAAGGTAAATTTTTCATTGAAAGAAATCGCAAGTGCGACCCAAAAATGATTCATAATAATTAATAACCATGCCAGCTGCGCCTGTTTGCGTTCGGAAAACGATTTCAGGATCATCAGCAATCCTATCAAAGAAAAAACAATGGGCAGCCAATTCTGAACATCGGGAGTGATGATCTCCTTGTGATACGCGAGATAAAGACCGGCAAAGTACAGTGGAATAAAGATGATCAACACGAGGTTAACGGTAAGAAAGTCGAATTTCTTGCCCGCCCATTTCAGCGGGTTCCAGAGAAACCGATACATAAACGAATCCAGATTGAATTCTTTAATGCAAAGCATGTAGAAAGAGTATTGGACACGTTTCGAGAAAGAATCTTCCAATGTATCCTTGCGGGGTTTGTAATTATAGAATTGCTCTCTGATCAGATAAGTGACAACCGAAGGCGATACCAACAACTGATACGTCCGGAGAAAAGCATTTCCAGCAAAGTGGAACATCGCCAGGATTTCGAGTCCCAGAGCGACCTCAATAAACATCAACCCAATCTGGGCAATCGATGCATACGCGATCTGACTTTTCACATTGGACTGAACGCGCGCAATACCAGTCGTTACGATCGAAGTCGCTAAGCCCAGCACGCCAATGATAATTCTGACTGACAACTGATGCTCCCAGAAAGTATAGGTTCTCAAAAGAATGAATATCCCGAGGTGAACAGACAATGATCCATAGAAAATTGCGCTTGATGGCGTTGGTCCTTCCATAGCACGAGGAAGCCATGAACTGAATGGCAACTGTGCCGACTTCGCAGCGGCAGTAACAAGAAGCATCAATGAAATAAATACACCAACCCAGGAGTGCGTTTGCAATTGTTCGTGGACAAGGTTATAGTCATTCAGTTTCATGAACGTAATGTTCGCATGCCAGAGGTGGTGACTTAGCCACATTGCTAAAATAAGTCCCACATCACCGATACGATAGATAGAAAACACTTTTACAGCATTTTTCACTGGCAAGTAGCGCTCGCGGTAGAATGCGATCAGCAAGAATGAAGACATGCCTAAAATTTCCCATCCGATAAAAAGGGTCTCGAGGTTTCCAGAGAAGATCACGAGATTATAGCCGATGTAAAAGAATAGTATTGTATTGAAAAATCTTTTGTATCCGTTTTCGCGGTGCAGGTAGTATCTGCTATAGACTGTAACCAGAAAAGTCAGGAACGAGCCCACGAACAGGTAAGTCGCGGTAATTTCATCAAAGTAGAAATCAACAAAGAACTCATATTCGGCAGCCCTGTATAACACGATTTCCTTGAGGTTAAGGATCGGCATACCTTTAACGAACCAATATATTAGAAAACCCCACGCTACGGCAAGATGCGCGCCAACAGCTCCAAATGCTATTATTGATATGGCTGTCTCCTTCCTGCCAGGAATCAACAGACTCAGTGCAAACCCTACGATTGGTGCCAGGATAAAAAATTGCAGTATTTGTTCCATGGTTCGTACTTAGACGAGTTGGTAGATGGGTAAATTCTCTTGCGTTTTTTCGATCAAAGGCATTACGTCGGTGATTGAACCCACTGTTTCCGCAAGAGTTTTGTACGGCTTAAACTGTCCATCTCCAAAGAGGTACATTTCTCTGGTTTCAGGATCGACAGCAATTAATCTTACCCATTCATTTATAAACCATTCATAAACCTCTGCTGACTTTTGAATGGTCTCGAGCACA
>JBDSKX010000093.1:0-16916 GCA_039916665.1 Chryseolinea sp. | reverse complement strand
TTTTTAATAACAGCGACTTGTCAGTTCTAAATTAATCATTGTCGCAATCACAAGTTATTCAATCCATTCGCCAGCCGTTCACTGGCTGATGTGAATCGCCCAATCAGTCCTGAAAGGCTAACAGTGTCATCATTTTTTAACGCAATACGAATCTGCTCAGTAACATCGTTTAGGGTCTTGTCATTGAGTACCGTAAGGGTGGTTTTTGCCTTATGAACGGCGTCTGAAAACAATGGCAACTGACCTGGTTCCTTCAACCCTGAAACAATACCGCTAAGCTCTTCTATGTTAACCAGGAATAGTTTCGAAAGTCCCTTCTTGAAATTCTCATCACCGTTTGTAAACAGATCAAAATTCTTTGACCATTCAGGTTGCTGGACCTCACCTTTGATAAACTCGCGAATAAATTTGAATACGACATTGTGTAACTCTTCTGCATTAAAAGGTTTAGTAACGTAACCATTCATTCCATGATCAAACGCTTTCTGTTTGATCTCCACCATCGCCTCGGCCGTCAAAGCAATAATAGGTATTTCCTTAAAATAACTATCCGCCATGGATCGAATGGTTTTCGCAGCTGTATAACCATCCATCTTTGGCATTTGAAGATCCATCAATACAATATGATAAGACTTGTCTTTAATCATCTCTACAGCCTTTAATCCATCGCTGGCAAAATCAACTGCCAGCCCCCAACGATCGAGATAATTTTTTGCGACATACTGATTGACCTGATTATCTTCCACAAGAAGCACTTTTGCCTTGATCGGCAAAACATCCCCCTTATAGGTTGTTATCATGTCTTCCTCAGGGCGTGCGTCAGAATGGGCGAGGACAAGGTAGAACGCAAATACGGAACCTGTTCCAGGCTCACTGGTAACAATCAATTCGCCGTCCATTAATTTGACAAGCTCTTTCGTAATTGATAATCCTAATCCTGTACCACCGTACTTGCGCGTCGTGTCTGCATTGGCCTGCGAAAAACTCTCAAAGATCATATCGATCTTTTCCTGCTCGATTCCAATTCCAGTGTCTGTAATGGTAAACCAAACTTTGGATGCAGATGATGATGATGACTCCGATCCAACACGAATCTCAACACTACCGTTTTCAGTAAACTTAATCGCATTACTGACAATGTTTGTGATCACCTGGTTAATACGAACAGGGTCTCCCGTGACATGGCCAGGCACTCCCCTTTCGATGGCCAGCTTGAATGCTATGCCTTTGTCATCAGCCTTTTTACCGTTAAGTTTATGGATATTGTCTAGCAGTTCGTGCAAGTCGAATGCGACATACTCGATCGTAAGCTTACCGGCTTCAATCTTGCTGAAGTCGAGCACATCATTGATAATTGTCAAAAGATTTTCACCAGAAAATTTCAGAAGCTGAAGTTTCTCAGCCTGATCTTCCCGGGGCGCGTTGTCTAACAAAATATTCGTCAGGCCAATAACTGCATTCATTGGCGTACGAATTTCATGACTCATCGAAGATAGAAATTGTGATTTTGCCTTTGTAGCCTCCTCTGCTTTTTCACGGGCAGTTCGAAACAGAAACTCCGTCGCTTTTCGTTCCGAAATGTCACGACTCAAAGTATGAACCTTGATCACTTCGCCAGAATCATTAAAAATCGGATTAGAGTATGCCTCTATCCAAACGTAAGTGCCATCTTTTCGTCTAAATCGGAAATGAGGACTTTCTATTTCCTTTCCTTCCCTCGCGATTATCGTTGGATCAACAGCTGCGGAAAGATCATCCGGATGTATAAGATCAGAGCCCGTTACGCCGATGAGTTCAGCAGGTTCATAGCCGAGCACACTTCTGACCGAAGGTGAAACATATTCAAATTTGTTGTCAATTGTGAATACTGCAATGATATCGAGAGAATGCTCCGTTAGCATTCTGTACAGCTTTTCACTTTTTTCCACGTCTGCCTTCAGCGCCGAAATATATTCGACGCTGGCACTTAGTTCTTCTTGAGATGCGGTGAGTTCTTCGTTGATCGCAGCTAAGTCTTCGTTTTGTTTTTGCAAAACAGCATTCGCGTCGAGTATGGTTCCTGTTTGCTGAAGCACTCGCAATTCGAGCATGCTGTTCGATTCCTTCAACGACTCGAATAGTTGCCCATTTAGTCTACGTGCTTTTATGATGGTGAAAAAAGCAAGCACGGATGCGATACCGATCAATGATAACGAAATATACATCGTCAGGTTTTGTCGGTCGCTTACCTTTATTAGATGAGCGTTTCTCACCTCCAAGAGCTTCTCCTCATTAATAATAAGCGAGTGAAGAGAAGTCCAGATTTTTCCATCCTGAACTTTGATGAAATCCCGACTTTGAAAATAAGAGTGAACGTCCGCCGTTTGATGCTCTGAAAAGTAGCGGACGGTATGATCCATCGTATCCAGCCGGATCCTAATAAATGGCATAACTTCCGATAAGAAAAGTTGTGCCTGATCCGGATTGTCCTGAATTAACCTCGTAATATTTTCTGCGCGATGACGGAGTTGTTGCTCCGCGTTTCTATAAGGCATCAAATATGCCGGATCTTTTGTCAGAAGATATCCCCGTTGATTTGCTTCTGCCTCCTTAAAATATACAAGGATATTATTGGTATTTTGAATGACCTCGTTTGTATGGTCTACCCAGTATTTTGCAGTCTGTTCTGCTCTATGGGCCTGAAAAATAATCGCAACAGCAACAACGCTTAGTACCAATGCCAGCGCCAGCAGCCAAAGAACCACAATGGTTCGTGAAGTCTTAATTGCCATCAGGCGCAAGAGATTGAGGTTTGTAGGTTAATGTCAGGGTGTACATCAAAAAGTTACAAAATGGGCGACGCTGCATCTTATAAGATGCGTTATTTATTTTCATGGATTCGTACAGGCTGGAACGACGAAGGGTGAGAATACTGGGACTGGATGAAACACTCATCACAGTGGGCTCCTATCGTTCCTTAACAGGAAATATAGCCATTGTCAAAGAACATTGGTTAGGGATGATGTTAAAAGTCGACCAATGCAAAGAAAAATGGCCCTGATTACAACAGAATTTCTTCGGAGGCCGATGTTTTTAACTCCGCATATCTCCGCGTTATTCGGATTTAATCCTTCCAACCCTACATGACCCTTCACGATTTACACCAGCATTGGTAGGCGTAGGCCTTCGATATTACGAAATCAACTAACATCTTTTACAATCTAAAGTTAATCACGTGTTTTGTATCAAAAGAACAGATCATGATAACTCAGCAGTTAACCAAACTATTTGATCGCGACATCAATAAACTCAAAAGCGAAATTCTTCAATTTAAAAATGAAGACGATCTATGGAGGACGATGCCCGGTGTCAAAAATTCAGCAGGAAATCTGTGCTTACATCTTGTCGGCAATTTGCAAGCATATATAGGCCGGAATATCGGCAGTATCCCTTTCGTTCGCGACCGTGATGCAGAGTTCTCCTTACAAGGAATATTAAAAGCGGATCTAGTCTCCAGAGTTGAACATACCTTCACCGTGGTCCATAATACAGTTTCAAATCTCCAATTAGAAAAACTAGAAGAAGTACACATCGAGAATATACTTGGGTATGAAATGACGAACGCATACTTCCTTTTTCACCTGCTGGCGCACTTATCCTATCACACGGGTCAGATCAATTATATCAGAAGAATAATTGAACCGGCAGATCAAGTTCTTAACGTGTAGCAGAACAACCGATTGATCTGATCAAAAACTGAATAAAACATCGTTTGGTGTTAAATAAGCAGCGTTATGTGCGTAACTGATCTGGTCAAACTTCCCGAAACTGAAACTGTTTTTATTGCGTATAAATCAGAAGTTTTGAAAACCAGTTGATCACATCCTCCTTAGTAACGTGAAAAAAGATTTACTGTACGCTTACATCGCCCTTGGCGCCATCTGTTTGATATGGGGTACTACCTACCTGGCTATCCGTATTGGTGTGCAGTATTTCCCTCCTCTACTTTTCGTTGTGATTCGCCAATTGCTTTCAGGACTCGTTCTCGGAATACTGGCCATGGTTTTCACGAAAGCACAATGGCCATCTTTTGAAAACATCAAGCGCCAGGCCATCGCTGGATTCTTTATGATCACACTTGGAAACGGGCTGGTCTCCTATGCTGAAGTTAACATTCCAAGTGGCGTTGCTGCAATTTTGTGCTCGCTAATGCCAGTTACAACCATCATGATCAACCTGTTTCTTAACAAAGAAGAAAAGCCAAATCCATTAATCATCTTCGGCGTTCTCGTTGGACTGACCGGCATAGTGATGATATTCCGCGAACATCTTACTGAATTCTCAAGACCTGAATATCTCGTTGGTATATTAATCATTCTTATCGGCGTCGTTGCATGGGCGGGCGGAAGTGTCTGGTTGAAAAAGACCAATTCTGAAGGCAATCTGTTCTTGAATACTGCGCTTCAAATGTTCTTTGGAGGCATATGGACCATCCCGGGTGTTCTGCTTTTTGATGACCTTAGCAAAGTTCACTTTTCAACTGAATCATTTTTCGCACTGATCTACCTGATCGTATTCGGATCAGTGATCGCGTATGCCTGCTATTCTTATGCACTTCGGAAATTACCAATGACCATACTTTCGCTTTACGCCTATGTCAATCCTGTAGTAGCAGTTATCCTTGGATGGCTCATCCTGGACGAGAAGCTTAATCTTATGATCGGATTTTCGATCCTTACAACGGTAGCCGGAATTTATGTCGTCAACCGCGGTTACGCGATCAGCAAAGCCTGGAAAACGCAATCGCTCGCGAAATAATAAAGATACTGTATGACAAAGATAGTTGAAGGTGTTACCGTCTTGAATAACTTAAACAACATGAACGACCCCTCTCACACGCCGGCGCTAACAGTCAGGAAAGCTACGATGTCTGACCTACAACTGTTGATTGACCTTGGCATCAGGACTTTTCATGACACATTTGCTTCCGTGAATAAGAAAGAAGACATGGATATGTATATGGCCAAAAGCTTTAATACAGAACAATTGACTTCCGAACTATTAGACGACCGTAATACTTTTATCATTGTCGAGTCGGGCACTACCCCGGCCGGATACGCAAAAGTGAGACAGTCAGAAGCACCCGCAGAACTGGCAGATGAAAACCTTGTAGAAATAGAACGTGTTTATGCGGGAAAAGAATTCCTTGGCAAGCAGGTCGGAAAATTCATAATGGACGCTTGTCTCGATATAGCAAGGCAGGAAGGATTTGAAATGGTCTGGCTAGGCGTGTGGGAGCATAACGAACGGGCTATTGCGTTCTATGAAAAATGTGGATTTGAAATATTCGGAAAGCACCCTTTCGTGTTGGGTACTGACCATCAGACCGATCTCTTATTTAAAAAGAAATTGTATTAGTTCATAAACACAATCATCCATGAAACATCACAATTATCAGGCAACCATGACCTGGACTGGCAATCGCGGAACAGGAACAAAAGACTACAGAGGCTATGATAGAAGCCACACGTATCAAATCAAGGGCAAGCAGGTCATTGAAGGAAGTTCTGATCCTGCCTTCCGTGGTGATCCTGCTAAATATAACCCTGAAGAACTGTTGATCATGGCGCTTTCGTCTTGTCATATGCTTTCATATCTCCATGTATGCGCAGTTAACGATATCGTTGTAACGGCATACGTAGACCATCCGACAGGTGTGATGGAAGAGAACAAAGATGGTAGCGGGCAATTTATTGGGGTCACGCTGAATCCCATCGTGACTGTCAAATCACCCGATATGATCGAGAAAGCCAACACCTTACATCATGACGCAAGCAGAGCGTGTTTCATCGCAAGGTCAGTAAACTTTGACGTACAACATAAGCCACTGGCAGTGGCCGCCGGATCACAGGAAGGCGTAACCGTTTAAATAAAATCATTTATATGAAGTCCATTCTATGGTTTGATAGAACGTTCGCATTCGGTTTACCCGCCGGGATGTTGCCATTTTATCTGGAACGCCTCGATGGAACAATCGCAAGACTGCATCAGAAAACAATTAATATCCCTGAACTCGTACTCTCTCAAAAGCTCGGCGGAAAGTGGTCTGTGAAAGAAAACATCGGCCATCTGTCGGAAGCGAATCTGATCTCTGGGAAACGTGTGGAAGAAATATTGCAGCAAGCTGAAGTATTGTCGCCCGCTGTCGGCGAATTACGCGGCAATTATAACGACCAGCCTATACGCGAAGTGATAGAAATATTTGCTAAGGTCAGAAAAGCAAATATCAAACGCTTCGAATTGCTAACCGACGACGATAAAACGAAGTCCTCACTTCATCCGAGGTTAAAACTGATGATAACACCCGTAGACCTCGCGCTATTCGATGCCGAGCATGACGATCATCACCTTGTTAGAATTAATGAAATAATTTCTGCTCTGACGTAGGCCCGAAATGAACACAACATTAGCCAACGACCATAACATAATTCTACAGATACTGGACAGGACAAAAGATCTCGCGTCCGATTATTTCGCGCAGCAAAACACTTTGCCTCCTGGAAGATTCATTCCCGACATTGAGATGGAAATTCTTCCACAAAAAGGTATTGGAGCATTGGCGGCGCTGGAGAAATTTCATGAACAGTACGCAGACAAAATATCAAACAGCGCTGGTCCTTGTTATTTCGGTTTTGTAACAGGCGGTGCAACACCAGCTTCAGTTGCTGGCGACTGGCTGGTGAGCACATACGATCAGAATGCCGCAGGGAGTAATGATTCCATTGCACCGCAGATTGAACGTCAGACCATAGATTTCATTCAGCAACTATTCGGTCTTGACAAATCTTACTTTGGAAGTTTTGTGACGGGAGCAACTGTTTCCAATTTTACCAACCTAGCAATAGCACGTCAGTGGGTCGGCGAACAGCTTGGATTCGATTGTAGCCAGGATGGTTTATGTGATAATGAAGCAATTAAAGTTTTAAGCGGCACACCACATTCCAGTATTATGAAATCTTTGTCTATGCTGGGCGTTGGTCGTAAGGCATTGATAAAAATTGAAACGCTGCCCGACCGCGAAGCGGTTGATATTGTGGCATTGGAAGCTGCATTAAAAAAAATTAACGGTCCGGCTATTGTAGTTGCCAATGCAGGAACGGTGAACACGGTTGATTTCGATGATCTTGTTGCATTAGGAGAACTGAAGTTGAAATACAACTTCTGGCTACACGTTGATGCCGCTTTTGGCGGATTCGCCGCCGTCTCTGATAAATTTTCCCGCTTCATGAACGGAATCAACGCGGCAGATAGTGTAACCGTTGACGCTCACAAATGGCTGAACGTGCCATATGATTCTGCGATGCAGTTTACACGGCATAAAAAGATTCAGTTAAAGGTATTTCAGAATAGTGCAGCATATCTCGGCGATCCCGAAGAGAGTCCTGATTTTCTCCACTATACTCCCGAAAACAGCAGACGGTTCAGGGCCCTG
Source organism: Chryseolinea sp. (assembly GCA_039916665.1). Classification (GTDB taxonomy): domain Bacteria; phylum Bacteroidota; class Bacteroidia; order Cytophagales; family Cyclobacteriaceae; genus Chryseolinea. The sequence continues at coordinate 9,445 of JBDSKX010000093.1, read as the reverse complement.
CCTTCATGGTTTACGCTGATCGCTTACGGACGAGAAGGTTATAAAGAAATCATCGATCGAAATTGCGCATGCGCCGCGTATTTGGGCGAACTGATTTCGGCATCAAGCGACTTCAGGTTACTCGCATCGGTGAGAATGAATGTTGTATGCTTCACTTTCAAACAAAATGAGGTTGATTTTCAGGGCATCCAGGACTTTCTCAATGCCGTGAGAGACGATGGACGGGTATTTTTTACCCCGACATTGTATAAAGGAAAGGCTGCCATCCGGGCTGCAATATCAAATTGGCTCACCGAAAAAGAACAAATGGACGCAGCATATTCCGTACTCCATGAATTGGCTGCCAAGATCGAGGTGACGAGCCGGGTTTAACTTCGACCAGTGTACCACAAAATATTAATTGCACGACAGGAATATTAAAAGATAATGATGAAATTCACTCCTTAATAGAATTTGCTATGACGACCACGACGACCTCTTTTGCCATCAATCGAATTGCCAAGTCACGAATCACCGAAGTTGACTTCAACAACCTGGAATTTGGAAAGTACATCTCAGACCATATGCTTATGGCTGACTATAAAGACAACAGGTGGCAGGAACCTGTCATTGTACCTTTCGGTGACATACTGATGTCGCCGGCAATGCTATCCATTCACTATGGTCAATCTGTTTTTGAAGGCATGAAGGCTTTCAGAAACAAAAATGGCGACATCTGTATCTTCAGACCTCATAAGCACAGCGAAAGACTGAATAAGTCTCTTGCCAGGATGTGTATGCCTGAAATCTCAGAAGAGCTTTTTATACAAAGTCTGCACGCCATTGTTGAAGCAGATCAAAACTGGATTCCGACGAGTGAAGGAAGTTCTTTGTATCTGAGGCCCGTTGTATTTGCTTATGAACCAAGGCTGGGCGTGAAGATCGCCGATCACTATAAATTCTTTGTATTAACCAGTCCTGCCGGTGCATACTTCAGCAAACCAACACGCCTGAAAGTTGAAGAAACTTTTGTCCGTGCAGCAGAAGGTGGAACCGGATTTGCAAAATGTGCGGGGAATTATGGTGGAGCTTTTTATCCTACACAACTTGCGCGTCAGGAAGGATTCGACCAGGTTTTATGGACGGATGCAAAAGAACATAAGTACATCGATGAGGCTGGTGTGATGAACGTGATGTTCGTCATCAATGGCAAGCTGATCACTCCAAAATTAACATCTGCCTTACTGGACGGTGTAACCCGTGATTCAATCATTAAGCTTGCACCGTCGCTGGGAATTAATGTTGAGCAACGCAAGGTTAGCGTTGAGGAAATCGAAGAAGCCTTTAAGAAGGGCACGATCACCGAGGCTTTTGGAGCGGGAACAGCTGCGGTTGTATCGCCGATTGCCACGATCAATATTCATGGTCTGGATTACAATCTTCCTACAGCAAGCCCTGATGCGTTCCAACATCGTGTGAAAGCGAAGCTTAACAACATCAGACTTGGTATTGAACCTGATACTTTTAATTGGAATTATATCATTCCCACAAGATAATCTGATTTTATATCGAGCATTCAGGAGCGCGTTTCTATAAAAATCGCACTCCTCTATTTTGTCAACGTGTGTCTATGAGAGCTGTTTTTTTTAAGGGTAAGGATCATCCTCTATCCGTTGAAAGTATAAAGAAATTCAAACCGATAAAGGATCAGGTTCTTGTACGTCTGCATAACGCAGCACTAAACCATAGAGACATCTGGACATGGCACGAGCAGCCTACCCTTCCAGGCGGCCCCGTGATACTGGGGTCCGATGGAAGTGGTGTGATAGAATACGTAGGAGAAGATGCAGATCCTTTGCTTATCGGTATGGAGGTGATCATCAATCCAAGTCTCGAATGGGGTAATAATCCAATTGTACAGGGAAACTCTTTCAAGATTCTTGGTTATCCCGACAATGGAACTTTCAGTGATTATATCGTCATCTCAAAAAGATATGTATTCGAAAAGCCGGAACACCTGACTTTTGCAGAATCAGCAGCTGTGCCGTTGTCTGCATTGACAGCATATCGGGCTTTATTCTCGAAAGCGCGATTAAGGGCTAAGGAGAAAGTATTAATTACAGGAGTCGGTGGCGGAGCTGCACTTTGGGCACTTCAATTTGCAGTTGCGTACCAGGCGAGAGTGTATGTGACTTCAGGTTCCGACGAGAAATTAAGTAAAGCAAAATCACTTGGCGCTGTTGGGGGATTCAATTATAAAGATCCTGAATGGTCAACAAATGCTTTGAAAGAATCCGGTGGCTTCGACATTGTAATCGACAGCGCTGGTGGGGCAGACTTTCCAAAACTACTTGAGTTGGTTTTACCAGGTGGTCGTATTGTAAATTTCGGTAGAACGGCCGGCAATATTTCAGAGTTGTCAACACGCCTGTTATACTGGAAACAAATTAGCATCCACGGTACGACTATGGGCACGAGAGACGAGTTTCTTTCAATGATCGATTTTCTTGAAAGTCGCAATCTGAAACCCGTCATCGACACAACGTATCGTCTCGAAGATATAGAAGAGGCTTTGAAAAGAATGGGGCGAGGTGATCAGTTTGGAAAGATCGTATTGCAAATATCATGAGCACTATCAGCAGCGATATCTGGTATAGGAATGATGTAAGCATCACTTCAGCCGACTTTATTGACCTATTGAAACGTTCTACACTTGCCGCTAGACGTCCAGTAGATAATGTCGAGAGGATTCAGTTGATGTTAGATCACGGAAACGTATTAGTCACAGCATGGAAAGGTGACCTTCTTATCGGTGTGTCGCGTGCACTTACTGATTTTTCATTCTGTTGCTATCTGTCTGATCTCGCCGTCGATGAATCGTTTCAGAAACAAGGGGTCGGGAAACAATTAATTGACGAAACGCATAAGGCTGCCGGCCTTCAGACTATGTTGATACTATTGGCGGCGCCAGCGGCAGTCAATTACTATCCAAAGATCGGGATGGAGAAGTTTCCGGATTGCTTCGTCATCAGAAAAAAGATCGATTAAGAAAAAAATTCACCTCGGAGTCGAAGACGCGCGGTGAATACAAGTTTATTAAACTCTGCGCCTTTGCGATAAACAATTGCAGTATGTCAACATATCCCGTCACCGATAAAACCAAAATTACAAGGCTTGCAAAACGCGGCGTCTACGACAAGGAAGTCATTCACTCAATCCTGGATGAGACGCTGTTGTGTACACTAGCATATGTTCACGATAATGAACCATTCCAAATTCCAACGGGCTTCTGCCGGATTGACGATAAAATCTATGTTCACGGTTCCGTTGGAAGTTTCTATATGCGCGAATTGGCGGAAAAGAATTTGCCGGTTTGTATTTCTGTAACGGTACTAGACGGACTTGTACTCGCGCGTTCAGCTTTTCATCATTCTATGAATTATCGTTCGGTAGTGATGTTTAGCAAAGCAGAAAAGGTTACTGATGAAGACGAAATGTATAAGGCTCTAGAAGTATTTACCAACAAGGTCCAGCCAGGGCGCTGGAACGATGTTCGTCAGCCTAATGCAGGAGAATGGAAGGCTACGATGATGATTCGTTTAAAAATCGATGAAGCATCTGCTAAAGTGAGAACTGGACCTCCAAAAGATGACCAGGAAGATTACGATCTAAACGTATGGGCAGGCGTAGTCCCACTTAAACTCGAACGTAAGGAGCCGCTTGCCGATGACGTGCTGAATTCGGGCATACCGATGCCTGATTATCTCAAATGATACTCCGCAACCTTCAATGATTATCAGTCCATTCAACAATCATGGCATATAAACTCCAAGACCATCTTGTTTACAATGTTTGGGCTAACACAAAGTTAGCCGACATAATAAGGACCATCGACGACGAAAAGTATTATCGTGAACTAAAAAGCAGTTTTCCCTCTATAGCGTTGACCGTACAGCATATTTGGGCTACTCAACACATCTGGTTACGGCGCTTTCAAGGCGAAAGTTTACCCGGATTTCCATTTGCAAATGCAACGCTGAGCAAAAACGAAGCCCTCAAAGGAATGACTGCCTCAGCAAATGACATCTTTGAGTTTGGCAGGTCCAAAAGTTTGGAGTTTCTGTCAACAAGTTATCATTACAATAGTCTGAAGGGTGATGCGTTCTATGAACCTTATGAGAATTCATTGTATCACGTGGTAAATCATGGTACATATCATCGCGGCCAACTCGTGACAATGCTGCGCGAGATCGGCGTTGATAAACTTCCTTCAACAGACCTCATCACTTATCTAAGAACTCTGACCTCATGAAGATTGAACACATCGCCATATGGACATGTGATCTTGAACGGCTCAAGTTATTCTACGAAAAATTCTTTGGCGCGAAGGCAGGTGTTAAGTATCACAACCCCACAAAAAAGTACAACTCATATTTTCTCAGCTTCAGCGATGGATGCCGTCTTGAGATTATGGAAATGCCAGGTATACAACCTTCGCCCAACACGCATGAAATACAACATACGGGCTTGATTCATTTCGCTGTTTCCGTAGGAAGCAAAGCTTCGGTCGATGAACTCACTGAGACCCTTCGTTCCGAAAAGTTTAACGTTGCAGGTGAACCGAGAACGACGGGAGATGGATATTATGAAAGTGTGGTTTTGGATCCTGATGGGAATAAGATTGAGATTACGATTTGAACGGCAGCGGTCAAGACAAAAGTTTCACGCTCTGTCCAGGCAGTGTCCAAATTTTTTAAAGCTCATGCTAGCCCTTCCCGATATGGGAGCGTCTATGTATAGCCTATACATCTATGCAAAGCCTATATAAAGCCTATGTAATAGTAATTCATATTGTATTTGTATTGTTATGAGACTACCCCACGCGTCGCGAGGATGCTACGGCCTTTGCCAAGTTCATTTGGAATTTTGAGAACACAGCATAGCTGGGCTTTGCTTCATTGGTGCAGAATTGTCTACATTAGCCTCCCGACTCAATTTACATGAAAAAGCAAAATAGAAGAACCTTTGTCGCCAGCGCCGTTGCTTTGAGCGCCAGTGCGGCAGCTACCGCAATGCCAACTATGGAAACTAAAGCCAAAAAATTTCTTGTTCACCATGTATTCTTCTGGTTGAAGAATCCTGATTCCAAAGAAGATCTTGCCAAACTCGTAGCGGGCCTGAAGACTTTGAAGAAGATTGAAAGCATCAGAGAAATTCATATTGGCGTACTCGCCAGCACGGAAAAAAGAGATGTTGTTGACACCAGTTATCAGGCCTCTGAATTGATGTTCTTTGATGACCTGGCAGGACAAAAAATATATCAGGATCATCCGATACACCTGAAGTTTGTTGCAGACTGCTCGATGCTTTGGGAGAAAGTGGTTGTTTACGATTCGATGGATGTCTAGGATTTTATTCGATCCCGCTACCAATCACTCGTTAGCGCTAACAAAAAAATTCTGACATTTCGTTGATGTAGCCTGTAAGTTTACCCATCTTCGTGCCTCGGAACCTCAATTAAAATAACGGCACTTCAAGAGACATGACCACATCTCGCAGGAGATGAAACCATAGATAAATAAAGACGCCCCGACCTGTTCAACCCAGGTCGGGGCGATTTCGTTTTAATGAGCCTTGTGCAAACTAACATTTGTTACAATAATGATACGGGAAGGAACTTAGAAAATGATACAGAACAGCAGAACACTTTTTGACAAGATCTGGGATGCTCACGTTGTGAAAAACAGTGAAGGTTACCCCGATGCAGTTTACATCGACAGGCATTTCATTCATGAAGTGACAAGTCCGCAAGCTTTTGATGGCTTGCGTAAAAGAAGCATCAAGGTTTTCAATCCTTCCCGAACAACAGCGACCGCGGACCACAACGTCCCAACACTTGATCAACATCTTCCCATAAAGGAAGCGTTGTCGAGACATCAGGTGGAAACCCTGCGCAAAAACTGCCAAGATTTTGGAATAGAGCTTTATGATCTTGGACACCCTTATCAGGGGATCGTCCACATCATCGGACCCGAACTCGGTCTTACCCTTCCGGGAATGACTATCGTATGCGGTGATTCACATACTTCAACACACGGTGCTTTCGGTAATATCTCCTTTGGTATAGGAACCAGTGAGGTTGAACAGGTCTTGGCAACACAATGTGTTCTTCAGTATCGCCCCAAGACGATGTTGATCGAAATCAACGGACAGCTAAGCAGAGGCGTTTTAGCGAAGGACATCATCCTGTACATCATCGCGAAATTATCTGCGAGCGGTGCCACTGGATATTTTGTTGAATATGCAGGCGACGCTATCAGAAATCTCAGCATGGAAGCAAGAATGACAATCTGCAACATGAGCATCGAGATGGGCGCGCGTGGAGGCTTGATAGCACCTGATGAAACAACATTCGCTTATATTAAAGGAAGAAAATTCGCGCCTCAGGGTGAAACATACGAAAGACTGGTTACGCAGTGGAGACAACTTAAATCAGATGCCGGCGCACAGTACGATGAGGTGATCAAATTCGACGCCACTGATATCGCGCCAATGATTACTTATGGCACGAACCCGGGCATGGGCATAAAAGTAACTGGACGTATACCCGCTTTGGAAGATCTAAAGAATGTTAATGAACAAACTTCATTTTTAAAGTCATTGGACTACATGGGCCTTGAACCCGGATCAGAGATCCTGGGTAAATCGGTTGACTATGTATTTATCGGCAGCTGCACGAATGCACGGATTGAAGATTTGCGTCTTGTGGCCTCGATGGTCAAGGGCAAGACAAAGGCGTCCACTGTTGAGGTTTGGGTAGTGCCCGGATCGAAGCAAGTTGAAAACCAGGCGCGCGAAGAAGGATTGGATAAGATTTTTGAAGCCGCAGGATTTCAACTGCGTCAACCGGGATGCTCTGCATGCCTTGGTATGAACGAAGACAAAATCCCGGCGGGTAAATATTGTATCAGCACTTCGAACAGAAACTTCGAAGGGCGGCAAGGACCTAAGTCAAGAACATTTCTTGCGAGTCCATTGAGTGCCGCTGCTGCCGCCATAACAGGAAGAGTAACAGATGTCAGGGAACTGGTTTAATAATCCGATTGCAAAGAATTAAAGCGAATGAGTAAAGATAAAATCACCACGTTGAAAAGTCAGGCGGTGCCCATGTCGATTGAGAATATCGACACGGATCAGATTATTCCGGCCAGGTTCCTCAAAGCAACGACACGAGAAGGATTCGGTGAGAACCTTTTCAGAGACTGGCGCTATAACTCGGACAACACTCCCAAAGCGGACTTCGTATTGAATGATCCGACATTCAAAGGCAGGATACTTGTAGCGGGGAAGAATTTTGGCTGCGGAAGTTCGCGTGAACATGCCGCATGGGCTATACACGACTACGGGTTCAGTGTAGTCATCTCAAGTTTTTTCGCAGACATTTTCAGAAACAATGCATTGAACAATGCTGTGCTGCCACTGCAGGTGTCGGATGAATTCCTGGCAAAGATATTTGCTCTCGTTGAGAAAAATCCAAACACAGAAATAACCATCGACTTACCCAAACAAACGGTTACGCTCGAAGACGGTTCATCCGAAACATTTGACATCAATCTGTATAAGAAGACGTGCCTTATAAATGCATACGATGACATCGATTATCTGCTGAGTCTGAGAGACGAAATAAAACATTTTGAATTAGTACATTAGTAGGAATGAAGAAGAAAATCACCATACTCCCTGGCGACGGGATAGGAAAAGAAGTCACTGCAAGTGGAAAGAAAGTTCTTGAGCAGATCGCAGAATGCTTTGGTCATGAATTTATCTTTGACTACGCGACAATAGGTCACGAAGCCATTGAAGCGTCTGGCAATCCGTTGCCAGATGAAACACTCGCGAAACTAAGAAACTGCGATGCAATACTCTTTGGTGCTGTCGGCCATCCAAAGTATGACAACGATCCGAGCGCAAAAGTACGTCCTGAACAAGGATTGTTAAAAATGCGTAAGGAGCTTGGGCTATACGCAAATCTTCGCCCGATAAAATTGTTTGATGAATTGCTTTCCGCATCGAGCATCAAGCCTGAAATACTTCAGGGTGCCGATATTCTTTTCTTCAGAGAACTTACGGGTGATGTATATTTTGGTGAGCGAGGACGCAAAGATGATAATAACACTGCTTATGACACGATGATTTATTCGCGTCATGAGGTTGAGCGCATCGCACATAAAGCATTTAAAGCAGCTCAAACGAGAAAGAAAAAACTTACTTCTGTCGATAAGGCAAATGTACTTGAAAGCTCCCGCCTGTGGAGAGAAGTTGTTCAGGACATTGCTAAACAATATCCCGATGTTACTGTCGAGCATATGTTTGTCGATTCAGCGGCAATGAAGCTTATTCAGAATCCAAAGAGTTTTGATGTTGTATTGACCGGCAACTTGTTTGGAGATATCCTCACAGACGAGGCGTCACAAATCGCCGGATCTATGGGCATGCTTGCTTCGGCATCAATAGGTGACAAGGTTGGATTATATGAACCAATTCATGGAAGCGCCCATGACATAACTGGCAAGGGGATAGCCAATCCGTTAGCATCCATTCTTTCCGCCGCTCTGTTACTTGATATTTCGTTTGGTTTGAAAGAAGAATCAGACGCAGTGATCAGGGCTGTAGAACAAGCCTTAAAGGCTGGATACAGAACCCGTGATATTGCTGATGCCTCCACACCACTGGAAAAAGTGCTGGGCACCGAAGTAATGGGCAATATTGTATGTAATAATATAAGGATGTCAATTTCAGTTGATTCAGATAAATAGTAATACGCAACCGACCAGTATGTCTAACAAAATAGAAATTTTCGATACTACACTTCGCGACGGAGAACAGGTACCGGGCTGTCAATTGTCCACGGAGGAAAAAGTTATCGTTGCGCGAAAGCTCGAACAGCTTGGTGTTGATGTTATCGAAGCGGGTTTTCCAATCTCCAGCCCTGGGGATTTCCTTTCGGTTGTTGAGATATCCAAAGCCGTTAACATCGGAGTATGCGCATTGACGCGCTCCAGGAAGGAAGATATCGATGTCGCGGGTGAAGCACTTCACCATGCAAAACGTGGCAGAATTCATACTGGCATTGGATCTTCTGATGTACACATCAAAACAAAATTTAACAGTACCCGGGAGAAAGTTCTTGAGCAGGGCGCATGGGCAGTGGGTTATGCAAAGGCTAAAGGCTACGAAGTAGAATTCTTTGCTGAAGATGCTGGCCGCGCCGATCTTGCATTTCTCGCTCAACTGGTTGAAGCCGTAATCGCTGCTGGTGCTGATGTTGTAAACATTCCTGATACGACTGGTTATTGCCTGCCACATCTCTACGGCAAACGCATTCAGTATCTTTTCGAGAACGTTAAAAATATACACAAAGCTGTCATCTCCGTGCATTGTCACAACGACTTGGGGATGGCAACAG
>JBDSKX010000092.1:0-8255 GCA_039916665.1 Chryseolinea sp. | reverse complement strand
AAGATCGGCTGTCCGACAAATTTTTTACTTTTATCCATAGCTATGTTTGGTGTGGTAACTCAACATAACTAAAAAGGGTGGCCCTAAAAAGCTACCCTTTTAAAATTTTAGTCGGACAATAATGATTATTTATGTTAATTTTTGAATGGATTGGTCTGATGATCCCTGGTCGGAAGAGCAGGAATACGTCGATAATAAATAACATGTCTGCCTTGCGCTTACCAGAAGATTTTATTCTCCGGTCATGGACCTCCAGAAGATCACCCTCGAGGAAGCTATGTAGCTTAGGATCACAATACCAGTGGAAGAAATTTTGAAAGATCCTAGGTGGCGAAGCTTGTGGATTTTTATTCATAAATTCGTCACCCTGGAATATTTTAATCTAAATGTAGGAATAATAATTGTGCCAACGCAAAAGAACTCCATTCGGCAAGATTTAAGCAGGTTAAGGAGAGAAGTTGTGCGCGAAATTGAACGATGGTTGCTCGCTCGCGGGATATGTCGCGGGCTTCGTCCATTCTGCCGTCGGGCAGATCTTGAAACATCGACTTATTGATTATTGACTTATTGATTATTCTGAATGATACGTCATTTCACTCCCTTTTCCGGATCCCACCACCCCTTCATCTTCCGTATATAGATGATCTGACCTGTATGATAGCCGTTGTGAGTACTGATATTCGCAAGCGTCGGATACCAGCCTTCTAATTTTTCTTCACTGGCTTCACTGATGATTTTCTCCATTTCGATCAAGACCCTGTCGACCTGCTTCACAGTTTTCTCCCAGTCAACCTGATTGAAAGTAGTGAACGTTTCTTCGTTGTTCCCGGAGAATACTTCTTCAGGTTGACCTTTAAGTTTGGCCAGTTGTCGGGCATTCCAGAAGTAAAGATGGTAAGCCAATTGTCCGATCGAATGATTTCCACTGCTGTCGCGCCACATCGCCTGTTCGGACGTCAATCCTTCTAAGGCATCGTTAACGGGAACATACCATTCTTTTTTGCTGTGTGTTGTTTTTAATTGCTGAAGCAGTATTTCCTTCGTTAGCGAATAGTTACCGGATTCCGTTGACTTTGACTTGTCGCATCCTGTCATGAAAGACAAGCAGCAAAGAAGCGTGACTAAAAATTTCAATTTCATAACACTAATTGTTTGTCCAGGAATTGTGAAAATGAAGGTAAGAAATGTTTTGGTGTTAAGGCTGCCAGCTGCTGTTTCTTAAATTTGAAGAATTCCTGGCTAACGCGACCCAACCCTGTTAGTTAATTAGCCGAAGGTTAGTGCTAACCCATACGACGAAGCCTCTAAAGTGAAAGTTCGGATGCGTTGGCTTGCCGCTTCCTTCTCTAAACGATCAGGACGGATTCTGCTTGTAGCTGGCCGCTATTTAATAATTTGCAGCCTAAAGCCATCAACTCGCTGTCCATGATCATTAAGAAATTGGCCGTTCCCTTCATTAACGAAAAACTGCTTCAACAAGTAGAACACTGCTGCATCGCCACTGCAGCAATCTCTGAAGCGGGATTCGACTTTATCCGAACTCGTATTCCTCCCAAAACCAAGATGGAAATCATCACCGGTCTGGAGATTCCCAGTTCGCCGGATGTTTTGAGAAGAATTTGGCGCAATTATCAGGGACGTATCACGCTCAATATTTACACACGCAACACCTTTCGCGCCAACGTATACATCTTTGATTTGCCGTATAGAAAGTCCGTTGCTTTTGTCGGCTCCGGTCACTTTACGCTCGACGGAATCAAGGATAGCGAAGAACTCTTTTACAAGATCACCGATGCGAAAGAAATTGAAAATCTGAAATCATGGTTTGTCGGATATTACGAATTCGCACAGCCGCTCTCGGAAGAACTCATTGACGAATACGTGTGGCGCTATCCTGTTATGAAGCAACGCGACCATGCATCAAGAGTGGATAGAAGAGAGTTCCTTGCGCTCACCACTGCCGGTTTCAGTTGGGATCACATCAAGTTTAAACATCAGTACTTTAAAAAAGATGATTATCTCGCGCTTAGCAGCAGCAAAGCTTCCGTAACAACACCTGAACTACACGCCGGGCGTGTGACTGTACAAAGTAAGCTCATAGCGCTTCACGAGCAGATAAAAGATCACCTTCGAAAATTGCAACTTCACGAATCCGCAGATTCAAACTCAATTGTCAGCAGCCTTGATCCGGTCTTTCATTTTGATAACCAACTGCGCAGCGTATGGTTGACCTACGGCCGAAGTCCCGTGGAATTGAAAAAGTTGGATTCAGCAACTACAATTGCTGACGTAATGCATGTACAAATTATGCTCGGTCAGCGGGAAGTAAGTATTTGCCTTGTGCCTGGTATTCTTAGGAAAGGGAAAGACGATCGTGAATATTTCAGGAACAAGATGCACGACGTAGAATACCGAAAGCAATTCTTTATCCACCTGCTAGGTCTAGGTGCCGGTTATTGGATTGAGGTTGCATGTGAACGGAAAAACACGGACGCGTTTTCCACTGAAGAGGCTCTATGGGAATTTACTAAGGGCGACCAGTGGATGTATTATGATTTTACAATCGGTAGAAATTATTTGCCCGATGCAATGGAGATCAGCAACGACAACATAGCTGATTCCATCTTGAAGGAATGTGAGAAACTATCGTTGTTGTATCGGCAAATGAAAATGCGAGATGGCACGCCGTCTTGATGGAGTTGAAATCCTAATGGGCGCAAGTTTTGGCATAAAACACCTGGAGTATCCAACGACGGTTTGGTGAACTCGCGTCCAGCCTGCTCGTTTTGTATCAGCCTCGATACAACTTAAAAATATTTGTATCGGAAGTGATACACAGAACATCAAGCGATTATGCTTCATGCTATTGGAAATGAGCAACTTACCGCATGGCATACTTGTTGGTAATGTCCACCAGTAATCCAACCCGATGATCAAGAATTACTTTGTCATTACCCTCAGAAACTTCTTGCGCAACAGGAACTATACCTTACTCAATGTCGCGGGCCTTAGTATTGGTGTGACGTCGTGTGTCATCATCTACTTGTTGATCACATACGACCTTTCCTTTGATAAATTCAATACACGATACAACGATATCTATCGCGTTGTTCATCAATCTTATTCTGCTTCGGGTACTGACTATAGTTCTGCTGTTCCTTATCCTTTTTTTCAGGCATTTCGAAACGACTTTCCCGAAATCCCGATGATGACCGGCATTCATTATCAGGAGGACGTTTTGATGAAGGTGGGCACAGAAAAACAACGGATCAGCAATGTAATTTTCGCTGACTCATTGTTTTTTGATGTCTTTGATTTTAAGGTACTGTCCGGCAATCCGCGAACAGAGCTTGGTGAACCCGGAAAGGTGTTCATCACCAAATCCCTTGCAGATAAGATCATGCAGGGTAAAGATCATCTCACCATGAAGCTTAACAACTTGCTCGAACTTGAAGTCGCCGGCATTATTGCAGACCCGCCGCCGACATCACATATCAATTTCTCGATGATCGTGTCGTATCCGTCGCTCACCAAAGACTTTCTTAGCGGATTCGATCTGGACGAATGGGGCATGGTTTCAAAAGGTTTTAGCTATTTTGTGATGCCAGAGAACTTGTCCAGCCAGTCCGTTGAAAAAAAGCTTCAATCTTTTTTAAAAAAATATGAACCCTCCCAGATTGACAAGGGAAAATACATACTGCAGCCTCTTAGTGATATACATTTTACGAGATTTTACAACGGCAATCCTGGCGATGTGAGCAATGATAAGATGGCCAACCTGATCACACTTAGCATCGTCGGAGTGTTCATACTTGTGATGGCGTGCATTAATTTCGTGAACCTGTCGACCGCGCTGGCGATCAAGAAATCAAAGGAGATTGGAATTCGTAAAACGTTGGGTGCTAAACGAAGCGAGTTGACGTGTTACTTCATAGGCGAAACATTTTTAATTATTGCGCTGGCCATGCTAATTTCATTGGGCACAACGGAGTGGCTATTAATAGGATTAAACAATTTCACTGAAAAGAAACTAGAGCTCAATCTGTTGAGTGATCCCGCGCTGATCGGATTTCTTGTGCTTCTGATGACCTTCGCCACATTGCTATCGGGATTTTATCCTGCCGTTATTCTTTCCGGGTTCAACCCGATTACGGTTCTCAAAAACAAGATGTCTGCAACGGGTTCGTCTAGCGGGGGTATCAGAAAGGTATTGGTAGTATTTCAGTTCACGATCGCTCAGGTGTTCATCATCGGCACGGTAATCGTCGCGAATCAGATGGATGTTTTTATGAAAACTCCACTGGGTTTTGAAAAAAATGCCATCATAAATATTGGTATTCCCGATAACAAGAAAGAGTCCTTGGAGTCCATGCGCACAAAGATCGAAGCCCTTCAGGGCGTTGAGGGACTTTCGATTTCACTAGGTGGGCCGACGTCAGACAATCACTTTGGAACCGGTAGTTACCTCACGTCAGAGAACAAGGACAGCGAATTTGAAATCAATTTGAAACCTGTGGATCGCTTCTATAGTGAGATCTATGGCCTTCATGTCAAGGCCGGCCATTGGTTTACAGAAGCCGAGGAACGTATTCCTAAAAATATCGAAACGAAAACAGGCTTCGTATACGTCGTCAACGAGGCATATTTGAGAAAGGTGGGGTTCACAGACCCGGAACAGATTATTGGAAAACAAATCACGACAGGGCTAAACGAAATCAGTGCAGAAGTGATCGGTGTAATTGAAGACTTCCATGACAAGTCACTGCACGGCGAGATCTCACCCATGGTGATGGTCAACTTTCCATTTTTCTATTATGATGCCGGAGTTAAATTAAATACGGCAACGTTCCAGGAAACAATCGGTGGTATTGAAAAAATTTACCAGGAAATATACCCTGAATTCGATTTCCATTATGAATTCCTTGATCAATACCTTGCTAAACTTTATCGTGAAGACAACCAGACATTCACGCTGTTCAAAATATTCGCGGGTGTTTCTATCCTGATCAGTTGCCTTGGTTTATATGGACTGATCTCTTTCATGGCCAATCAAAAACTCAAAGAGGTAGGTATCCGAAAAGTACTGGGCGCATCAGTAGAAAATATCGTGGTTCTGTTCGGCAAGGAGTTTGTGAGGCTTATTATTATTGCGTTTGTTATAGCAACGCCAATCACCTGGTACTTTATGAAAGACTGGTTGAGCAGTTTCGCATACCGCGCCCCGATACGCTGGACAGATTTCATTATTGGCATATCGGCAACGCTTACAATTGCCTTGCTCACGGTCGGGTACAGATCGGTTCGCTCTGCGGTTGCTAATCCGGTGGATGCGTTGAGGGGAGAATGAAGAATAATTAGGAATTAGAAACATTCATAATTATTTCCTTTCTATTTGGTTAAGATCAATCGCTTCGTATCCACAACTTTTCCGTCGACGACCAGCGCATACAGATACATGCCGTCGTTAAGGTCATTACGGGTGATTTTTAGCGATGTTTTTCCGTGACCGTTTACTGAGATATTTTTTAACTCTTTGCCTTCAAGGTTGTAGATAATCACATTGGCTTGTCTTGTAGTTTCTGGCAATTCCATTCTGATTTCCGTATCTAAAGAAAAAGGATTTGGGAAATTTTGAGAAAGCGCTGGGCCATTAAATGTATTCTTCGACTCAGATCCACGGGCACTGCTATCGAGTTTTTCCTGCAATGCGTCGATTTCCAATTGTTGTTGATGCAGGATCGCTGTCAACTCCTGCACCGCTTTTACTAATGGCACCACAAATTCGGCATAACGAATACTATAGTGATCTTTATCGCTCTCAGGTGCTTTGACGCCATTGAAACTGTAGTTTCCTTTCTTGACAACGACTTCAACTTCCTGTGCGACAAAACCAGTATGTCTGGCATCCGATTTTCGCGCTTCCTTCAACTGTGCCCCTATACTATCAGATCCGTTTTCTGACCTTGCCAATGCAGCATGATCGATTGTGAAGCTTACCGGCCTTAACTTATTAATGAAATCCAGTCCGGCGATGTCTTCTTTAATATCACGTTTGAATCTGCCATCGGATAGCGTCGACCATGAAACCTGTCCCCCGATATCGGTGACCAGATTATTTCCGATGCGCACCTGAAAACTTGCCGTATTAACAGCAGCATACCCAAGAGCCGTTGCGTGAATAAGCGTAGTGTTGCCAAACGCCGGACCCGAGGAGTATCCGACGGCTGTATTCCAATTGCCGCTTACATTGTACTTCAGCGCATCTGCCCCAACCGCAACGTTAGCGAGACCGTAGGTATTGTTTTCCAACGCATTTGTACCAATCGCCGTATTCGATCCACCTGTAGTGGTATAAAACATCGCTCTGCGCCCAACGGCTACGTTGGCCGTGGCCGTTGCATTATACAATGCCCACGCACCTATTGCTGTATTGTAGTGGGTGGTAGTATTTTTATACAAGGCGTTGGCGCCAAAGGCGGCGTTATGATTTCCCGTTGTATTCGAGTTGAAAGCGCCAGCTCCATAATATGTATTGTAGTACAGAGGAAGGGGCGGTATCCACTGAGAAAACAGCGCATGGGAAATGGAAAATAAAACAGCAATGATGAGGAAAGTCTTTTTCATACAATTCGATTTTAATATTGACAACTAATGACCGTGATCCATGGCGTTAAAACTTGCAACCCTTCCTTCGTTACGTGGCATCAAAACGTATTACAGGCCGGGAGATTGCTTCATCTAACTTCGCGTGAATTGGAATCAATTTACAGCTAGAATGTGTAACTGGCTGTTTCGGGTAAACAGTGGGAATGTAGGGTGTGTCAGTTGCGCATTGACTACCCGATCTCAGGGAATGCGGATCGAAGTCGTCATATACATGACTGATATTTGCAGCAAAACTCCGTGACGAGCCGTGAGTCTATCTCAGTTTGGTTGACTTATGGCTGCAGTGACAGTGGGATAAGCGAAGAATCGAAGTTTAACGCCACTTATTCATAATTCATAACTCTCTTTCCCTCGTGCGCCTCCGGCTGTCGTCGCGCTGAAGTCAACGACATTGATTCATAATTGTTTGTTGTTGCTGAACATTCTTAACAACTGTTCCTTCCTGCTACGCGAAACATTAATTGTGGCGTTATTGATCATCACGACATAACCCCCATCGCCTTTGACATATTTCTTTATGTGATTCAGGTTTATGCTATGAGAGTGGTGAACGCGGAAAAAATTATGACCAGACAAAAGCTCTTCAGTTTATTTCAAGGTTCTACAGATAAGGAATTTGCTGCCGTCTCTCAAAAAAATATGAGAGTAATTACCTTCCGAATGACAGTGAATGATATCATCTGCAATTACAAACTCAAGGCCGTTCATTGTAGGTAAGGCAATTTTTTGTGCGGGCTGTTTTTGATTGTATAAGTTTTCAAAAAGAATGTTTAATTGTTCCGGGAGGATAGGCTGGTTCTTTTTCTCTTTCACTTTATTGACCGCTTGAATCAATTCATCTTTATCAATAGGCTTGAGCAGGTAATCCAGTGCGCTAAATTTAAACGCCTTTACCGCAAACTTGTCGTAAGCCGTCGTAAATATGATTTCAAAGCGGATGTTCTTTAAGCGTTTTAACATTTCAAAGCCGTTCATGTTTGGCATTTCGATATCCAGAAATGTCAGATCAACAGTTTCGTTGCTCAGGATCGTTAATGCCTTTTCTGAACTGTCGCAGACACCAATAATATCGACGGTTGGACAAAATTGCTCCAATTGCCATGTCAGTAACTCAAGACAATGCTTTTCATCATCTACCAAAACGGCTTTCAATTTGGTGGAATCCATAGTCATGAAATCAATTTACTGAATCAGTGTGGAAATACAGCATCTTTCATTGGCGATATGAATAACCGAAGCATCGTCATTGTCTCGCCGCAAGGACCTCAGTGTGTATTGAAATGAAACACAACGACGTTTCATTTCAATACAAGCGCCGGCAATCAGAACGGAATGAGTACTTTGGATGTATGATTTTGAGCGATTTTGGCTGTGGTATGAACCTTGTCACGATAACTTCAAAGGAATACCATGATTATCAACTACCTGAAATTGGCGATTCGCCTGCTCATCCGTAATCCGTTTTTTACGATGATCAACCTCGTTTGCCTGTCCGTAGGATTTGCAATGTTTTTTATGCTTTGGCAGCACGCACAGACAGAACTTCATAGCGACCAGTTTCATAAAGATTTTGAACGTATTGTTCGGGT
>JBDSKX010000091.1:0-49747 GCA_039916665.1 Chryseolinea sp. | reverse complement strand
CTGTTGACTTTTGAATGGTCTCGAGCACAACTTGAGGGAAATGTTCAACGATGATAAGCAGCCGCACCGGATCATGAACTTCAATCATCTGACTTGGAAGACCTGGCCGAAGATCACCATCGATCCCGTTGGCTACGCCCAACAAGCCCATCACATTGTGCGGAAGCTTTGTACCAGCGCCAAGTTTCTGATTGTCTACTCTGGAGAAAAAATATTCAAGGTTTATACCTCCACAAACAGGCCCGAGAGGTTTCATGATACCGAAAAGCAATTTTCCATCGCGGTCAATATCGTAGTCGTAAGAATTCAGAAATGATCTTCTGTCGAGGAACAGGTGCTTCGTCATTGCTCGCCGCCCAACGATGCAAAGTGCGTTGGTTGCATGATTGAGTTCAGGCCTCGGCTCAAACAACGATACCGAGCGCCTTAGTATTTTCGCGTGAATCTTCTCAGGACTGAGCTGGGTATTAACTGAAACAAATCTTCGTGACCTTTCTTTTGAATTGAAGTCGAGTGCGTTGGCGAATATCACTTCGTTCTTGCTGTGTTTCCCCGAATTTTCAGGGGTCAATGAATTTTCATCGAAGAACATGATTTCATCCCGGGTAGTATCATGCAAGGCACCAACAAATTGCGTATTCACCGGGATCACCACACCTTTGCTTGCCAGTATCTCACGAACTTTAGCATGATTGGCCATAAAGCAAATAGCCCTCGAGTTGACTGAGCCTGCCCGACCCGAACATGCACCACAATCGTAGGCCGCATAATGCGGATTGTTCACACTGCTGGAACCGTGACCTACAACATAAACAATTGGCGCAAAATCCTTTACAAGTCCGATGCTTTTCAACAGACCCTCTACCCTGACGGCCATCTCCTCTACTGTGAAACCGATCTGTAAATCATTTTCTCGTTTATCTGTCCCCTGATTCTCAATCGTCAGCTGTGAAAATTTGTCCATGTGTCTGAACGAGTAAGACGTGGACGGACTCATTGAGGGTCTGAAAATATTGATGAACAACTTTAGTGCAGACCAAAATCCCAACGTCTGAGAGATTATCCAACCGCCGAAAAACGAAGTCGAATGTTTATTGAAATGATGCTCTTTCTCTCTTTTTGCAGTACCCCCGGATTCCTTAATTAAATATTTTGGAGTCAGCGGCGCTGGACAAAGTTTGGTATAAAACTTACCGTCTTCAGGCTGGAAGAAAAATTCTACGCCAAAGAATCCAGGTGTACCAAAAGTTTCACATTTTGTGTCCAGCTTTTCAAGATACCGTCTGAATGAGCACTCTCTGTCGTCAATGCAGAACATTGCCTGAAAAGATTTTTCACTTTGGTCTGGTTTAGCGTTCGCTTGTGTTTTTATCCCGGCCAAAACCTGATCGTAGTAACTCCACTCAAACGCTTCCTGCCAAATTGTTGTGACCTGATCGAGTTCCGTATTTTCGACTTCAACGAATAACTCGATGGGTTTTTCTTTTAGCGATTGACCCATAGGCTTCCAGTTGCCATTGAAATGATAATCCAGTGCATCTATCTCGAGAAGAAGTTCGAACACAATCAAATCATGGATCGACGGTTTCTTTTGTTCGAGAAGAGATTGAGGCAGATCTTCAATGGCCGAGAACATTCCTGACCATCCCTGATGAGCAAATTGCTGATCGTATAAATATTGCTCGAAAAGTGATTTATCTCCGACGAGGATATCCAACAAATCTTCTATCTCGCATGTACTTTTCAAGAGCAGATTTTTTGCGCGTTGCTTCCGAAAAAAACTGGTGAAACTGCTGCGTTCCAATTCTCTGATCGACGTAATAAAACTCTTTTCATTCACCGGAAAATTCCAGATCGAAATTCCCTGATCAAGATAACTGCAAAGAATCCTGAATAGGAGCGGATGGACCATGGAATCCATGTCCATTGCGTACGCACGTTTCCAGTTTGATCGAAGTGCACCGATACGCGGTGATGGTTTGACATATTTTGCGGAAAGGACTTTTTGTTCCCACTCGTTAAGTTTGTCGGCTCCCTTTTGTTCAACAAGAACCCTTCTGAGAATCGAAGGATTGATTTTATCTTCCGCATAAAGGAGGCGGTATTCAGCAAGCGAAAGTGAAACGCGATATCCAAAAATTGCTGAAGCTTCTCTTACTGCCTTATGAAACTTTAGATTCTGAAACGAGTGTAAAGTATTGTGATGAATAAAGTCCTTCAACGGTGCTTGCGCGGGCAGGTAATGCTTGAGTTCGTGCAGGACGTGATGTTCATCAAACGAAGAATGCGTTGAGCTCATAATGAAATTGGGTAAGGGAATCACCGGCAACTACCGTGATAAATAATGGCGTAAATCGGGGGAAATAGAGATTACTGCAATCAGATCAAGATCGATCTCTTCATTAGATAGAGTGGCAGATCGGAACTGTTGCCACGAATTCTGGTTGCGTTAAAGAAGCAGGTATGTAACGACTGCGATATATTAAGATGAGTAACTTCGTCGACCGGATTGATGTACAAAAAGCTCAAATGAGGCTTGTGATCGTTCTCGGATTCAACTTTTTCAGGCAATAGTGTATCCGATTTTGACGAAGAGACAGGTTTCTTCAGAAAAGGCGCCGAATGCACTCTGTTCTCAGGTCCAGTGGCGTTTATAGAGACGTAAACGATTGAGAACAACAATACGAAAATCACCGAAAGATTAATGATGGATCTGCCGTACTGTCCACGTATCATATACCAAATGTAAAACTTTTACAATTTTGAAGCACAATCAGTGATTACTTGACTACCATGCGAATAACTGAATGACGCATTATTGCGTTGAACCTGTACAGTGTAACCTGATTTCGTCTCAAACTAACAATAAAGTCACAACAAGAATTATCGTTTATGATCTCATTCTACCCAGGACCTTCCCGAATTCATAACCGCATCCCTAAATATGTGAGCGATGCTGCCAAAGAAGGAATACTCAGTGCAAATCACAGAAGTGAAGCATTCGTCCAGCTTTCACAAAAAACAATCGAACTTCTGCACGCAAAGCTCGACGTCCCACCCAATTATACGATATTATTCACATCATCCGCTACTGAATGTTGGGAGATCATTGCACAATCTGTAATCCGGGAGAAGAGTTATCACCTCTACAACGGCGCATTCGGTCAAAAGTGGTTCGACTACACGCAACGGCTTCGCAGTGCTGAGGCGCTACCGTTTGGAACGGAAGAAAGTCTCGAACCGACAGCTCTGACGGGATTTAACGATGTCATATGTATCACACAAAACGAAACATCGAACGGCACGCAGGTTTCAAACGTATTGATCAAAGCGCTGAGACAAAACAATCCGGATGCTATTCTTGCTGTGGATGCTACATCATCACTGGCAGGTATCAAGCTCAGTTATAAATCTGCCGATATATGGTTTGCTTCTGTTCAGAAATGTTTTGGATTGCCTGCCGGACTTGGCCTCATGATTTGCGCTCCGCGCGCAATAGCCCAGGCACTGCAGATCGGTGAGAAATCACATTACAACAGTCTGGGATTTATGGTGGAGATGATGAATAAATGGCAAACGTCTTTCACGCCCAACGTACTGGCTATCTACATGTTGATGCGGGTGATGGACGATTCCCCAGCAATTGCTGAGGTTCACAAAAAAACACTAAACAGGTATAAGGCGTGGACAAAGTTCTTATCGGAAAGAGCGAGCATAAAAATGCTTATCGATCACAGGGATGTAAGGTCATACACAGTGATTCCAGTAACCAGTTCGGCAGAGATTGTTGAGCAGGTCAAATCCGAAGCGAAGGAAATAGGACTATTACTCGGCGAAGGGTATGGAGCCTGGAAGCCAAACACTTTCAGAATTGCAAATTTTCCTGCACTGAAAAAGAAGGAGATTAAGAAGCTGATGAAGTTTCTCGAAAAGTTCTAGTTATGCAAATGACTTCCGCAATATTTGACGTTTAAGCGGTGTCGGTAGAAGCCGTTCCACGACGCTTCTTCAAATGCCAGTGCAATCGTTGCCGTATACACAATTCGCAAAAATATTAGAAGTCATAAGCCTTAAGTGCAGAAATATTTTCACTTTTGCCTGGCCTCCAACCAAATCTATGCTAACGATTTCCAGACAATTGGTGAGAATTGCACTGTTCGTCATGGTGTTTCAGGTTGTGTGCCCGGCATTCATCGATTTTGATGCTCAGCAGATCCCAACCTCTGGCGAAATTTCCTTCAGTGAATCCCATGGTTCCTACCTCGCCCCGATGCTACTTAAGGAAAAGGACGAAAATGAAAATGAGAATTCAGAATTTCTCGGGGTCACTAACTCTGCGACGCCGCTTCTCGACTTTTCAAGCCACAGCTTAAATCTTTTAGCTACTCACGATAATATACGTTCTGTATTTGCAGCGGAGGGCGCCACCGTACAGACGCCACGCTTCGCGATGTTCTGCGCTTTCATCATCTGATTTAATTTCATTTATCCGGTAATCCGGCTCTGACCAGCTGCTCTTCAGGCATCGCTGTATCCGACCATTTTGCTGTGAACGCGCATTCGTCTGAGAATCGCTGTTGCCTACAACTGAATATTCTAAAGTCCGTCATCCCTAAACGCACAAAACCTCGTTGCTTTTTTATTGAAGTCAATGGGCGAACCAATCAAACATGAAAACAGTTGAAATTCCTAAAGATGGCTTAGAAGGCCTTAAACAAAACTTTCGCGTTGACGCGGTTTCTGGGTTTCTGGTGTTTCTGTTAGCATTGCCACTCAGTCTTGGTATTGCAAAAGCGAGTGGATTCCCAGCTGCCATGGGCGTGCTCACGGCAATGATCGGCGGAATGTTCGTTAGTTTCTTCGCAGGATCGAGACTCACAATTAAAGGGCCCGCAGCAGGCCTCATCACGATATGCGCTGGTGCCGTTACAGACCTCGGTGCCCTTAATCTTGAAGGCGTTACGGGCGTGCAACTGGCCTGTGGCGCTATCGTTGTAATGTCATTGATACAGATCGTATTCGGCTTTCTGAAATTCGGATCACTTAGCGACTTCTTTCCTCCTTCCGCTGTTCATGGTATGCTTGCAGCCATTGGCTTGATCATATTCTCAAAACAGATACATGTTTTACTAGGTATCGATCCCGCAAAATTAAAAGGTATGGGGCCAATTGCGTTGTATGGACAAATACCTCATTCATTCATGACGGCTGATCCCCGCGTAGCCCTCGTCGGCATTATCAGTTTGATTATCATTTTCGGTATGCCATTCCTCAAAGGAAAAGTATTCAAGTCAATACCCGCACCTATGCTTGTTCTTGTCGTCACCATACCGATGGCAATCATCATGGACTTTCGCCATACAGAGCCTGCGTTTGACCTGGTGAGCATTGGAAACTTTTGGGGAAACATAGGCTTTAATGCAAGCTTCGCTGCAATTGGCACGGGAGTGTTCTGGAAATATGTAATAATGTTTCTGTTTATTAACAGTCTCGAATCTCTGCTGACTGTTAAAGCAATTGATGGGCTTGATCCATACCGGCGCACTTCAGATTACAACAAAGATTTGTCAGCGCTGGGTGCAGGCAATGCACTTGCAGGCTTGCTTGGCAGTCTTCCAATGATATCTGAAGTGGCCCGTTCTTCTGCTAACGTCAACTTTGGGGCAAGAACGCGGTGGGCTAACTTCTTCCACGGATTTTTCCTTTTCATTGCGATGTTGTTGTTCATCCCTGTAATTGAAATGATCCCCAACTCCGCCCTCGCAGCATTACTTATTGCCGTGGGTTATCGTTTGGCTTCCCCAAAGGAATTTTACAAGACATATAAGATCGGTGCTGAACAGTTGGTAATCTTTGTAATAACCATCGTTGTCACTGTTGCAGAAGATCTATTGCTGGGTGTCGCTGCAGGTATCGTCGCAAAATTTATTTTCCATATCCTGAACGGCGCACCACTCAGAAGTTTGTTCAAAGCAAGGTATGATTTCAGTGAGAACAATACCGAGTACAACATCAATGTCAAAGATGCAGCGATCTTCTCGAATCTTATCGGGTTCAAGAAAATGTTCCACAAACTGCAGCCTGGTCGCAATGTGGTCATGAACTTTGCAGATGCTCACATCGTGGATCACACCTTCATGGAAACGCTTCATCACTTCGAAGAAGAATACACCAACGGCGGTGGACAAGTTATTGTAAATGGGTTTGAGCACTTCCAATTCTTTTCAAATCACCCTTTGGCATCGCGCAAGTTTTCTCCGAATGCGAAGAATAAAGTCGAGATCAAACTTACTCCCCGTCAGATCGATCTAAGGAGCTTTGCCGAGGCTAACGACATGGTGTTCTATCCTCAAAAAATAAAAAACTCGAAGAAGTACAGAAACTATCCGATCGAAAAAGGTGCAAAGATCCAATATGAAGAAAATCTCCTGACCACATATGCGGATTTCGGCAAAGTCGAAATCTCTGATATATTGGTAACACGTGGTGCAGGCGTCGCAGAAAATGAAACACTGCTAACCGTAATGCAGATCACCGATCTTGAAGGATACATCCCCGGTTTCTCTCTGGAACCCGAAAGACTCTGGACCAAGTTCTCTGAACTGGCTTTTGGAAAAGATATTGACTTCAAAGATCATCCTGATTTCTCCAGTAAATATTATCTGCGTGGCGAAAATGAATCAATGGTAAGAAGTTTCTTCAACGAAACGCTGGTTAGATACATTGAAACTCATCCTGTAGTTCACGTTGAATCTTATAAGAACAAGTTGCTGATCTATGCAAAACTTGATACTCTTTCACCCGAAGAGATCAATTCCGTGCTTGGGTTTGCAGCGGGATTTGTTGGTGCTATTGCAAAGGCTGAGGTTCAACCCGCATAAGTGATGGACAGCCTTATAAATATCATGTCAGTGATTGGCGTTCAAAAGACGCTGATCATCGCCTGCGGAGATTATGGACTGCATAGATACCTGGAAAATAATGATCGTGTGTTCGTCTATTTTCTTCCCGAAAAAATGCTTCAAAAACATGATCCACTCGAAAAGGAAAGAATTCAGCACTTCGTTGAGAGGAAAAATTGCACCCAGATAGTCTTTGTCGGTACGATGGATGAGTCACTAATCGCACGGATAAAATATTCTGACACATTCCAATCACTTCGGGCCTCACTGAAATTCAACATAAAACCATGGATGAGAAATCATGAAACAGGGCTTCTCTCCTCTTCTCGCTATAATCAGCTGCTGCTTGAACTTCATGTGATCACACAATGCAATAGTCTGATGGAGTATTACTTCATCAGGGAACGCATTGAAAAGAAAAAGTTTCATATACGCGGACTTGTGGGCGATCTACAGGAAGAATATATCAAATCGATTTTTTATAATGGCATCACCTACAATAATATCACGTCAATGAATTGAGATTTATACGGGCGGAACAAATCCGTCCTTATTGTCAGGTTATTTTTGGCTCCTACAACGAGATAGGTGTTACCGCTAAACACACAACACATGAAAAAAATAAGAATGGCCATGTTCGCGTTCATGGCATTATCAACATATGCCCTACACGCGCAAGAACAACCAGTAACTCCACCGGCTAAGCCGCCGATCGAAGAGTTGCGACTAAAGCTTAATGAGAGTGGCAGCCACTACATCAAATGGACATTTCTTAACCAGGTGTGGTTGCGTTATAATGATAGTAACGCCGGAACAACAGTCCTTGGCGATCCTGCAAAACAAACATTTGATATTGGATTAAGACGTACTCGTATTCAAATGTTTGGTCAGCTTACAGACCATGTTTTTTTCTATACGCAGTTCGGTCAAAACAATTTTAATTTCCTCTCGCAAAACGGTGGCAATAGAAAACTTCAGGTTTTCTTCCACGATGTCCTTGGTGAGTATAAGGTGTTCAAGGATAACGACAAGCTAAAGCTTGGTGGCGGTCTTACCATAACCAATGGATTGTCGCGTTTCAGTCAGCCAAGCGTTGGAACGATCATGACAATGGATGTTCCGGTGTTCGCACAGGCAACCGTTGATCATACGGATGAGTTCTCAAGGAAGCTCAGCGTTTATGCACGTGGTCAGCTTGGAAAATTTGATTATCGGATCGTATTGAGTGACCCATTCCCAATTACCACCAACGGTGCAACGCCTCCAGCACCTGGTGCATCGGCAACCTTTGCTCAGCTTGGACATCACAAACAATATCAGGGTTTCTTTATGTATAACTTCTTTGATAAAGAAGCCAATACAACACCGTACATGACGGGGACTTATCTCGGAAAGAAAAAAGTATTCAACATAGAAGCCGGTTTCATTTCTCAGAAGAACGCCACGTGGACATCACCCGATGGAACGACAACGAACGTAAACTATCACGACATGAATTTATGGTCGGTGGCACTGTTCTATGATGCTCCGGTAAATATTGAAAAGCAGACTGCCATTTCAGCGTACCTCGGATACTTTGGGCTCGACTACGGAACTAATTATCTCCGTTACAACGGCATCATGAATCCAGCATCCGGAATTTCCGGTGGCCCTGTTGGACTATCAGGCACGCAGGGTAACGCCTTCCCGATGTTCGGTTCTGGTAATACGATCTATGCGCAATTTGGATATCTATTGAAGAAAGATCTCTTGGGTGAAGTCGGAACACTGATGCCATACGCGTCCATTCAATCGAGCGACTTCGACAGACTTGACGATCGTACCAATGTTTGGAATGTCGGAGTAAACTGGCTGATTAAAGGTCAGACCAGCAAAATAACCCTGGATTATCAAAACAGACCTACATATGAAACTCAGGGTACGGGTATCGTAAAATCTTCAAATAGGGGCCAGGTAGTGCTACAATACCAGGTATCCTTTTAGGTGAGGTTTAGGGGGTTAGCATTAATGCCGGGCGCAAGTCCGGCATTTTTGTTTTAGCTTTGCCCCAATTTTCATCGATGCTGGATTTCACGGAGATCTTTTCTGTTTCACTTATTCTCTTTTCAGTGATTGACGTACTGGGTTCAATTCCATTCATCATCATCATCCGAAAGAGAGAAGGAAGAATTCAGGCCGAAAAGGCCACGATTATTTCTGCTGTATTAATGGTTGGCTTTCTTTTTTTAGGAAAGTCAATCCTGAATCTCTTTGGTCTTGATATCGCCTCCTTTGCAGTTGCCGGAGCCATCGTGATGTTTATCGTCGCACTTGAAATGATACTGGGCATTACCCTGATCAAAGATGACCCCGACGCGCAAGGATCTGGTTCAGTTGTACCACTCGCATTTCCATTAATCGCAGGAGCAGGAACGCTCACTACCATTCTTTCGCTGCGCGCAGTCTATCAGGTGTCGAACGTATTGATTGGAATACTTTTGAATCTTCTACTGATCTATATCGTACTCCGATCTTCATCCTGGATGGAACGTGTGATCGGAAAGTCGGGGTTCTCGGTATTGAGAAGAGTGTTCGGCGTGGTCCTTCTCGCCATCGCTGTTAAGATATTTAAAACGCATGCTTTTCCTCTATGATTAGAATATATACTGATGGCGCAGCGCAGGGCAACCCTGGCCCTGGAGGCTACGGCGTCATTCTTAAATACAAAGATGCCGTGAAAGAAATATCAGGAGGGTTCAAACTTACGACTAATAATCGCATGGAGTTGCTCGCAGTGATCACGGGCCTTGAAGCGATCACTAAACCTGGTATTCCTGTAACCATCTATTCAGATTCAAAATATGTTGTGGACGCTGTTGAAAAAAAATGGGTCTGGGGATGGGAGAAAAAGAATTTTGTAAACAAGGCCAATGCGGACCTTTGGCAGCGCTATATTCCATTACACAAAAAACTCAATCCCAAGTTTGTTTGGATACGCGGTCATGCCGGCCACGCTGAAAATGAAAGGTGTGATGAACTCGCTGTGGCTGCAGCTCAGGGTTATTCTTTACCCATCGACACCGGCTACGAAGCCAGGCTTTAAGATCCTGGACGCATCCCGTCTTGTACACAGTTGCAAACTTATCTATAATTAAAACCCGAAGATCCGGACAAACACTTGGAAACTGATCCCATAAGAATCGATTTCTCCGAAGAGAGCATCACATTACTGAACGGCTGCCTCGCACTGATCATGTTCGGCGTTGCGTTAGGTATTAAGGGTGAACATTTTTTTCAACTCAGCAGAGACAAGAAAGCTTTATTCACAGGGTTGTTCTGTCAATATATTTTTCTTCCTGTGATTACAGTTATTCTGATCTACGTCATAAATCCTCCAACCGATATTGCATTGGGAATGATCCTGGTGGCTTCATGTCCGGGGGGAAACGCCTCAAACTTTTTTTCAATGCTTGCAAAAGGCAATCTTGCTTTATCAGTGACATTGTCAGCGTTCACCTCGGTCTTCTGCTTTCTGATTACTCCTTTAAGTTTTTTCTTCTGGTCATCATTGGTTCCATCACTCCTGTTGCAGGTTGAAAAATTCGAAATCAGTTTCATGGATTTGTTCGTTAACATGGTTTTAATACTCTTATTGCCATTGATTGCCGGGATGGCGTTCGCGAAATTTCTTCCTGAAACCACTGAGAAAGTCTCAAAAATATTAAGAACAATTTCCATGTTAATTCTCGTCGGAGTTATCGCGGTCGCCTTTTCGAAAAATTACGATGTATTCAAAAATCATATCCTTAAAGTGTTCTGGATTGTGATATTACACAATGGACTTGGCCTGGTCGGCGCTTACTTTTTGAGCACCCTATTGAAAAACAAGGAAGATGTAAGTCGATCGGTGGCAATAGAAACCGGTATTCAAAATTCAGGACTCGGTCTAATTCTTATTTTTACATTTTTTGGCGGAAATGGATCGATGGCACTCGTGGCCGCCTGGTGGGGTATCTGGCATCTCATCAGCGGTTTTGGTTTTGCCTGGCTGATCCGAAAAAAGGCCACACCTCAAACCATTTAGCGATGAAGCGAGCGACTCGATTTTTCAGATACATGAAAGCATGGTGCCGAACTGGACTCTATGTTTTCTTTCGACGGCTGGAAGTAAAAAACGCAGAGGCTATTCCAAAAAATGGGCCGATCATTTTTATTCCAACACACCAGAATGCATTTATCGATGCCATTCTCGTGATCTGTACAACGCCAAGAAACCCATGGTCTATTGCGCGAGCCTCGGTCTTTAAAGAAGGACTAGTAACAAAACTCCTTACTGCCATTCAAATCAAACCTGTGTTCCGCGTAAGAGATGGATTCTCTTCTTTAAAGAACAACGATGCCATCATGCAGGAATGGACCAACATGCTTGCAGCGGGCCAGGACATCATGATCTTTGCAGAGGGTAATCACAACGACCCGTATGCAAGTGGAACGCTTCAACGTGGATTCGCACGCATGGCACTGAAATTTCAACAACAACACAATATACCTCTGAACATTGTACCGGTTGGCGTATACTACGACAACCATCATTCGTTCCGTTCGCGTGCTCTCGTCAACTTTGGCAATCCCATTCCTGTTGACGAAGTGTTGCACGCTTCGCTCAATGAACGCGAGAAACTTGATAACCTTGTCGAAGTAACAGAGAGCTCCCTGAAAGATCTGGCACTCTTTATTGACCCCGATGAAAACTATCAGGCTAAATTCGACTACCTGATGAAATACAGGAGTGTCGAAAAAACGATGGAAACTCAACTGTCGAGCGATCGAAAAGTACTGAGTCGGTTTCCTGATCCCCCGGCTACAATAAAAGCTGAGAAGCAACTCAATTCTTGGTTGAAGATCATCAATCCTGTAGTATGGATAGGTTGGCTTCTACACATCCTGCCCTATTCACTGATCAAAGGATTCATTAAGAAAAAAGTAAAAGAAGATCAATTCATTGGGTCGCTGAAGTACGCATTTGGTATTTTCCTCATTCCGATATACTACCTGATATTGCTGCTGGTTTTTTTTCTGATTTACCCTTCATGGATCGCGCTGCTTGGTTTTGCCATTTTACTCCCACTCTCGGGTATTTGGACGGTAGATATTTTAAAACGATAACCTTACGGCTTCTCGCTCGTCTAATTTGATACCAAGCATTTGAAGTGTCTCAAGGATAGGATTGTA
Source organism: Chryseolinea sp. (assembly GCA_039916665.1). Classification (GTDB taxonomy): domain Bacteria; phylum Bacteroidota; class Bacteroidia; order Cytophagales; family Cyclobacteriaceae; genus Chryseolinea. The sequence goes on along the minus strand of JBDSKX010000091.1, from coordinate 37,634 downwards.
AATCTCCGGCACCGTTGGAATGACTACTCCCCTGCTCTTAATTTTGCCTTGCATCAGAAGGCATGCAGCAATAGCCAACGGTAGGCCTACAGTTCTTGCCATAGCCGTGTCAGTCTGATTATGACCCGTCGCCGTCATCCTGGATTGTATCTCGAACCGATCTCCGTTTTTCTCATATACAAATCGATGCCACATCACGATAAAGTCTTTATCATCGTAACCCAACGTCCATTTCTTCTTCAGAATGTGTTCAAGTATCGCGGCAGGGCTACCGGAATCCAATCCGACTGATTCATCGTTGAAGAATCCGCTCCACACCAACCGTTTCATTGAATCACTATCATGAATTAAACCGAATTTTGTCATGATACTTTCCTCCGTAGACAGACCACCTCCGGATTCAACAAATGAATTTAAAAAACTCCGATGCGTCATCGGTGTTACGTTTTCCATCTGATAGGTGTCGTCGCAGCAGCCGAGCTGAACAAGAATATTCCATGCGCTACAAAAACCTCTGTTCCGAAGGGTTCCCCGGAGCATAGTCTGAATTCCATCCAGGCCATAAGTGCTCCGATACTTTAACGAATCGCGGTTTGCATAGCCTTCATACCAAACGCCGTCAACGTCAACAGGCGTGATACGCTGAAACAATTGCTGATATGGAATGTATCTGTGGTGACCATCCTGAAGGAACTTCGCCGTTGACTGTCCTGCCATCACGACGTTTCTAGGGTTCCAGGTGAACTTGTATCGCCATGGGTTTCCCGGATCTGTCTCAGGCGCGATCAAGCCGCCAGTAAACGACTCGAATGAAATAAAATCGCCGCCTTCAGCGTGCACCCGATCGATAACCTGCATGGCACTCATGTGATCTATGCCCGGATCAAGACCACATTCATTCAGAAACAAGAGATCATTCGCCTTAGCCTCTTCGTGTAACAACGCCATCTCATCTGAAACATAACTTGCATTAAGAAGATGTTTTCTGAACTCCAGACATATCGCAGCGACCTGAATATGAAAATGAGGGGGAAGCAACGAGATCACAACATCAGCTTTTGAAATAGAACGCGCGCTGCTTACGTTATCATTGATATCGAATTGGATCGCTGCGCCATACCTCGCCTCCACTACACGTTCCGTAACCGCGGCCAGGTTATAGTCGCCTATCGTAATCGACCATCCAAAAATTCTTCCTTGGCCCAAAAGGTAATCAATGAGCGATGATGCCGAGCGGCCGGCACCCAGTACAAGTATCTTGTTCATACTCAAAGCTAGGCCGTATTGCAGAATAAGACCAATCTGTTTGCCTGAAAAGTTAGTCAGCAAATTCACGATACTTTACTAACTTTAATTGACAATAACTTGAGATGTCTGATTTGAAGATTGTTAATCTGGGTGGACTGAGCAGTGAAGATGTGATGTTGATCGCAAAGGCTAAGGAAGCTCTGCGGCAGGCATATGCTCCCTACTCAGGATTTCAAGTTGCCACTGCGATTTTGCTTGATAACGGGGCGATCGTTACAGGCACCAACCAGGAGAATGCTGCGTATCCCTCGGGTATGTGCGCCGAACGCGTAGCCTTATATGCCTTTGCTTCTCAATATCCAAAATCCTCGATTACCAAGCTTGTTGTTGTTGCCAGCCTGGCGAACGACACCGAGTTGACACCTGCCACCGCTTGCGGCGGATGCCGACAGGTGATGCTGGAATTTGAACATCGTCAACACGAACCCTATGAAGTCATCATGTACTACGACCATGATCAATGGGTGGTTTCAAAATCAGCCGAAGCACTGCTTCCGTATAGTTTTAAGAAATCAAACTTGGATAAATAGCACCTCGTCGATTCGACCTGCGTGTCTGCTTTGGCTTTCGCCTTATTTTACTTTACTTCGAGTATGAATTTTTTAAGCGGTAAGCCACTGAGGGTTTTGGCGTTATATCTGTTAGCCTCCCTGTCAGTGATCTTTGTCGCGGAATATCTGGCCATCAGATACGCATTGTTCAGGCTGACAGAATCCGAACGCAAGATAGACTTCGCACGTAGCGTGCAAGTTCAAAATCAACAGCTGGCACTTCACGTTCAAATGTTCATTGACGGCAAGAAGGATCTCGCAGCACCTTTGTCATCCGGGGTCGACCATCAGGACTTTCTGCTTAAAACGCTCGGTGAAGGTGGAAGGATAACAGGCACAGATCAATTTCTTCAACCACTCACTCGTCTTCCACAAATCACGTTCGATAATCTGAAACAAAGTTGGCTTCAGTACCGAAGCGCAATTCAAGATATCATTGCACCGGCATCGCCCGGGAATTCAAACCTTTCCTCTCTTCAGGATTCGACCCGCGATTCGTCTGCGACCGCTAGGCCAATGGTTGTTCCGGAGGAAAATGAAACAGCATTTGCCAGGGCCAGATTAATTTACGAATCACGATGGCTTTCCCTTTCTAAATGGTATGACCAGCTCATAGATGATCTGGAAGCTGAAGCGTCGGAAAAGCACGCCGGGGTTTTGAATTGGTTCGCCGTTTTCCTAATACTCAATGTGGCGCTTGCCGTATACATCTTTATGCTATTCCGAAACAATGTGCTGATACCTTTGAAATTGGTTGAAGGCAATACCTCCCGTTCGGAGTTCTCTGAGAATCTCAAATCAGACGAAATCGGTAAAGTAGCGTCATCTGTAAATCAAACTCTGGAAGAACTCAAAGACGCTACTTCGTTTGTGATTGCTATCGGTGAAGGTAAACTCGACCTCGACTATAAATCACTCAATTCAAATTATACTGAAGGGAAAAACAAGCTTGCTGATTCTCTTATAGAGATGCAGGACAAATTAAAGTCGCTTTCTGATGAAGAAAGAAAACGTCAATGGGTGAACGAAGGGCTTACCAAATTTGTGGATATCCTGAGATCATCAAATGACGACCTTACCACACTGGGCGATAAGATTATTGCGGCTTTGTCGCAGTATACCAATTCTAACCAAGGTGCTATCTATATTCTGAATGATGAAGATCAGAACAATAAGTTCCTCGAATTGCTTTCGCTTTTTGCATTTGATACCAAGAAATATGAACAGCAAAAGATCAAGCTAGGACAAGGTATTCTGGGACAGACGTTCCTCGAAAAGCGGACAACTTACCTGACTGATCTTCCAGAGTCTTATATAAGGATCACATCAGGATTAGGGGATGCGCCTCCGAAATCGGTACTCATGGTGCCCCTAAAGATCGATACGCAGGTGTATGGTATTGTTGAATTAGCGTCATTCCACGAATATCAGCAGCACGAAATTGGCTTTGTGGAGAAGCTGGCAGAATCTATCGCTGCAACCCTGGCGTCCGTGAAAGGCACCCAAAAGAATCGTCATCTCATTGAACAATTTCAGCAACAAACAGAAGAGATGCGTGCTCAGGAAGAAGAGATGCGCCAGAACATGGAAGAGCTTCAGGCCACACAGGAAGAGATTGCAAGAAAGGAAAACGGCTATATTGTTCGTATTCAGGAGCTGGAGCAACAACCTGGCTCAGAAACACTTCGACATGAGTTGGAACGTGTTCGAGGTACTATCGAGATAAAAGATCGGGAGTTTCAGCTCAAGGTTGCCGAACTCAATAAGGAATTGGCCCAGAAACTGGAGAAAAGCGACGATTGGCAATTGGCTGCGGATGTAGAAAAGACGCTAAGGATAAACCTGGAGGCAATAGAAATTACCCAAAAAGCAATGAAAGATAAGATGCGTGACGAATAGGTCGCATGTGATGTTTGATTCCTTTATTGTATCAATATTTACTCCTGTTAAGAGTATTTTTGGACGAATGTTGTAGGCGATAGTTGCTAGAATTAAATTATTAGAAGTAGGGTTGGTGTCGGAGTATAGATTTTTTAATCGGAAACAACCCTATGGATATGTGACTCGCGCGTAGAAGTCGGATGCTAAAGTATCTGGTGCTGGGTAGCGTGAAGTCATAAACAGACGCGTGTAAGGTTTGTAGCGGAAATTCGTCTGGCAGTTTTTTTAACACAGTAATTTTGAATTCCTTTTAAAAGACCATTCATGTTGGATATCGACATTGCCGACCTCAAACGGATTTCGGAGTTTATTCACCAGAAATACCATTATGACTTTCGGAATTATGCCATGTCTTCCTTTAAAAGGCGTGTGCTGAGGATTATGGAGCTCAAAAAGCTTTCAGTAGATGGTCTATTAAAAAAACTAACTGACACGCCAGCGTTTATTAATGAGTTCCTTGACGAACTAACCGTGAACGTTACAGAAATGTTTCGCGATCCCAGCTTTTGGAGGATCATGCGTGAAGAGATCATTCCCGCAATCATGCTTAATCATAAGCAATTCAAGATATGGCACGCGGGATGTTCGTCGGGCGAAGAAGTTTTGTCGATGGGCATCATGCTCAAAGAGATGGGCATCCTTGGGGATGTAACTGTAATTGCTACTGACCTTGACGTGAATATCCTCGAGCGGGCTAAGAGTGGAACTTACCCAATCAAGAATATGGAACTGAATGAGAAAAACTATATCAGGTTCCAGGGGACAAAGTCTTTCAAAGATTACTATCGAGAAGAAAATGGAATGGCGGTATTCGATAAGGATCTTCTGATGAATGTATCCTTCCGCAGGCACGACCTGGTGACGAGCGACATCTTTAACAAATTCGATTTAATTCTTTGTCGTAACGTAATGATATACTTCAACCAGGTTTTGCAGAACGAGGTTTTGAAGAAGTTTCATGAGAGCTTGTTCAAATATGGTTACCTGGCGATCGGATCAAAAGAATCTTTGATATGGTGTGATTATGCCAACCGCTTTATCGTGGTAAATAATGAAGAGAAGATTTACAAGAAAATAAAGGATTAAGGAAGTTGGCCACAGGCATGAAAAAAATCAACCTAAATAACAGCTACAAGGCCGTTGTTATCGGTGGTTCAGCCGGCAGCTTCCAGGGAGTAGTAAAAATACTCTCGCAGCTTCCGAAAGGATTCCCGTTACCAATCATCATGGCCCTTCACAGGTTGAAACATGTGAGGAACGGATTTGTGGAAGCGCTTTCGATTAAGAGTGTAGTACAGGTTACAGAACCGAATGATAAAGAGAACATAAAAAAAGGAAGTGTTTATCTCGCACCAGCGAACTATCATATGTCCGTTGAACTGGGTAATCACTTTGCACTATCAACAGAAGAAATGGTAAACAACTCAAGACCAGCAATAGACATCACGTTAACCAGCTGTGCTTTTGTGTACAAGGAGAAGCTAGTGGGTATTCTTCTTTCCGGTGCAAACAAAGACGGCGCACTGGGCATGAAACACATTCACGACAGAAGTGGACTTACCATTGTTCAGGAGCCGTCGGAATGCATGATCGACACCATGCCGCGAGCTGCCCTGGCAGCGACGGAAATCGATCATGTATTGAAGGTTGATCAAATAGTAGAATTTTTAAAGGAACTAGACAAACAATACAGATGATTGGTCTATTTAGTGATCGATATAAGCTAATCCTCCTGCTCGCCTCTATTTTTTTTCTGGGCATGGGCGCTTCGCTTTATTTTATCTATTCGCTGCCGCATGCATTACGCCTCACACATGGGTACGATGATGCGTTCTCTACTGTCTATCTGGTACTCGGTGCTACTTTCCTGATGGGCGGGATTGCATTACTGTTTGCCGTTCAGTATAAGAAAGAAATGCTCGTGTTTCGTGATCGCACACTTGAAGCAAGCATCGCAGAACAAGAAGCTGACCATGCATCAAAAACGAAGATCAATCTTGAAGCCATTCAGAGTGCACTTAATGAAACAGGAAGTGCATCAGAAATTGCCGAACGAGGCTTGCGTGTTATCAGCAAAGAGTTGCAGGTAGGTCAGGGAGCTTTTTATAAAGCTATCGAAGAGGACGGCAAAAGAAAATTATCGCTTGATAGTGGTTATGCCTTTAGCGTAGGAGAAAGCACAGAAATAACATTTGAATTTGGCGAAGGATTGATCGGGCAATCAGCTGCCAATGGTAGCACACTTTACGTCGATGATATACCTGAAGGTTATATCAAAATAGTCTCTGGGCTTGGAAGCGCCTATCCAAAATATTTATTGATCGTCCCCGTAAAAAAAGGTGATCAAATAAAAGGCGTTATCGAATTGGCTTCATTTTCAAAAGTTACAGAAGATCAGCGCAGATTTGTTGAAGAAGGTGCGCAACTTATAGCAGATAAGATATCAACCAAAGCATAATCATAGCCCAAGGCTTGTATGATAAACCGCATTAACCTCAGTACGAAGATCACGCTACTCATCCTCTCGGTATCTTTTGTAGCTATTCTTGCGATTAGCTTTTTTAGCTTCGACTATCATATTAAAACATCACAGGATAAATTTGGTGCTAACCTTAATGTGATTGCCGACAACAGAGCAGCTTATTTTAACACCTATTTTGGAAAAGCTGCCAGCGCAATTACTGCATTACAGAACTCGGAGAGACTTCATTCTGACGGCGGATCAATTTCACTGGATGGTGGCCTGGAGATGATGGCCATCCCTGGCGGTGAAAGCGCAAGCGATACAGTGTTGTCAAGTACATCAACAGACAATGTATTAGCACAATACCTGATCAAGGAAAAGTTTTTACTGGGTGTTGACGAAATCACAATAACCTCCCCTACCGGCGTGATTGAAGCATCAACAGATCCTTCGTTGAGCGGAAGCTTTGTTGATCCTGATGGCCTTACTTTTGAACGCGCCAAAAACACAACCTATTTCTCACTGATAAAAAGAAATAACGTAACAAAAGCTTATTCAACGTATGCTGCGGGAGCAATCAAAGATTCCACAACTGTCAAGAAACTCATCATTATAAAACTCGATCTGACACGCGCTTATAGCGTTTTGAAAAATTATGGAGGTCTTGGCAAAAGTGGAGAAGTATTGCTGGCGCGCCAGGATCCACTGTCGAAGAAAATTGCACTCGTAAGTCCTTTCCGTTACGACACAGCAGCGGCGATTCAACTCAGAGATCCAAAAGACCGGTCGGTCGCAGGGTTCTCCCCAGTGTTCGACGGAGAAGCAGCAACATTAACTGCAGAGGATTACAAAGGCGCTAAGGTGTTGGAAGCTGGTCGCAAGATTGAGCACTCAAATCTGGCATTGATCGTCAAAATGGATGCAGACGAAGTCTACGGCGAAACAGGAGATCTGATGACGGTTTATGTTTACGCTGGCCTTTGTATTCTTGCGCTATGCGTTTTGCTTGCCATTCTTTTTGCAAGATCGATCACCAGACCACTCTACTCCATGAGGACCACACTTGGGCTCGTTGCTCATGGTGTGTTACCCGAAGCATCAGATGACAAGAGCAGCGATGAGTTCGGTCAGATGAGTGAGAAAGTTGATGAGTTGGTGCTATCGTTAAAGAACAACGCAAATTTTGCACAGCGAATTGGTGAAGGCAAATATGATACTGCCTTCAAACCAGCAAGTGACAATGATATCCTTGGAATGTCGTTGATTAACATGCGTAACAACCTTATCGAAAATGAAAGACTCGACAAGGAACGCAACTGGATCGTGCGTGGTGTGGCGGAGATCAGTGAGATCCTTCGTATGCATGACACGATCGATTCACTTGGTGATGATGTGATTAAATTCATCCTTGAAAAGATCGGTGCCATTCAGGGCGCGTTTTACATCGTCAATGATGACGATGCACAGAGAAAGGTAATCGAGATGCGCGCCAGCTACGCATACACCAGAAAGAAATATTTAAAGGCGAAGTTTAAGTTTGCGGAAGGCCTTGTAGGACAGGCTGCCGCTGAACAGGATACAATTCTACGTACAGAAATCCCGGCTGAATACGTTACCGTAACGTCTGGTATACTTGGCGACCAGCGTCCGAGATGTATTCTGATCGTACCCTTGATTACGAATGAAGAAGTCTATGGAATTCTGGAGTTCGCCGGTTTTAAAAAATTCGATACATCACAGGTAAAATTCGTGCAGGAACTCTCATTGATTCTGGCGCGAACGATATTCAATATCAAAGTAAACGAACGTACAAGAAAGCTGCTTGCTGAATCTCAGGAGATGAGTAATGAACTCAAGGAGAAACAGGAAGTACTGCGTCAGAATGCAGAAGAGATGCAGTCTACGCAAGAAGAGCTACAGCGTTCAAACCAAAAACTTGAAGAGCAGATTGAAGAAGTGAATCGCACGCAAAAGCGTATGCAGTTGCTGCTTGAGAACGCTTCGGAAGTTATCACGATCTACGAAGAAGACGAAAGCATCCGATACATCTCGCCTTCCGTCGAATCCATTCTTGGTTACAGTCAGAAAGAAATGATTGGCAAGAGTGACATTGATAAGGTTCATCCTGATTACCGTGAAGTCTTCAGAGATCTTTTCAAGAGAATGAAATCACATCCTGACCAGAAAGTAACTGTGCAGTATGAATACCGAGCGAAAGACGGAAGTTTTGTATGGATCGAATCGACAGGAACCAACGTGATGTCGAACCAGGCCATCCACGGTTTCATCCTCAACTCACGTAACATCACAGAACGCAGAAGAGCTGAACAAGAACAACGGATGCGAAGTAAGATGCAAGCGTTGTCTGAAAACTCGCTCGACCTTATCACCCGGCTTGAAGGAGAATCGATTTCGTATATCAACCCAGTTATACAAGAATACACTGGCAAGAATTCATCATACTTCCTGAATAAGAAAGTCAAGGAAGTAGAGCTTGACAGTTCGATTCTGGATGGCTGGTTGAAAATGGTGGAGGAAGTAAACACGACAAACGAGAAAGCAACTACCGAACTTGATTTTTCATCACAAATGGGTAAGCGGGTTATGCAGGTAAATGCTATACCTGAGTTTGATGAATCCAATAAGCTTGAATCTGTTCTTGTCGTTTCTCACGACATCACAGAACGCAAGATGATCGAGTTGGAAGTTCAGAACAAGAACAAGAAAATTACAGAAAGTATAAACTACGCGAAGCGTATACAAAACGCCATTCTGCCCAATTCAAGGGTGATCAGCAAAGCACTGCCCGATTCGTTCATTCTTTATAAACCGAGAGATGTTGTGAGCGGAGACTTCCCATGGTTTGTGCAGATTAAGGATGAGATTTTTATCGCGGCTGTCGACTGTACCGGTCATGGTGTTCCCGGAGCATTGTTATCATTGATCGGATACTTCCTTTTGAATGATATCGTAAGGAGTCGTAAGATCACAGAACCAGGAAAGATTCTTGATCTGCTCGACGAAGGTGTAACCACAACTTTACGTCAGGATGAAGATTCAACTACCAAAGATGGTATGGATATCGGGCTTTGTAAGATCAACATAGAGACTCGCGAAGTTGAATATGCCGGCGCTCACCGTCCGCTTTATATCATGAAAAATGGCGTGATGGATGAAGTGAAGGGAAATAAATTCCCTATCGGAGGCGGTATTTTTAAGAACCAGACTAACTTTACCAATACAAAGATTAAACTTGAGAAGGGTGACTCTATTTACTTTAGTTCAGATGGATTCCCAGATCAATTCGGTGGGCAGGAAGGTCGGAAGTTTGGTCCTAAAAAAGTAAGAGAGATCATCGAGAAAGTTCATACGTTACCGATGGTGGAAGCGATGACTACGTTCGATGAACAGTGGGAAGGTTGGCGAGGAGAAACCAAACAGACAGATGACGTTTTGTTAATCGGTATAAAATTTTAAACGCGAGGGCGACGACTGACAGAACGACTTAATGACAAAACTTATATATCTTAGTGAACCACAATCAATTTAATCCTAATCTTCAGAAGCATGAATTTTATTTATGATCTGCACCGCACCATGATGTCGCAGAAGCTGATTCTGGTGTACCAGGGTGACTTCACCCAGGAAAGCACCAAGTCAATTCTGTCCATGGCTGAGCGTAATCTTGACTCTTCAGGAGAGGATTCAAGCATCAAGCGAAAGGTGTTCAATGTTATGGTCGAAGCATTACAAAATATTGTAAAGCATAGTGACGAGCTTGTGGACGGACAAACCCGTAGCCATGCCGCTATTTTTCTTATCGGAAAAGAAGCAAACCGTTACAGTATCATGTCCGGTAATCCAGTCCGCAAAGAAAATGTTGACAAATTGAACAAATCATTGCTTCACATCAACAATCTGGACAAAGATGGTCTGAAGGAATTATACAAGGAGATCATTAAGAACACTACCATTTCCGACAAAGGTGGTGCAGGTCTTGGCTTTGTAGACATGGCCAGAAAGTCTGGTGGAAAACTTGAGTTTGAGTTTCCCGAAATGAATACTGAGTATTGCTTTTTTTGCCTCAAGGTAAATGTTCCCCGCGATACTGAATAAATTGACTGCATTAACTAATAAATAGATCTAGCCATGGAAATTTTAAATCTTGAGGGAACAGAAGATACCCCGAAGATAATCCTAGATAAAAAGAATGGAATATTCGAAATATCGGGCCGCTCACTGCCAGAAGACTCCGCAGAATTTTATCGCCCCGTTCTCGAATGGATAGAGAAGTATGGTGAAAGCTCAAACCCTACAACTGAATTTGTATTCAAACTTGAGTATTTCAATACAGCTTCTTCAAAGCTTATCCTTGACGTACTCTCGTCGCTGGAAGACATAAAAAGCATGAAGATATTGTGGTATTTCCATGAAGATGACGAAGACATGGAAGAAGCAGGTCAGGAGTTTTCCGAGCTGGTGGAAATACCTTTTGAATTTAAGACGTATTGAGTCTTAGGACCATTAGTCTCAGTCGGTTATTAGTATGATGGCGGGGATCCACGATGGGATTTTCAGAGGCTGATAACCGATTCACTTTTTTAACTTAGAATAACCGTCGTAGTATGAGTGAAGAAATACTCAAGGCCCTCACCCAACTTTTTGCGATAATAACGAAACAGGATGGCGGAGTAACAGAAAGGGAGAGGCAGTTTGTTTTCAATTTTTTTCAAACAGAACTTGATCAGGATTCTATCAAGGAATACCTCGACCTATACGATCAATTTTCAGGATACGGCAAAGAAGAAGAAGGTGGGAAAGTTAAACTCACTTCAGTACGCGATTCTGTAAAGACCCTCGGGATCTGTAAAAAGGTCAACAAAACTCTTACTCAGAAACAAAAGGTAGTCGTAATTATAAAACTCCTTGAACTCGTTGGGACAGACAAAAACTTCACGCCCCAACGGATGGAGATCATCAACACTGCATCCTCAGTTTTTAATATTGTTCAGGACGAATATCAGCTAATAGAGAGCTTTGTTGTCGCTGAAAATTATGCATCGCTTAATTTTCGTGACATTCTCGTTCTCGACAGGGAAACAGCTCATGGAGGAAGACTCAACAAGCATGTTCATGGTCATATTGAAGGAAGTCTGATCTTCATGCGCGTGAGTAGCGTCGAGATGTACTTCACGAAATACCTCGGCGATGAATCCAACGCATTGAATGGTTTCCCGATGCAACCCAACAGGGTGTATCTTTTTTCTCACGGAAGCACGATCAAAACACAAGCCGGCGACGCGCTTTACTATAGTGATCTTGTCGCTCACTTTAACGAAGAGCTAAAGACCACAAAGCTGTCATTCACCGCCATCATCGACGAACTTAAATTTCCAACCGGCGCCATCGGATTACGAAACGTATTTATATCCGAAGGACCGGGGAAACTTCTCGGCATCATGGGGGCCAGCGGTGCAGGAAAGACAACGCTACTCAACGTGATGGCTGGACTCGTTCAGCCAACAACCGGAAAGATTGTTGTCAATGGATTTGATATCAACGTTCAAAAAGATCAGGTTCATGGAGTGATCGGATACGTATCACAGGACGACCTGCTCATTGAAGAACTTACGGTATACGAAAATCTTTACTATAACGCCAAGCTTTGCTTTGCAAACTTTACGCATGAGCAGCTTCATCAGCGGGTCATGGAAGTGTTGGAAAATCTCGGGCTTGATCAGCGCAAAGATCTGCGTGTAGGCAACCCGCTGGATAAAACCATCAGCGGTGGTCAACGTAAACGACTCAACATTGCCCTTGAATTAATCCGTGAACCAGCCATCTTGTTTCTGGATGAACCTACTTCAGGATTGTCATCGCGCGATTCTGAAAATGTTATCGACTTACTGAAAGAACTTTCCCTCAAAGGAAAGTTGATCTTCGTCGTTATCCACCAGCCATCATCCGACATCTACAAGATGTTTGACAAAATGATTATCATGGACACAGGTGGATACCCTGCTTACTATGGCCCTCCAGTTGAAGCCATTACCTATTTTAAAAAATCGACGCACCAGGTCGATAGTAATCGTGGCCAATGTGAAACTTGTGGTAATGTCAATCCGGAGCAGATCTTTAATATCATAGAAGCAAAGGTCGTAGATGAATACGGACAGCCAACTAATAAACGGAAGATCTCCCCGCCTCAGTGGTACGACCTTTACAAAGAGCGTTTCAAAATCAACAGGGTTGAAGATGTAACTGAAGCTCCACCTCAGTCATTGAATCTTCCAAACAGGATCAAGCAGACGATGATATTTGTGACGCGTGATACGCTGAGCAAATTGAGCAATAAACAATACCTCCTCATCAACTTGCTGGAGGCGCCGTTGCTGGCCATTATCCTGGCCGTAATTATTAAATATCGCAGTGCGCCTGGCGGACAAGAGTATATGTTCCGCTTTAATGAGAACTTTCCCGCCTTCCTTTTGATGAGTATTATCGTCGCCCTCTTTATGGGGCTTACGGTTAGCGCGGAAGAAATCATCCGGGATCGAAAAATCCTAAGGCGCGAATCATTCCTGAACCTGAGTTGGAACAGTTATCTGATGTCAAAGCTGATGATCCTGTTTACGCTTTCAGCGCTCCAGACTTTCTCATTTGTTTTAATTGGCAACGTCATTCTTGAAATCGAATGGAGAATGCTTATTCCGTTCTGGTTTGTTCTCTTTACTGTGTCTTGTTTCGCCAGTGTACTCGGACTGAACATTTCTTCTGCGTTCAACTCTGCCGTGACGGTGTATGTTATGATACCGCTTTTGTTGATTCCGCAGATGATTTTGAGTGGTCTTCTGTTCAGCTTCGACAAACTCAACGACATAATCAGCACGAAGGGTAAAGTACCAATCGTCGCTGATATGATGGCTTCACGCTGGGCATATGAAGCGCTCGTGGTGGATCAGTTCAAAAACAATTCTTTCGAAGCGCCGTATTTTGAAGCTGAGAAAAAAGAAAGTTTTGCCGACTTCCATTCTTCATATCTGGTGAATGAACTAGACAAGAAGCGGAAATATATAGCTGACAATATTGACGAAAAGAGCGATTCAGTAAAACAGATTATGTCAAAAGATCTGAATATCATACAAACCGCCATTCGCAAAGACTTTTTCAAAGAAGGGTTTGAGAAGGACCTCGGGACGGACTGGACGCTTCAAAAATTCACACCCGAGTTCAATCAGAAGCTTGAGGCTTACCTGGAGAAGTACAGGAAGTTTTATCAAAAGGCCTATAATATCACCGTAGGCATGAAGGAAGCGCTGGTGCGCAGCGAGGAGCAATCTCCTGAGTACAACCTGAATGCTTACAAAGACAGATACTACAACGAAAGCCTGGCCGATCTTGTGAAGAATGTGTCTGAAAAGGATCGAATAATTGAATACAAAGGTCAGCTTTTTCAGCAGATCAATCCGATCTTCCTGGATCCCGAATCGAAAGGTCCGATGGATTACCGGGCTCACTTCTTCGCACCACAAAAGAAGATATTTGGTCTGACGGTAAGCACCTATTTATTCAACAATATTATCATCTGGCTGATGTCAATCGTGTTGTACGTGACCTTGTATTTCGAGTTGTTGAGGAAGTTGATCAATGCATTCAGCGGATTACCAGTCAAAACGCCGTCACCTAAAGATGAACAACCTAAAAAGCAATAAAGCATAGAAGTAACTTTTTGGCCACTAATGCTGAATTTTTAAATTTGTAAACGAATAATTTTATGGCTATGAGAATTATAGTTATCGGTGTCATGGTGGTTATCTTCACCGCCTGTGGCTCCGGCAAGAAAACGGACGAGCAAGCCTTTCTGGAAGGGCTCGATTCAACCAAAGCTGAAGGCCCGTCTATTTCCGAAGGTGTTATCGGTGACATCCTCCAGCGAATTCCTAGCCCATTGGAAATCTCTGTGCTCCTGAAGGAGTCGGGCAAGAAATATAATGTCAGCTATCTTAACTCTGCTGACAACATCTCCAAGTACAACAGCAACTACAAGAAAGCGTTGAACCTTGGTGTCTACGGTACTGATCTTGGTTATACCAACATCTACGAGCAAAACCAGGACGGCGTCAAATATATGGGTTCGATCAAGTCGCTTGCCGACGGTTTGAACATCGGTCAATTCTTCGACATCGAGACGATCGGCAGACTGGCAACAAACAGCAAGAACCTCGACTCACTTTTGCTGATCACAACACAGAACTTTAATAGTATCAATCACTATCTTCAGACTCAGAACCGTTCAAATCTGAGTGTACTTTTTCTGACAGGCGGATGGCTTGAGGCACTGCACGTAGTCTGTGAAGTATCAACAGCTAACCCTGCGAATAAGGAACTTCAGGAAACTATCGGTGAACAAAAGATCATCCTTGAGAACATCATGTTGCTCCTCTCCTTTTACAAAGACAGCGATCCCAACATGGCTGCATTATTGACGGACATGGAAGAGCTGAAAGCAATATATGATAAGGTGAAAGTTACCTACACTTATAAAGAGTCAACTTTTGAAGTTGTTGACGGGGTTATGGTAATCAAAGACAATAGTTCGAGCACGATCGAGATTACATCAGAAGATGTGAACAACATCAAATTAACGACAACATCAATCAGAAATAAGGTAATCAGCTAATATCATAAAGAGCTATGAAAAAATTAATTCTCAGTGTTCTAACCATAATTACGCTAAGCACCTTACAAGTTATTGGGCAATGCAATTCAGAAGTTTTGAGCAACCAGTGTATTCCAAAATTGTCAGCTGGTTTCAACTTTCTAAAAAGCTATAAGATCGAAAAGGGCGGTAAGGATGTTGTCGAATACTCTTACGTTTTTACGAAGGGTACGCAATACATGATCAACATTTGTGCGGCAACTTCACCTACAGATGGAATTATTGTGAGTCTTTTCGACTCGAACCGTAACAAGGTTGCGTCGAGCAAGGTAAACGGACAATTCATCGCCGCGATTGCCTATCCATGCAATACCACTGGCATCTACTACATCCAATACTCTTTTGATGGATCGACTGGATATTGCGGAGGCAGTGCGCTGGGTTTTAAACGATAGAATAAAAATTATAAATGATGAATTATGCTGGCTCAACGTTCTTTCCGCTGGCCGATATTTCATTATTTCCCGGCCTTATTGATTGATCCAGACACAAACGATTAATAATCCACAATTAGATTCTACACTCTTTTCACCACCGCCGCACTCGCCTGAGCCGTCGGGAATACAGTGATGTCTGCGAGCACGACGTGAGCCGGACTATTCAATGTGTAAAGTATAATGTCGGCAATATCTTCTCCCTTCAGAGGCGTCATACCCTTGTAAACATTCGAGGCTTTTGTTTCGTCACCTTTAAATCTAACTAAGGCGAATTCCGTTTCGACAAGACCGGGATTAATGGACGTGACTTTAATGTTGAATTGGTTCAAGTCGAGGCGCATCCCCTGTGTTATTGCATCGACTGCATACTTGCTCGCACAATACACGTTCCCATTCGGATATACCTCTTTGCCTGCGATAGAGCCTAGATTGATAATGTGTCCGCGTTGACGTGCTGTCAAAATCGGTATGATTTCTTTTGAAACATATAAGAGTCCCTTTACATTGATGTCTATCATTGCATCCCAATCTTCGAGCTTCCCTGACTGGATGGAATCAAATCCGTGTGCATTGCCTGCGTTGTTGATGAGCACATCGATATCTCTCCAACGCTCCGGCAAACTGGCAATCGCCTTCGCCACGCTTTCATGGTCGCGTACATCAAAAGACAACGTGATTACTGCCGTGTCCTTGCCCAGTTCTTCCTCCAACGAAGACAATCGGTCTTGTCGACGTCCACAAATGATCAAATTGAAATTATTTTTTGCCAACAGCCGGGCCGTTGCTTCTCCGATACCAGATGTGCCTCCGGTAATTAAGGCGATTCGCTTACTCATATAATATTATTGAAAGAGAAAATAAAGTGTGACCGCGTGGGTAGTCACTTGTTTTAACGGTTGCCCGAAGTCATTGGATCGGTTGCCAAGAATATCCACGATACCATGGGAGTATCTCAGTTCAGGTGAAAATTTAAATAGTGGATAATAAAGATCAAAGCCGACCCCGGCCTCAAGGGTAAGATTTGTTGACTTTACTTCCAGTTCGGCTTTAGTCTGCTCTTTCTTACCGGATGCCTGTATCCCCGCTTTCGCACCGCCAATCATGTACATCCTGATGTTGCCCCTGCGCTCAGATTTGTATTTAAGTAAGAGTGGCAATTCAACCATGGTACTTTCTACCAAAGCATCTTTGAATGTTTCGTTCGTGTATTGGTAACGCACCATCTGTTGATAAAAAGCAACCTGCGGCGTAATCCGAAGATCGAGTTGTTCTTCGAGTCTCAGATTGACGATAAACCCAAGTGTAAAACCTGATGACCACTTTGGATTGACTGCATAAAGCGTATCGAACTTTTGCGTTACAAAGGCATCAGAATATTTGACGGCATAGATAGAGCTATGGAGTGCTATGAGGAAGCCGTACGTAATCTTACGATTATCGTAATTCGGGTTGTTCCGTTGTATCCATCGCATCGGCGGATGTTGCTCGGGTTGCGCCATACAACTCACTGCGGACAGCATGACCAACGCGAGAACAAGAACTACTTTGTACCTGTATATATCGAACTTACTCCAAATGTAAGAGACGTGCATTGTATGTCTTTAAATCCAACATGACGAAGGATGTTAATAAAATCTTCTCCATCGGGAAAAGCTTCGACAGACTTGGGCAAATATGTGTACGCCGCTTTGTCTTTCGATACCATCCTGCCAATTTTCGGTAAAATGAATCTAAAATAAAAACTATAAACCTGCCTGACCGGGAACTTGCGGGGTCTGGAGAATTCAAGTATAACTACTTTCCCTCCAGGTTTTAATACCCTAAGAATCTCCGACAGTCCACGTTCCAGATTTTCAAAGTTCCGAACGCCAAAGCCAACGGTTACGGCGTCGAAGTGATCAATACCGAAAGGAAGGTTTTCAGAGTCCCCCGATTTCAGCTCAACCAAGGCTTCAAGTTGCTGCTCTCGGATCTTCTTCCTTCCAACGTTCAACATACCCTCTGAAATATCCACGCCGATGATTTTTTCTGGCTTTAATTCCAGTGCCTGCAGCGCAAAATCGCCAGTACCCGTCGCTACGTCCAGGATTTTAAGGGGTCTCAGGGGACGTAAAAGGTTAATGGCCTTCTTGCGCCATACCTTGTCTATACCAAGGCTCAGGAAATGGTTCAGGAAATCATAACGGTGACTGATGTTGTCAAACATCTTAGCCACCTGGTCTTTTTTAGAGGCGCTTTCCTTATCGTATGGTAATACTTCCATCTACCCGGTTTCTGATCCGGCACGAAGGTAGGAATTAAGCAGCAAGCGTCAAGCGGAACCTGTTCCCTGGAAGCCTCAAGCCGCCTCATGCTACAAGATGCAAGGTAGAGAATTGACGAAGCGCGTCATGCGATGCATCCTGGAATGTTGCACGTCTTGCCAGTTGTGATTCTGTCACTGTTTTCGGCCTCTTGGGTTTTATTTGTTTAAAATGTCGCAACAACGCTGCTGACGATACACGTGTTTATCGAGAGTCAACTGCTGCCTGACACAAACATGCAACGATTTAAAATTTCACTTTTCCACCGGATACCATTCGTTACCATTCGTTGAAAAGATTTTCCGATATTTTCCAACGCTACGCGACTATTTCATTTCAGGTTAAGAGTCTTCTGAGCAACTCATGTCTTTTTTTTTGAACAAGTTGAAATCAGCTCGCCAGACGTGTTTATTCTGATTACCTAGAAATCGTGTCGAAAAGTGTTTGTTCAGAGTGTATTCAGAATGTGTTCAGAGTATGCATAGGGTGACGCGACCACATTTCTAACTTAAAATGGACGAAGGGTTGCGAGGCCGAAATCTGCAGTGATCACCCTCTATTTTCCGGGTATCAATTGATCGGACAAAAAGCAAAATATTGAAGTTCCGACGCCCTGGCTTCCTTCGTGAGATGCTCAGGACATGTTCCGCTTGAGGCTTACAGCTACTTCTGAAGTACCTTGAACTCGACACGGCGGTTCAATTCCCGTCCATCCTGTTCGTCGTCGTTGCTAGCCAGCGGCTTGGTTTTGCCATAGCCCACAGTCTTCACCCGATTGGCTTTAACGCCTTTTCGTTGGAGAAATCCTCGGACGGCATTAGCGCGACGAAGCGATAGATCCAGATTATACTCTTTGGTCCCTACAGCATCCGTATGTCCACCGATCTCAATGACCATATCAGGATTTTGCGCCATCATGCCTTCAAGTTTATTCAGTTCCGTATAAGACTCGGTTTTGAAGGTTGCCTTGTCAAAATCAAAGTACAGATTGCGCAATATGGACACTACTCCGACACTCAACAGACGCATTTCAATCGTCTTGTTCACCGTCTTTTCTGTTGTGGTTGCCCCTTCAATCTTTAAAGTTTGATTGAAGAAGACATAACCTTGAACTTCAACGGAAAGCCTATAGTCTTTTGCTTTGTTGCTGGTGATTGTGAATTCGTAAACACCATTGCCCAATGGCGATGTTCCCACAACTACGTTATCTCGTGCGCCTGTCAATCTGACCTTGGCATCAAGTGCCGACTTTGAAGTATTGTCTACCACGGTAACCACATACTTCAATGGCTGAATAGGTTTTTTGACAACAGGTTCCTTAGGCGTCTTAGTTGGCGGCGTTTTAACAGGAGTCTTTACAGGTTCCTTTGTCGGAATGTTCTCTGGCGTCTTCTCAGGAATCTTTGTTACCACTACCGGTTCCGTTGGCGTAATGGTCGTCGTAGTGGTTGTCGAATCCTTAGGCTGTTCGATTGGAGTTTTTGCCACCGCATCAACATTCTTTATCCCTTCAGGGATAGTGATAATATAAATATCTGTATAGCCCATACCATCTTCTCTTACAGAAGAATAATATGCGCGTTTACCATCTTTTGAAAACACAATATAAACGTCGTCATCAGGGGTATTGATCGGATATCCAAGGTTGACCGGTTCGCTCCACTCATTCGACGCCAAATCCAACGTCGTTTTAAAGACATCAAATCCGCCCATTCCTTTGCGCCCCTTCGAGCTGTAATACAACGTTATACCGTCATAATCAATGAATGGACCGTCATCATCCAAATCGGAGTTGACGTTGGGGCCAAGATTTTTGACATTCCCCCACTCACCTTTTTCATTCTTTGTTGCGCGGTATATATCGAGACCTCCAAATCCACCTGGACGGTTACTGGAAAAATATAATGTTTTTTCATCTCGGGAGATCGTCGCTGATTTTTCTTCAAAACTTGAATTGATGATTCCCGGTAAAGCTTTTGGCGGACCAAAATCTCCACCCGGCAGACGCTCGCAAAAAAAGATGTCACCACCGCCTTCGTCCTTATATAGGAAGAGCGTTTGACCATTGGCCGAAATGGCAGTATTGGAATCATGATAAGGATTGTTTACCACAGGACCGAGGTTCTTTGCATACTCCCACTTGCCGTTTACTTTTTTCGAGATAAATATATCTTCATAAGGTTTGTTATCATCAAACACGTTTTCGTTTAAGTTATCCTCCCGACGGCGCGTTGTGAAAATGATTTCATCTTCGTTTTCGTTCAGATTAGGCACATAGTCTTCGAATTCTGAATTGATTTCTCTCCCGATATTCACTATAGCAAAGTTGCCCGGATGAGCAACAAACTCTTGTCCGTTCTGGCATTCAAATATCGCCCGGTCAACGGTCGCTAAATCAATCTTATCCTTGCCTTGATAAGATGACTTCTTAGCAAGCTTTTCCTTATAGAGCTTATAGTACTGAAGTGCTTTCTGAAAGTTTTCACCATACTGATAGCTTCTTCCGATACGAAATTCGATATCAAATTTATAAGAGGGATCCTGTCTGTAAACACGCAATAAATAGGTGACAGCACGATCCTTTCCTACGGTCAGAAGGTGCATCAATCCAGCTTCGTAGTTGGCCTTAATGTAGGTGGTATCAAGGTTGGCGGCTGTGGTCATCAATTCACGCGCATCATCCATAGCCTTGGTCTCCGCGATAATCAATTCAGCCTGCTCCATATATTGCCGGGCCGTCTCTTTGGGATCTTGCTGGCTGAAGGAGGGGGTGAAGAAAGCAGAAAATAAAGTCGAAAAAATCAGTACTCTCCTGATACTGGACATGTTTAAAAAATAATTATTAACAGTAAAGGTACGGTAAAATCTACTCCAATATAGCCACAAGATATGAAAAACCCCGAGTTTTGACGCAGATTATCGATTTCATAAGCCTTTGGCTGCCGACATTCTTAGTAATTTAGCCTTCAATAATTACTTTAACCAATGAGGATCACAACTTCCGAATTCATCTCCAGTTTTGCCGACGTTTCCAAATGCCCTGCTCCTGATAAAGCTGAGTTCGCATTCATCGGTCGTTCCAATGTTGGTAAGTCATCGCTGATAAACATGCTCACGAACTCAAGGAAACTTGCCAAGATCTCTGTAACGCCGGGCAAGACTCAAACCATCAATCATTATCTGATCAACAACGCATGGTACCTGGTCGACTTACCCGGATATGGCTACGCCAAAGTGAATAAGACTTTAAAAGAAGGGTTCGGCAAGATCATAGAAAACTATGTATTGAAACGTGAGAATCTTGATTGCCTGTTTATCCTTATTGACGCACGACTTGAACCACAAAAGAATGACCTGAATTTCATTCAATGGGTAGGCGAACGCGAGATTCCACTGGCATTGGTCTTTACCAAGATTGACAAGCTCAAGTTGAATGAGCTCAACAGAAACATGAAGATTTACGAGAATACCTTACTCAAGATATGGGAAGAACTCCCACCCATGTTCATGACTTCCTCAACTGATAAAAAAGGACAAGAAGAACTTCTTGAATTTATGGAAGAAGCTATGCAGAACGCGCAGAAGAAGTGATTAGCTCTTAAGGCTGGACTTTTATTGGCATTTCTTTAGCTTTGGCACCTTCAACAGAAAAAACTGAATATGACTTTATCGGAAATTGCAACAGTATCGGGAAAAGGAGGGCTTTATAAGATAATTGCTCCAACAAAGTCTGGTATCATCCTCGAATCGCTGGATGATCAGAAAACAAAACTGGTAGCAACTGCAAACCACAAACTTTCTCTTTTACACGAAATATCGATCTATACCACAACCAAGGAAGGAACAGCGTCGCTGGAATCCGTCCTTAAGAAAATCCACAAGGATTTTGGCGACGATCCAGGCGTGGATGCCAATGCTGAAGCTGGCGAACTCAAAGCATTCATGAAATCTGTTCTTCCGGAGTATGACGAATCGAGAGTCTATGTCAGTGATATCAAGAAACTGGTTAAGTGGTATGTTACGTTGCTGAAGTTCGTTCCCGAAGCGTTTGCCGAAGAAAACAAACCTGTCGAGAAAGCAGACGAAAAAGAAGAGAAGGAAGGTTAAAAAAATGGATTATGAACCAGAGCGTCGAGAACTCATAACTCCTAACTCATAATTCATAACTACAAATGAGGGTTTTTAAGTTTGGTGGTGCGTCGCTCCGGAACGCTGATGGCGTTAAGAATGTCGCGTCTATCATTCGGCAACAGCCACAACAAGAACTTCTCGTCGTTGTATCGGCAATGGGAAAAACAACGGACATGCTGGAGCGCATTCATGAGCTCGGGCTGGCAAAAAAAGACTTTGCGTCAACATTTTCTACACTTAAGAATTATCACGCAGAGGTAGTCAATACCCTTTTCACTAAGGCATCGACAGTTAGTATTGAGATCGACCGAATTTTTGAAACCATCGAATCCGAAATTGGTAAGGCAGGAGACGCTGACCAGGTGTACGATCAGATCGTGTCACAGGGAGAAATACTATCGTCTATAATTATTCATCATTATCTCGCTGCACAAGGAGTAGTTTCACGCTGGATCGATGCACGTGATTATATCGCAACTGACAATACGTTCAGAGAAGGTAAGATAAATTGGTCACTGACTGGGGAGAATATTGCGCAGCTAGCCGACGCGTTGTCCGGCACAATCGTGGTAACACAGGGGTTCATCGGAAGAACATCATCTGGGCTGACAACGACGCTTGGACGCGAGGGATCAGACTTCACGGCGGCAATTTTCGCATCCTGTCTCTCCGCGGAATCACTTACCATCTGGAAGGACGTTGCCGGTGTAATGAATGCCGATCCACGCAGACATCCTGACACTATCATATTTGACGAACTGCCTTTCAGAGAAGCTGCCGAGATGACGTACTATGGCGCATCTGTCATCCATCCCAAGACAATAAAACCGTTGGCCAACAAAGGCATTCCGCTGTTGGTTAAAAATTTTCAGGATCCTTCTCTGCCGGGTACAATCATCCACGAATGCCAGGTCGATAATTTGCCGCCACTGATCGTATTCAAACCAAATCAATGTCTGATTTCCTGCAAGGTTACTGACTATACTTTTATCTCCGAACACCAGCTTCACCATATTTTTGCAACGCTGCTTGAACTCGACATTCGCATCAATGTGATGCAAAACTCCGCCATTACTTTTTCATTCTGCATAGATTTTCGTGAGAGTAAAGTGACAAAGCTTATCGGTCGGCTTCAACAGAGTTTTGAAGTTTATTACAATACTGGGTTAACACTGATCACCGTAAAAAATTACGACACCAAAACTTTCGAAAAATACCGTAACATGCCTGGCGTTCTCCTTGAGCAATCGTCCAGATCAACGCTACAGGTTTTGGTCAGAACAACCTAAATAAGAGTAGATCGCGATTAAAAAAAGCTGTTATTTTGCGTGAGTCATTACGGACGCCATAATCCAGCATGAAGAAAATTCTTGTACTTTATTACTCGCAGTCAGGCCAATCACTCACCATACTTCAGTCGTTAACCCGGCCAATGGTTGATGCCGGATATCACGTTCATTTTGAAGAAATCAGGCCCCTGGAAAAATACCCATTCCCATGGAGCGCATATCAGTTTTTCAATGCTTTTCCCGAGACCTTTCAACAAAAACCGCTGGAACTCGCTCCGATTTCGCCGGACGCATTTGAGTCGTATGATCTGGTGGTCATGGGTTATCAACCGTGGTTTCTCACACCGTCGCGACCGATCAGTTCCTTTTTACAAAGCAACGATGGCAAACAGATCTTGCGCGGAAAACCTGTAGTGACAATCCTCGGATGTAGAAACATGTGGCTAGGCGCTCAGGAGAAAGTAAAACGCCGACTGATCGACGCAGGGGCATCACTGAAAGGACATATCGCCCTGATCGATCAATCGGGTAACCTCACAAGTCTGGTTACCATCCTGCGATGGATGCTTACCGGTAAAAAGGCCGCCTTTCTTTTCTTTCCCCCAGCAGGAGTTTCTTCAGAAGACGTTAAAAACGCAGGACGTTTTGGAGAATCAATCACCGAAGCGCTGAACAATAATACACTGGACACGCTTCAACATACTATGCTACAAAAAGGGGCGATCGAAATCAGA
Source organism: Chryseolinea sp. (assembly GCA_039916665.1). Taxonomy (GTDB): domain Bacteria; phylum Bacteroidota; class Bacteroidia; order Cytophagales; family Cyclobacteriaceae; genus Chryseolinea. The sequence goes on along the minus strand of JBDSKX010000091.1, from coordinate 13,757 downwards.
CCCGGACTAGTACTGATGGAAAAGCGTGGTCAGAAGGCATTCTCGGTATGGTCAAAATTTATCTCTTCAGGCGGCACCCTTTATTCAACCGGTAGAAAAATACGGGTATATACGTTTTTGTATGTGTTATTGCCTTCTATTTTCATTCTCTCCCCACTATTGTGGACGCTTTCGAAAATTATGCTTTTGGTAAAGCGGAAAGAACTTGTCGACGACGTCGCGTACTACAAGCAAACTTCACTTCGATGAACAAGTAAGCTGTAAAATTGTTTTTGCATGGTTCGGAAACGCGGGTAATTAACCCTGGAAATTTTCGATTTGCCAGTCTATTTGCAAGGCCAAATTGTTTTTAAATGTTTCGATAAAAACGGTTACTTTCGGGCTTTGAAATTTCAGACCACTGAAGGAAATAGCATAAACGAGCGCTGAGGATGAACAGGAGTGTTTATATTACGAGACTAGCAAGCTTCTTACCTAACGAACCTGTCTCAAATGATGAAATAGAGGGTGTTTTAGGGCTAATCAATAATCAAACCTCGAAGGCAAAGCCTATCATTCTGAGGAACAATCAGATTAAAAAACGGTACTACGCACTCAATAAATTAGGCGAAACCACGCACACGAATACTGAACTTACGAAGCAAGCAATTGACAAACTTTTCGATAAGGATTTCGGTATCAACGATGTAGACATTCTTTCCGTGGGCACGACGTCACCCGACCAGCTGCTGCCTGCACATGCTGCCATGGTCCACGGCGCATTGGGAAATCATGCCTTGGAGATCAATTCTTCAACAGGTGCGTGTAGTGCAGGAATTCAAGCGTTGAAATTTGGGTTCCTTTCTATTATGGCCGGTAGCGCCGAGAATGCCGTATGTGCCGGATCTGAAAGGTTTTCAAAATGGATGCTCGCCAAATTTTTCAAGGAAGAAGCCGCAAAAGTTGCAGCACTTGAGTCGAACGGGATTCTTGCTTTTGAAAAGGATTTTCTAAGATTTATGCTTTCTGATGGCGCCGGTGCGGCTCTGCTTCAAAGCAAGCCAAATCCCACAGGACTGTCCCTTAAAATTGAATGGGTTGAACAACGTTCATACGCGCACGAATTACCAACCTGCATGTACGCCGGAGCTGTAATCGATGCTACCGGAGAAATAACGGGTTGGACAGACATGAATCAAGAAGACTGGGCCACACAATCTGTCTTTGCTATCAAACAAGACACAAAACTGCTTGGTGAATTCATTGTAAAAAAAGGCGGACAACTTTTAAAAAGTTTGGTCGAGAAACGAAACATTGACATCTCAAAAATAACGTATCTGTTGCCGCATTTATCATCTCAATATTTCGCATCAAAGATCGAAAAAGAACTCGCTAGTATCGGGATCAACATTCCGGCCGAAAAATGGTTTACCAATTTGTCTTGGGTAGGAAATGTCGGCGCTGCGTCACCGTATCTGATGCTTGACGAATTGTTTTATTCAGGCCGTTTGAAAAAAGGCGATACGCTCTTGATGATGATTCCGGAGAGTGCGCGTTTCAATTATGCCTACGTGATGCTTACGGTGGTCTGATACATCGTCTAACAGGTATCAGAATGGGCGATAATATTACATTCCAACGCTATGAACAAAGAGCAGGTACCGCAGGATCAGGAAAACTTAAATGAAGGAAAGCTCGCAAAGCTTTACTACGCCACCGACGACAAAGGTCACTATGTAAAAGTGAACAGCATTGGTTGGGAGCCTGAAACGGTTGCCATGCAGCAAGCCTGGGACGTTGTTAATGATGAAGTGAAGGATGCTATAGATCAGGTTAAAGCTGGTAAGGCAAGTCCTCTGCTTTACTTCATAAAAAAGAATATCATGACGCACGCGATGGTTGCCAGTTATGCCGGCACATTCGGTTTCATGGTGCGGTTGCATTGTATTCCATTATTCTTCAATAAACTTAGCAAAAGCAGTTTGTCGAAATACGCTTACACTTTCAGGATCACGGTTGAAGAATTGACTGATATAGAGAGATTGAAGAAACTATGAAAGCTGATTTCACACACAAACAATCTGCACACTGTGAAAGCGGCGTTGTTTCCAATCTGCTAAGATTCCACGGAATGGATTTTGATGAGCCCATGGTGTTTGGTATCGGCTCTGGATTGTTCTTCTCGTACATGCCTTTTATTCGTGTGAACGGAATGCCGGTTACCGCTTATCGTATCTGGCCCGGGCAAGTCTTTACACGTTTTTCAAATCGACTTGGTATCCAGATTGAGCGCAAGAAGTTCTCTACTCCGAAGAAAGCGATGGAGGAACTAGACAGAATGATTGACAAAGGTCAGCCTGTCGGAATGCTTACTTCTGTTTTCTATCTGAATTATCTTCCTGCTGCTTATCGCTTTCATTTCAACGCACATAATATCATAGTCTTCGGGAAATCCAATGGGCAATATTTGGTCAGTGATCCGGTCATGGAGTACACAACTGAGATCTCATATGACGATCTGGTTCGTGCACGGTTTGCCAAAGGAATGCCGGAGCCCAGCGGTCGGATGTACTACCCTGTAAAAATCCCTGGTGACTTCAACGTTGAACAAGCAATCTGGTCTGGTATCAAACAGACGAGTGACGACATGACGCGTATACCGGTGCCGTTATTTGGCGCAAAAGGAATGAAATACCTTGCTGGCAGATTAAGGACCTGGCCTGAACGGATCGGCAATCGTAAAGCCATACTGTGGTTGGGGAATGTGATCCGTATGCAGGAAGAGATCGGCACAGGTGGGGCAGGTTTTCGTTTTATACACGCAGCATTCCTTGACCAATGCAGCGCCCGGCTTAAGAATGAAACACTGTTTAATCTTAGTCAGCAACTCACCAAGAGCGGCGACGAACTCAGAGATTTCGCCTACTATGCCGGACGTGTTTGCAAAAACAGAAAGTCTGACACCAAGACTTTTGCCGAATTAGGTGATATGCTAGAGGCCGTTGCCAAAAAAGAACAGGCAATCTTTTCCGAGTTATATGAAGTGTCACGATCCAAATGAACGTTGTTCAGCTTGAGCACCTCACAAAACAATACCCCAAGTCAGCCAGGCCGGCTGTATCAGATCTTTCCATAACCATTCCGGAGGGCGCCGTATTCGGTTTGCTTGGTCCCAATGGTGCGGGCAAGTCGACAACCGTGATGAGCATTTGTGGTCTGGCGCGGCCGGATTTCGGTAGCGTTACTGTGATGGGGAAGGATATGAGCAAGCACGGCGACGAGGTAAGAAAAAAAATTGGCGTGGCTCCCCAGGAGATCGCCCTCTTCCCTACGCTTACCGCACAGGAGAATCTTCAGTATTTTGGAAGAATGTATGGGTTGTCGACGGACTTCCTACACGCACAGATCATCTCGCTGCTCGATGCCTTCGGGCTGACCGAAAAATCAGATAAACAAGTAAGAACGTTTTCAGGTGGTATGAAGCGGCGATTGAATCTCATTGCCGCGTTGCTTCATAATCCGCACCTGGTTATTCTGGATGAACCAACGGCTGGCGTAGATGTTCAATCGCGAAACATGATCCTTGATTTTTTGCAGAAGCTCAAGTCAAAGGGCACATCCATAATTTATTCATCGCACATCCTTGAAGAAGCCGCAAGAATCTGTTCGCACGTTGTCATCATCGACGATGGAAAGTTGATTGCAACGGGCACACTAGGCGAAGTGATGAAAACACATCCTGACTGTTCAGATCTTGAAAAAATATTTATCAAACTGACCGGTAAAAATATCCGCGATTGAAAATCCTGGCCACGATACAAAAGGAATTTCTGTTACTGCTTCGCGACCCAGGAGGCATGGCACTAATATTTATCATGCCGCTCGCGCTTGTTATCGTGATGGCACTGGTTCAGGATTCGCTATTCCGTGATTATCAGGAACTACAAATGGATGTGCTGCTGGTAGATGTCGATGCCGACACATTGGGCGCAAAAATTAAGAAAGCATTCGCTGTAAACGGACAAGTAAAACTTCATGCCATGACTGATTCTGTGAAGGCTCGCGAACTTGTTCACAAAGGGGATTTCAAGGCTGCCATCATCATCCCTTCGCAAACCAGTAAATTGTTCAGGAGAAAAACCAGCCAACTCATAGATCAGGTATTCGCCAATCTCGGCATGCTGGACAAGCAGAATGACAATACGAAATCGCCTGGTATACAGCTTAAAATATTGGTGGATCCGGCCATCAAAGCAAATTATCGGCAGTCTATATCAAGTGGAATAGAGAAGGTTATCGCCAACGTTCAAACCAGTTGGGTCCTGGATGAATTGCAGGTACAGTTGAGTGAAGGTAAGTCTGATTTCAAAAAACTGGACTTCGATCTTTCAGATGTAGTGTCGATCAAGCAGGAATATGCTTCCGACAACAAACTTGAAGGCGTGACATTGAGCTCTGTTCAGCACAACGTTCCGGCGTGGACCATGTTTGCAATGTTCTTTATACTATATCCGCTGGCAGGAAACTTTATCAACGAGCGTGAAGATGGCAGCATGCTCAGGGTGAAGCTGATATCAGGATCACAGATACCAGTGATAACCGGAAAGTTCGCGTTTTATTTTCTGGTATGTCTCAGTCAGTTTGTGATGATGACGGTAGTCGGCATCCTCGTGATGCCATTACTCGGACTCGACAAATTAATTTTAGGTGGAAGCTGGGCATTGATCCTGCTGACAGCTTGTTGTGTAGCCATGGCCGCTACAGGGTATGGGGTACTCATTGCTGTCTATTTTCGCACTGCACAGCAAGCGCTCTCCTTTGGATCCGTCTCTGTAGTGATTCTTTCGGCCATCGGGGGAATATGGGTACCCGTCTACATTATGCCCGAAATTTTGCAGACCATCAGCCGATTTTCCCCAATGAGTTGGGGGTTGGAATCTTTTAATGACTTATTTTTACGCCAGGCACAGATACAAACAATTTTGCCCAACATCCTGAGACTTATCGGATTTGCGCTCGTAACGGTATCGGCCAGCGTGTACATACATAATTCGAGAACGGTCGTTTAGTACGACAATTAAAAAAGCATACATGCAGCAATCGGTAGAGGAACTTACACAGGAATTGAAATCAGAACTGATCAAACAACTCAATCTCGAAGAGATGCTTCCCCCTGATTTCGATGAAAACACACCATTGTTTGGAGAAGGTCTTGGTCTTGATTCAATAGACTCCCTTGAACTCGTTGTGCTGCTTGACAGGAATTACGGAATCAAACTGAAAGATCCCAAAGAAGGTCGCGCTATTTTCTATAGTATCCGCACGATGGCCGAATACATTCATGCTAACCAAACGCAGGTATGAGTCAACGTGTGTTCATCACAGGCGTTGGCATTATTACTTCCATTGGAAAAAACACAGCAGAAAATTTAGATTCGCTGTTAAACAGGCATCACGGTTTCGGAACCTTAGAATTGCTTGACACTGTTCACAAGGCTTCATTCCCATGTTGTGAAATCAAGCTTGACGACGCGCAATTAAAAATTATGGCGGGTGCTGAAGGTCCGGGTTTTACCAGAACTACGCTACTCGGACTGATCGCCCTGAAAGAAGCCGTCCGTTCTGCTGGCTTATCCGAGACCGAGTTAAAAACCTGCGGCTTGATTTCCGCAACCACTACTGGCGGAATTCGTGAGTTCGAAAAAAACTTTTACGATATACTGAACCCCGATCAGCATGGTGTGTTTGAACAATTCGTAGATACCGCAAATCCAGGCGAGCATTGTGAACGTATGGCTGATACGTTAGGTATTCGACGGTACGTTTCTACTGTTAGCACGGCTTGCTCATCATCAGCAAATGCACTGATGCAAGGTGCCGCGTTAATCAAAAGCGGAAAGATGGCTCGCGTGATTTGTGGCGGCACTGAGGCATTGTCGCGCTTTACAATTAATGGATTTAATGCCTTGATGATATTGGATTCAGAGCATTGCAGGCCATTCGACCAAACCCGAAAAGGACTAAACCTTGGAGAAGGAGCCGCATACCTGGTGCTCGAATCCGAAAGCTCAATGGTTAGTCGAGCCAAGCATCCTTTAGCGATTTTGAGCGGCTATGGAAATGCTAATGATGCGTTTCATCAAACCTCCTCTTCACCCGAAGGAACTGGCGCATTTAAAGCCATGACGGCTGCTTTGAATTCAGCGGGCATATCCGCCGAAGCGGTCCAATACATTAACGCTCACGGTACGGCAACTGAAAACAATGACCTGTCAGAGGGGACTGGATTAAAACGCGTGTTTGGTGAGAATATTCCGCCGTTCAGTTCTACAAAGCCATTTACAGGTCATACACTTGCTGCTGCAGGAAGTATCGAAGCTGTCTACTCCCTCATGGCAATCCAAAAAAGTATTGTGTGGCCAAGTTTGAACTTTCATCATACAATACCGGAACTTAATATTGTTCCTCAGACGGAGTTACAAACAGTATCAGAAATTAAGAACGTCTTAAGTAACTCATTTGGTTTTGGCGGAAATACGTCCTCCCTCCTAATGACTGCGGTTTAACGATGGCATCTCATTTCATAAACGGCATCGGGATCATTTCTCCACAAAAGACATACGAGCCTGAGAGGTTTCTTGAAGAAGTGATTTCGTACGATGAAAATATATTGAATTGCTTGACCCCGGATTTCAAAACGTTTATAAATCCCATTCAGCTTCGCAGACTCAGTCGAATGCTTCGCATAGGCCTTACTGCATCCATTCTCTGTCAACGTGATGCAGGCCTGAGCCTTTCCGATGGAATTATAACAAGTACAGGATATGGTTTTCTCGAAGAGACCGAAAAGTTTTTACGAGAAATTATCGACCGGAAGGAACAACAGGTATCGCCCACCTTCTTCATGCAAGGGACTTATAACGCCTTGAGTGGACTGGTAGCGCTGTCTTTAAAGTGCACTGGATATAACAATACCTATGTCAGCAAAGGGTTCGCCTTCGAGCATGCTTTGAATGACGCGTTGATGCAAATTGATGATGATCCAGGTATGAATTTTCTGGTCGGAGGATACGACGAAGCGGCAAAAGTCCAGCATACTACCGGGTTGCGCGAAGGGCACTACAAGTCGAAACCGATAAGCAGCCTGAGTTTATTTGATAGTATAGAAACGGGTACCATACAAGGAGAGGGCGCAGCTTTTTTTGCATTATCTGGCACTGCCAGTGAGAATACATGGTGTGAATTGATCGATTCACAAACGGTTTACAGGCCAGACGAACTTGATTTGCTATTGGCGGTTGAGAAATTTCTTCAAATGAACAATACAACAGTTGGTAAAGTGGACGCTGTAATCAACGGAATGGCTGGTGATCCAATTCGTGATAAAGTTATTGGAAGTCTCGGCAATGGAATACTTGGCGAAGTTCCCCAACTGAGGTTCAAACACTTGTCGGGCGAATATTGTACCGCAATATGTTTTGGATTATGGCTTGGTGCCAAAATTATTAAGACTCAAAATATTCCTGATGCAGTAAAAGTTCAGGATTCAACCTACCCCAAGGGCATCAGTACGATCCTAATCGTCAATCAATATCTCGGCAGGAACTACTCGCTCATACTACTTAAAAATTGCCCAGCCAGAGGCGGCTCCTAACTCTTAACTCAAAACTCAGTTTTGGATTTTATGCGACTATCTAATAAATTGATCCTATCCGGATTAGAAATATCTCACCTTAAATTATGAAAATAAAAAATTGTTTGCTGTTGATTGCAGTCATCAGCCTTTGCGTTTGTACGTCACGCGCGCAAGATACATATGCGGAAAAACTTGGCTTTCCCAGAGGAGTAAAGGTGATCATCTTACACGTCGACGACGCTGGAATGTCTCTTGATTCAAATGAAGGCGCAATTGCAGCGCTTGAGAAGGGCGTATCCAATTCTGTAAGCGTGATGATGCCTTGTCCGTGGGTCCCTTCATTCGTGCATTACCTGAAGAAACATCCTTCAGTGGACGCCGGTCTTCACCTTACGCTGACATCGGAATGGGATGAATATAGATGGGGACCGTTGTCCGGAAGACCCGCAACACCGGGCCTGGTCGACAGTGAAGGTGCGCTGTGGCCCACCGTTGAAGACGTTGTAAAAAACGCAAAACCGGTGGAAGTAGATGCAGAGATCCGCGCACAATTGGCAAGAGCCCGCGCGATGGGCTTCGAGCCCACACATCTTGATTCACACATGGGAACTTTGTTTGGTTCACCCGAATTCATTCAGGCTTATGTAAAGCTGGGCATTGAAAACAAGATTCCCGTGATGATGCCGGGAGGACACCTTACAATGCTGGAGGAAGAACTCAATAAAACGCCGGGCGCTGCCGACCAACTTCGAAAGGTAGGCAATATGATTTGGACTGCCGGTCTACCCGTATTGGATGATCTTCATAATGTAAGTTATAATTGGAAGTATCCTCAGGATAAGAAAGATGATGATGCAGGCCTGCGCAAGATCGCTACAGCCAATTATATCAAGTCAATCAAGGCACTTAAACCAGGACTCACGATGGTGATCATGCATTGCACTTCGCCCAGCCCTGCATTCGCTGCAATCTCCGGATCAGGAATTCAACGCAAAGCGGATATGCTGGCTATGACTGATCCAGAGTTCAAAAAGTTTATACAATCGGAGGGGATAGTTCTGACGACTTGGCGAGAGTTGATGGAGAAGCGTAAGGCCCTAAAATAAGATACAAATCACCGCTCTCACTCAATGAGCGCAATGGGATATGTCTTAGCGACCGTTGGGTCATAGCGCCATTGCGTTGATTTTCTTTTTTCTTTAGAATCCATCATCCTCCTTCTTCTTCTCGTCAGTCTTACCATCAGCTTTCTTAAGAATCGAAGTAGGCTCCGTTAAACTGTAAGGCACATCGTTCTGCATGTATTCTCTTCGGAAGCGATTAATGAATGCGAGAGTCTCCTCTTCGCTGCCGGGTACAAAAGCCACTTCACCTATCTTCGCCTTGCCCGCATTTGTTTTCTTTGCAATGATATCGTTGAATGAGGAGTTTGAAGAATAAACCAATAATCTATTGTCTTCAAGTCCGAAGTAATACCATGCTTCGGGAGATGCTTTAAAGAATACATTAAATATCGGCACGCCGTCTTCACTCTTTTTCACCTCCATAAAACCTTCAAAGGCACCGTTGATATCCGTTTTCAAAATGTTGGATATTCCAAGTTTGCCTTCACTGTAGAATGCCTTGTGTTCCTCCGACCATTTCAAAGCGACGTTAGAGAATACGATTGGTTTGGTCAACTGCGGTAATACGGCTAGCGACACATAACCTTGCAAACTTTTCTGCTCGAAATCTTTGACGGTTTTTTCACCCAGGAAGTCAGCAATCTTGTAAAGTAGTTCCGTCTGATCACCTAATCCCTCATCTGCTCCTTCATTTTTGATCACATCCGCAATCTGTTTACCCATGATATCAAACGCAGGGACCGGGATCGATGACTCCATCATCAGGAATGAATTCATTCTTATTTCATTGGTCTCTAGATTTCCTTGTCCGAGTGCCGACGCGATGATATTAAAGTCTTTTGTTCCCTGGAAGAGATTTACCTGGCCTTCAAACCTCACTTGCATGGTCTCATCTTTGTAAGCGAGCAATTTTCCTGAGAGCTTATTACCACGAGCCTTCTCCAGATCCTCGATCTTGAATTCTTGTGTAGCCGTGTCATAATAGAGTTTTCCATCGGGCACAAAAAAATCTTCGTCCTCGTCCGACTTCTTATTGCTCATGAAGGTGATGTAAAGGTTGTTGTCTGCACCGTTTACGTGCAGCCCGGCGCTAACCTTTTGTCCTTCTTCCGTGAGTGCCGTATTAAAATCTATCATCACATCTGTCTCATCGCCCGTTTGTTCGTACCTGATCCACGTGTTGTAGTCTTTTATTCTTTTGATATCAAGTTTTACAAAACCACCAAGTTGCAAAGCGGGACGAGTCGCATACATGATCATGTCTCCTTTGTAAAACATGCTTGCACCCAAAACAAGGTTCGTCTCTGCTCCTACCGATCCCGTTGCAACAGTCTGTAACTTAGCTTGCGAGGCTTTGCGTTTTGTGAACAGGCTTTTTGATTTTTCGTTTTCTGTTATCGGCTCAAGACGGAAGTCTGTCATCTTGATCGCAAACGTATCTTTCAGGAAATTTACATACTGATAGGTGGCGTGCCCTGAAAATTCCTTACGTGAGATAATGTCCACTACGCCATCTGTCAACCGGTGATAGCCATTGAGTGTATCCAGTACGATCGTTGTATTCTTGAGTGTTCCTATCTTTGCGTTTTCGAGGATCAGAACTTCATTGTTTTCGGGTGTGATCTTCGCGTCGGCAACAATTATATAAGGTATGCCACTGACTTTCAGCTCTTGTTTCTTCAGATCGTATTCTGCGCTTTCAGCAAGAAAGCTCAATGAATCAAGATCCTTACGCGTCGTGTAGAAGTAAGAATTTTCCAACGGTACTTTAGGATCACGCTTCATGTTGATCTTCTGTGCGGTAATATCCCAACGCATTTCAGGAATGGACGTCTTGAACTGCGCAAATGGGAATGAGATCGCTGCTGACCCTGCAATTTCGGGACTTAGGTCTGCGTAGTTCTGCTCAAGATTAAATTTCAGTTTGATGTTCGTTCCCTGAAGCAAAGGCTTTTCAGGATCATCACTTTTTACTTTGAATCGCGCGTGGCCGGCATCGAAATCTTTGGTGTTGAAGTGCATGGATCGTGAGATCAACTCAGTACCACGCGTTTCAAGCTTTCCTGCACCAGCAACACCGTCTTTGGAAACGGTGACAGTACCTTGCATCTGCGCCGACCCTTCATAGAAATTGAAAGGTGCTTTCACGTTTTTGATTTTCATCTGGTCGATCTTCGGATACCACTTCATGTCGAAGTCACTAAGCGTTGCATCGGGGAACGAAACGGCACCAAACTGTTTAGCGGAGATACCAGCATCTGTCCCATGAGCGAGTACAGAGTCGGGATAGAAAACAATATCCTGTGCGTTGACACTTGCCGCAAGATTCTCGATCATTCCCGTACCCCGCAGACCGCGACTATTCATTGACAATTCTCCAGTCATTTTTCCATTTCCATTGTACATCTTATAGCCGCTCTTGGGTATGGTGTGATCGAAGCCAAGCGATTTATCCGGTTGTGTTTTCAACTTCTCTTTGAAAGTTGGAAACATGTTACTCGAATTGAAGGTACCTCCAAACGCCACTGACCCTGGATCTGTGGTATTCAGACTGTCCATTTCAAATGGAGGCACCACGAAAAACATAGACTTATCGTAGACTCCTCCAAGGACTTGTTCTCCGTCAAAATATATAACGCCACCAGCCGTTGCATCGAGACGTGGGAATTGAGGAGATTTTTTCTTGCCTGCCTTGTTATTCGATCGGCTTACAAACAGTGTTCCACCGGAAGAGCCAGGCGTAAGTCCACCCACAGCATTGGCCGTGGAGTCTCCGGGAACCATCGAGTTGTTAACCTTTCGACGCATCTGCTGACCCCTGGCATTGGTTTCCGTGACATAGAAGTTAACGGAGTCGATATGCGCAAGCCTGATAAAAAAGCTATCGTACTTCAGCATAAAGCCCTTCCCGCTGATTTCAAAGTTTCCTGCCGTGATTGTTCCATCAAATTTGATATCACGATTTTGCAGGATTGTGATGATGCTGCTGTCAGGAACGATTCTCACATTTAGCGAATCGCTCACCTTGAATTCTTCTACACCGCGAACAATCATATATCGCTTACTAAAATTCAGCGTCGCGTTCGGCAAACTGTCAATCACCGAATGTATTTTAAGATTATCGTAATCAATGTCTCCACGATTTGCCTTGTAAAGGAGCACAGCCTTTTCTTTCACCCGTACGTAATCGTTCCTTGGAAAATAGGTGATGAGTCCTTTTTCGCTCAGGAACTCAAGCGCAGCCTTAATGTCCTGGGGATTTTTCTTTGAGAACTGTGCAAGATCGCCGCCATAGAACTCCCGAACCTTGTACTTCAAACAGTACGACGCCACCAAGCCCAAAGGATGAAAACTGAATCCCTGACCAGCAAGGAGCCGGTAGTCTTCAGGATCATAAAAATCATTGGATTCTAAAATCAACGGCACCGTATTGCGCGCACCATCGATAGAAATATCCAGGCTGTCGGTATACAAATTCCATTTAATCACGTCAGCAGCAAAGTCGATATTGAAAAAAGTAGCCGAGAAAGGCGTATGCTTCATCGAACCTTTATCCTTTTGTAAAAAGATGCGTTGTGTGCTGTCTTTTCCGAAAGTGTATTTCATTCTTACTGAAGGGTGCGTGATGGAATCCTGATCAATCGGAATGTTAACTCTGGCCCTGATGGCCGAGATCGTGGAATCAGTGAAAGCAAAGTCAGCCGACCGCGCGATCAGTTTCTTTTCATTATTGTGATAAATTTCAATGGTTGATGCGTCACCAGATACAGATGCACTGCTGATTTTGTTACCAATAAGTGAGAAACCACCCTTATACTTTACATTGGCGTCACCAATACCTTGTATAGCAAGATCGTTTTGAAAAGAATGGAATCGTGGAAAAGTTGATAAGACGGAATCCTTACGGGCCACGGAACGAAATTCAAAAGTTCCTGGAATTAAGCCTGGTGTCTTTGATGCATAATTCAGTTTCGCGAAGTCTGACTTCAATTCTGGCTTCTTAATGTCAAAGTTGTATTCGCCAAGGGTACAAGTCACGAGGTCGGGGCTTAATCCTCCTGATGACCAGTCGAATGATCCTTTGTCGCCAACAAACAGATTAGATCGCAACGCAACAACGCCTTTGGTATCTTTTAACGATACTGAGTCGTAACGCGTCACAAAGTTTAACGTGACTCTATTAAATCTAATGACCGGTCCTTCCACGATAGGTTGTGGTGGTGGATTCATCCATAGAGGAGGAACGTTTGAAAATGTTGTGTCGATTGGCTGTGAGTCGTCGGTGGACGCGATGTCCTGAGGCACGGCACTGGCCGTTGTATCATTAATATCAAATGCTGGAGCCGGCACGATGTAGTCGAAAGTATAATCATCGTCGCGTGCGTATAGCCTAAACGGTTTCTCGAAATGCAAGGCGTGCCGTAGAAAGAATGTACGCGTTACATCAAAGTAGTTGTTAATTCGAGCAGCGGTTTCTCCGTCGAGCACTTTCCCAGCCACAGTAAGCCAGGCTTTGATCTTTCCAGCGTCTGCGTGTTCAGTATTGACGGCAGCGACAATTGCGCCGAGATAATTCGTGATCTGCGGCCGGACTGCAAACTTTCGTTTTTTCATCAGTCGCACGTGACGCTGAATCATAGATTGTTGCTCGGGAGCGAGGCTGTTCCATAGCGCGGCAAAGTCAGTTCCCACCTGAGTAGCATCGGCGTTTCTTGCTTTCTCAAGCGCAAACTTGAGGCTATCGGGGAAGTTAGACGGCACACTGGCAGCCTGCTTCTGTTGCGCCAAAATAGTGGCTGGAAGCAGGAGGAGGGCCAAAAAGTATGTGTAAAAGCGCTCCACGGAGTATAAACCTTGAAATTCGGAAATAAAGGGTAGATAAGCTAAAGGCGTCCTGTTGAGTTAACGCGGATGTAAGAAAAAACGTGTTATTAAGCGGTGAAAGAATTTAGGGGCAGGAGTTTTTTTTCGCAGGGCATAGGGGCACAGAATATAAACGCGGCGGTTGCTTGGGAATT
>JBDSKX010000090.1:0-12180 GCA_039916665.1 Chryseolinea sp. | reverse complement strand
TCAAAATATTTCCAGTATCAGTGGATGAAATCATCCTCATAAATTGTTTGAAAAATCGACCTACCGTTATTGCGCGCGTGAAAGCGTGCTTTTCATATTCAGGTCGTAGTCGCGCGCATAAATTTACTGCAACTTCAACCCCAGGTAGTCCGACGAGACGTCAGCCGACCTGGGGCTAGCATATGTTGACCTTTCAGGCCAACATTTTTGGTGTTATACTCGGATAATGGTCGCACAATGTCATTTAGTTCACGAATATCTATACAACTTTCATCAAGGATTGTAGTCGTTAAGTTGCCCTGAAAGGGCAATACATGGTAGCCCCAGGTCGCCCTCGACGAAAGTCGGGCTACCTGGGGTTAGGATGCATGGATTTTTTGAAACCCTGTAGGGGTTGGCCTTTCGCCGCGCGCCAAATTTCCAGACACCTTTGATTCCACCCTCCAATTTTCCTGATCAAAATATTTCCAGTATCAGACGATGAAATCATACCCCAGGTAGTCCGACGAGACGTCAGCCGACCTGGGGCTAGCATATGTTGACCTTTCAGGCCAACGATTTTGGTGTTATACTCGGATAATGGTCGACGGATTCATTGGCCAAAATGATATTGGAAGCAATCCCTAAGCGGTAAACCGTAATTTGAGGACAATAATGTTTGTTAATTGACTAACATGACAAAGTAGGACTAAGTAGGCTTTCTAATTCGTTCACTTTATAAAAGATCCCAGGCTTTTCGGTAACGACGTGAAAGCAAGCTGTTCGCCTCCTGGTCATCAGTAAATTTTTCCGTGCCGGCATTCCATACCAATTTTCTGTTCAATCGCCATGATATCAATGCAAGGTGCATGGGTAGCGTCATTTGGCGAGCGTAATGAAGATTGGATTCTGGATTGCTCCTCGACTTCACCGCATCCACGAAATTCTGTTGATGCCCTGGCGAACGGGGCAACGTCTGGGGTATACTCGGGATGTCCCCTACCGTTTCTCCGTTGATTGTGATGGAGCGCGTTTCATAATCACAAATCAATGTTCCTTTATCACCTTCAAAATACGCACCTATTCCTAGTTCGGCAGCGCCAGGCACGTCTGGTGGTTTTGACGTCCAGTAGAGTTTCAGGTTATCAAACTCAAAGTCTGCGTCGAGCCATTTGGGAGCATCGGCAATTCCGTCTGTTTTTTCACCACGTGAAACGACGCTCCTTAGTCCGGTAGGCTTAACGGACCACCAGACGACGTCGGCAATGTGACACCAGAAGTCTGCAAATATACCGCCTGAGTAATCAAGAAAGTATCGGTAATTTAAATGACACCTTTCGGGCACATAGTCTGCATAAGGCGCGGGGCCGAGCCACATGTCCCAGTTTAAAGTAGCGGGCGGAGTTTGAACAGATGGGTGTCCAAGTCCTGGTGAGAATCCTGTCTTCCAAATTCTGACCGTGCTGATTTTTCCAATTGCGCCCGCCTGGAGAATTTCGACCACTCTATGATAATTGTCACCTGCATGTATCTGTGTTCCGAGTTGAAATATCTTGTTGTGTTTATTCAGAGTCTTCAACATGCGCTTGCCTTCCTCAACATCGTATGACAAAGGCTTTTCTCCATAAACATCTTTTCCTGCTTGAAAAGCGAGCATGGCTATTTGGGCATGCCAGTGGTCTGGCGTTGCAATAGTCACTGCATCGATGTCTTTTCGCTCAAGAACTTTTCTGAAGTCATCGTAAGTTTTGGCTTTGCTATCTGGTTGAAGTTCAAGCAATGTTTTCATGGTGCCTTCGAGGTGCGTGCGGTCCAGATCACAGAGTGCTACGATATCAACATCGGGCAATGCTGAAAACCATTTCATATGTTGATTACCCATTCCGCCAAGTCCAATGTGAGCGATACGAAGTTTATCGCTTGGTGCGCCTTTAGAAATGAAATTTGGAAGAATGGAGAAAGCAGCAATACCGGAAGCGCTTTTGGTGATGAAGTCGCGACGTGAGATGAAATGTTTCATGGTGGAGTTAGTGGGCCTACAGAAAGCTATTGAATTGGCAGGAGAGGAACAAATTAGAAAAGCTGCAAGCCTTCAATCATAGCGCTGCAAACTCAACGCGTCAGAACCTCAAGTTTTGCCATTTGATCGGATAGGTTTGTAAAGCCTTTGGCTGCTAATTCCAACTTCAAGGCGTGACAATAGCAGAGGTCGCAGGCTGAAAGTTTCATTCGCCAAACACTCAGGACCGGGTTCGCTTGCAATTTGAAGTCTATTCCTGCATTTCACAGGGATACACTTGAGGTTAGCCGCGTAACTGCTATTTTCGTGTTTTGCCCAGAACCTCAGATGTCCCAGCGTCTTGTGAAGTCGGCGCTTTTGGCGCCAGAACTTTATTTTAGTGCTTCAAGAAGTAATGGCCCCGGTGGTCAGAACGTGAATAAGGTCAGCACAAAAATTACGTTGAGGTTTGATGTAAAGAACTCGCTCATTCTGGATGAGGAGGAGAAACAGCGTCTGATCGCGAAATTGAAAAATCGCGTTACGAAAGACGGTGTCTTGGTGTTGTCGGAGCAGGGTAGCAGGTCACAACTCCAGAATAAGGAGGTCGTCGTCGCTAAATTTGATGAACTGCTTGAGAAAGCTTTTGAACCTGATATCATCAGGAAGAAGACAAAACGATCAAAAGCATCGAAGGAGAAAAGAATGAAGAGCAAGCGTTTAACGAGCGAGAAAAAGCAGTGGAGACAGGGGATGTGACCCTCTGATTTTATTGAAACTACGGCACCCAAATTTTTTAAAAAGGCTATTTCATCGTAAAACCTACATGCCAACGGATATTTAAAAGTGGAGAACCTTCCCAAAATGAAACTTAACAAACGTCACATAGTGCTAATTCGCCTCAATTTGAACACTGAGGCGGTGGCACAATTTTTCATATGTAATTAAGTAATTACCCCATTCAACATGAACTATAAGGGCATTATCGTAAAACTATACTACCAGCTGATTAACTCGGATGGTAAGGTTAATGAGCATGAAATATTGCTGGGTAAGAAGATGATGGAGGTTGAAAAGATCAGTGTATCTGATTTTCATTATCACCTTGAATCATTCAAGAAAAAAGACCTTCCGGTTATTTATAAAGAGACAATCTCAGATCTAAAACGACTTACCATTGAGCAACAGGTTCGTTGCCTCGCCTGGCTTTGTGTCCTGGCAAATTCAGATGGTTTTATGGATAAGGCTGAGTGGCAATTCATCTATAAGATTTATCACAAAGAACTAAATCTCCCGCTCGCGGAAATTATGGAAGTGCAGAAGGAATTGGTTAAGAAATTGACAGTAACTGCGGTGTCAGTGGAGTGGACTGCGTCTACACCTAGCATGTCAAGAATGGCGTCGTAATGCTTGGGCAAAGAGATTAGATTGTGTTGTCGTTGATTTTTTAGTATCCCTGGGATTCTGTTTCCTTTCTTTTCGTCATCTATGGGCGGACAATTCTGAGTCGCTGTCGTCTTTCCGAATCAAATAGTCACTATTTCTTGGTATGATGTGGGGAGTCTGCGCTCGGCTTGATAGTTTTTGCGGCGAGGTATTGTTAAAGACTTTAAATCCAGGGCAAGGAGTTTCACGGAGCAAAAAATGGTAGAGGCGTTGGTCTTCAATGTGGTTCGTTGGAGATTTTCATTTAGTTTTTGTTCATGTGGTGGAGGGCACGGAGGTGCGTGACACCTTTGCAGTCATTGGGAGACTTGGTGCTTGCAGATTCCGGTTGGTAGTTTTCGTGGTCAGACTTTCCTAAAGATTTACCGCATTGCCAGTATTACACTCCCTAAATGAAAAACGGGAAAGAACAATTTCTTGTCTTTCCCGTCTTGATTGAAGCACCAGCCGTAGCCAGGCAGCAATGCTAGGTCGTTGTCACCACAGTGAGGTCTGTAGTCTGTTTTGCAACGGATACAAACCCCGATTCTTTGTCATTTCCCGAAGGAATTGACCAGGAGCCAGTGTCTTCAGTTCGGACGTTTTTGACATTACTCCCCGTGAGAAGTAATGATTTGTTTTCCCGCTCTGTTCGACCAATGTTGTGAACAGTTCGACTTAGTGATATGAAGATACTTTCACCTTTAACTCATTCCTAATAATTAATAAAAAAGTAGTGAACAACTTCTCAACCATGTTATCCACATCGCAACAGAATTATTTGGGGATTTTGATACTTCGTGATTTTGTCATTGGCGCCCGAAGATAAAAGCAAAAAAAAAGCCATGCAACGGCATGGCTATAGACACTGTCAGGTCTTTTGCTTTTTCTTTTTCGCGGAAGGGAAAAGAACATTGTTCAAGATCAATCTATATCCGGGTGAATGGGGATACAGGTTCAAATCAGTAACACCTCGCCGTCGCCCAGGAGATCCCTCGGGATCATGACCACCATAATATGTCCAATGTCCTCTGCCAAGTTCACCATACAGATATCGAACATTGCCTGCATCAGAATTTTCTCCGAGTACCAATACCTCAGGTTTCACTACGGACTTGTTGAAAGAGGTGGTCTGACCAGTAAACTCTTTGATGACGTTCTCATGGTCTTGTGTCAGCATGGAGGGAACAATATCCCACTTGGCTGAAAAGTTAAATAGCCTGAAGAAGTCACGACTCTGTTCAAAAAAATCCGGACGTCCTGTGTTGATGTCAGAGAATCTGCGGCTTGAACCAAATTCGAGTTTGAAATTTTCGAATGCCAGACTCTTACTATAGTCAAGCTTACTTTGAATGTCAGGGGCATCGTCATCGTAATTGTTTTCGAGAAATTCAAGTCCCTCTGCAGCCAGCGCGATATCAAAGGTCTCCGCTCCGGAACACATCGCGAAGAGATATCCTCCGCCCTCGCAAAACGCTTTGATCCGACGCGCGACTTCCATCTTCATTTGTGATACTGAAATATAGCCAAGCTTAGTCGCGGTCGCTTCCTGCAATTTAGATTCAATCACGGCCGATTCCCGCCACATAAACCTCCAATGCTGTCCCGTAAAGTCTTCGTGATGAAGGTGAAGCCAGTCATACTTCGTAAGTTCACTCGCCAGAACTTCTTCATCATAAATAAGTGTGTAAGGGATCTCCGCGTAATCCAGCACAGTAATAACAGCGTCCGTTTCGTCGGCCACCAGTTCATTCTTAATAGAATACACTGCGATCTTTGGTGCGGTTTGCAAACGGACAACATTCATGTTTACTTCCGGACTTGCAATCTCCTGAAGAATTGAATTTGTCTTATTGTCGGAGATGATTTCAGCAGATACACCACGAACAAGACATTCATTTTCGATTTTCTTGTCGTACGGAATAAGAAAACTTCCGCCGCGATAATTCAAAAGCCAGTCGATATAAGTGCCCTCGTGCAGGACATAGAAGGCAACACCATATGCCTTCAAATGATTCTGTTGATGCTGATCCATGGGTATAAGAATCGACGTACATGAGGCATACGTTGAAAATAAAACGAGGATCAGAAGTAACCGGGCTTTGCGCACATGAAGGTGTTTTTCCGTCGACAGTATAAGATCCGAATTTCCGCGCTGTTTTACAATGAATGTGGTGTTCACTGCGCCTATTGTGGTGATGAAAGGGCGTGCGTTCATTAACCATTCTACCCGTTACTCTGTTTCCTTCAAATAAACAGTGGTTTGCCTGAGGGATATGCCTGAAAAAATGTTGGAGCCTTTTGCTGGATAATTTTTAAATTTTCAAATGAAAACGAGGGAATGCCCGTCTTGTGCTATGGATGTAAACCAAGATCTTGCGACGTGCCCGGTATGTGACTTTGAGTTTGTAAAGCGTCCATCCAATACGAGATGGATTGCCATCGCTTTGTTTATGTTATTTGTTCTTTATCTGATCTATGGCCTTTGATCCAAGCACCAAGTATTTCGAAAATTGCATGATTTCTAATCTTTGCAATCTATATTTGCGGTCTTGTCAAAGAAAAACGACTGACTATGCGACTAGGTCAAATTGCACGTAAACTTTCGATCTCGCCGTCCGAGATCCTGAGTTATCTGGCATCACGCAATATCAAAATTGAAGAAAATGCGAACTCCCGCCTGGAAACAGACCATGTTCGGCTGATCCTTCAGAAATTTGCACCTGATCAGTTAAGCATTTTAGATATTCAACCAACGGCGATTTTGACAGTCATTTCCATTCCCGAGGAAGCCAAGGAGGGATCAACCGTGACGCACGCGGAGAATGTTCAAGAAGCGTTGATAAACCAGTCTGAACCGACTATTGAGAACAGTGTTGAATCCAGTTCTGAGTCGGGGATTTCAGAAATACTGTTAACAGAAGAGTCTGAAGTCATCAAAGCTCCAAAAATTGCTTTGTCGGGCCTGAAAGTTCTTGGAAAGATCGATCTTCCTGAGCCGAAAAAGAAAGAACAAGCGACTCCGGGTGGTGAGGAGGAATCGTCAGTTAAGGAAGAACAACCGCGCACAATTTATCAGCCAAGGAAGCAATCGCGAGACCTGCGAACTTATAAAAATCCGGTAGCCCTTCAGCGCGAACGTGAGGTGAAGGAAGAGTCGCAGAAGCAAGAGCAGAAAGCAGAACAGGAAAAGGAACGCAGAACTCAGAATTATTTGAAGAAGGTCAAGATGTCTCCGCCAACCAAAGCGGTAAGAATGGTGGATGAACCCCTGGAGCAAATGACAAATGAGGATTTGAAAGAAGAACCAAAAAGTTGGTTCGGGAAATTCATTAAGTGGCTTAGCACCTGACAACCGTCATTTGATTTAGCCATACCGTTGTATTAGTCTTGTCTTTATTTCTTCAACGCATGATGCTACATTCCGCACTGTTGACTCGTCTAACTTCAACCCAAAGAAGTTCTAAATTAGGGTTCGACGCGTGCCGTCTATGTTGATTCATTTTTTAATCATATCTTTTCGGTAAGATCAGAAGCTCGTGATGTAGATTATCGGAGTAGGAAGCCCCTGTTCGTTTACCGAGTTAAACCTTCATTTACGCATATGATTAAATTCCTCAAGATTGCAGGATATGTTGTCCTGTCCTTGGCCGTCCTCATTGGTGCAATAATTGTTTACATAAAAAACGCGATGCCCGATGTAGGTCCACCCGAAAACCTCAAAGTAGAATTAACTCCGGCACGCATAGAGCGAGGCCATTACCTTGCCTGGAGCGTATCCGTCTGTATGGACTGTCATTCTACACGTGACTGGTCAAAATTTTCAGGTCCCATCATACCGGGGAAAATAGGACAAGGCGGCGAACGATTTGATCAGAACGCCGGATTGCCAGGCGCCTTTTTCTCGAGGAACATTACTCCGGAAGGAATCTCCCGTTATACTGACGGTGAACTTTACAGAGTGATCACGACAGGCGTTACAAAAGAGGGGAGAGCGATGTTTCCCCTTATGCCATATCCCTACTATGGCAAAATGGACAGGGAAGATATTATGTCAATCATAGCATATGTAAGAACGATCGAGCCAGTAAAAAACGACGTACCTCCATCGGTTCCTGATTTCCCAATGAGTGTGATCATAAATACTATACCTCACCCTGCTACCCCCATGCCAATGCCTGATCCATCAGACCAGTTGGCATACGGCGAATATTTAGTAAACGCGGCGTCGTGCGTCGAGTGCCATACACCATTTGAGAAAGGGAAGATAGTGCAGGAATTCAGATTTGGCGGAGGACGTGAGTTTACTCTACCTGACAAATCTGTTGTAAGATCCGCTAACATTACGCCGAATGAAACTGTAGGAATTGGAAAATGGTCGGTTCAACAATTTGTCTCGCGTTTCAAACTGTTTGCGGATTCTTCTTATGTCGCGCCTTCGGTGAAACCTGGTGAATTTAATACCGTGATGCCATGGTCTATGTATAGTCATATGAAAGAAGATGACCTCAAAGCCATTTATGCATACTTGAAAACGGTCGATCCTGTCGACAGTAAGATTTCGATTTTTACTGCGGCTGCGAAGCCATAGGTACGGTTATCGGGAATGAGTTGAATTGTTCCAGAGCTTGTTTTCAATTCTCTTTTAGAACCTTTTTGATTTTTGGTCGGTTAATTCCAAGGCATTTGATGCCGTCAGATTAATTCGGGCTTATCCTGGATGCGTCACTGTTATAGCGGAACTGGCCTGTTCGATGAAAACTGTTAAATGAAGAATATTCCCATTAGGAAGATTAAAGCGACGCAGAAAGAGCCGACCGCTTCTCAAAGTTTTTGTATTCGCGATATTGGCGTCCTGTTAAGCGGTAAGGATATGCTTCAGGAACTTCACCGCCATGACTTCTTTTACATCCTGGCGTTGAAAAAAGGAAAGGGTGTTCATGAGATCGATTTTATTCCTTATCGCGTTCGTGATCACAGTATTTTCTTCATGCGTCCCGGTCAGGTGCACCAGCATACTTTGAAAGCAGGAAGTAGTGGGTACCTGATCGAATTTAAAACTGATTTCTATCCATTACAGGATAACGTATTCAATCAGCAATTGCGTAAAGTGAGCGGTAGAAATTTATACGAATTTAGTGCTCCGGAATTCAAAGCACTATCTTTTGCACTGACTCACATTTTTGAGGAGTATATGAGGAAACAAGAGGGGTATCTCGAAGTGATTAAGGCTAATCTCGCGATCCTCTTCATTGAACTATCGCGAAGGCAAGGAAGAACTGCCGTTAGCAACGTGAGTCGCTACACACAGGAACGCCTCGATAAATTTCTCGAACTTTTAGAGAAGCATGTTGCCATCCATAAGCAACCAACTCGATATGCTGAAATGTTGAATCTTTCGCTTTATCAACTTAACGCTATCACGAAGGAAATGCTCGGTAAAACCTGTTCAGAAGTTATTAATGAACATATTGTTCTGGAATCGAAAAGATACCTTCTTGCGACGTCCAATCAAATCGGCCAGATAGGAAACCAGCTGGGATACGATGATGTCTCTTACTTTATAAGATTCTTCAAAAAGCAGACCGGTCATTCGCCAGAAGTGTTCCGCAACAATTTCAAGTGAGTCCTATCAAACTCGATTTTTGTCCTACCCATTACGAAACAAGTGCAACTACCTTTGAGATAAAATAAATTGTTTCAAAAAGTAATTCTAATGGTATGAAAACAAAAGCGAAGTTAATGGCATCCTTGAAGATATGGATTGTAATCTATCCATCGATCACGTTGTTCCTTTACCTATTCGGCGAACAGTTATCTGTCTTGCCCTTGTATCAGCGAACACTATTACTCACTCTGTCGTTAGTGCCGTGGATAGTTTTTGCCGGTGTGCCCTTGGTAGATTCTTTTGTTCGTCTGATCTCGCCTCCCAAGGCAAAAGATAAATAACATATAGCGTCAGTAAAATTCAGAACAGATCAAATGAAAGACCAGAAGTATTTTGACGTAATAATTGTCGGGGGAAGTTACTCGGGGCTTGCAGCAGGAATGGCTTTGGGCAGAGCGTTAAGAAACGTACTGATCATTGATGATGGTAAACCCTGTAATAGGCAAACACCTCATTCGCACAACTTTGTTACTCAGGATGGGAAGACGCCTGTAGAAATTTCATTGCTGGCGAGAGAACAGGTTGAAAAATATGAAACTGTAAATTTTCTTGATGGTTTGGCAATCCGCGGTGCCAAAACAGAAAGTGGCTTTGAAATCCAGACAGCCACTGGTGAAACGTTTAGTGCCAAGAAATTGATTTTCGCGACCGGGCTCAGGGATATCATGCAGAAAATTGATGGATACACTGAATGTTGGGGCATCTCGGTTCTTCATTGTCCTTATTGTCACGGATACGAAGTAAGAAATGAAGCAACTGGAATATTAGGAAACGGCGAACTCGGTTTTGAGTTTTCAAAACTCATCTCGAATTGGACAAAGGATCTAACGCTTTTTACGAACGGTGAATCAACTTTGACGCGCGAACAAATGGATAAGTTTAAGATTCATAACATCAAACTCGTAGAGAAGAAAGTGCAAAGATTGGAACACGTCAGGGGGTGGCTTGAATATATTGTCTTTGATGATGGTACAACTTCATCGGTAAAAGCTTTGTATGCACGCAGCCCTTTCGAACAGCGCTGTATGATTCCCTGCACGATGGGATGTGAATTGTCTGATGAAGGATTCCTCAAGACAGACATTTTACAAGAGACCAGCGTTCCGGGAATTTTTGCTTGTGGTGACAATGCAATGCGTCTGCGCACAGTGGCAAATGCTGTCGCTATGGGTACAACGGCAGGCATGATGGCCAATCGGGAAATTATCTTTGAGGAATTCTGATTATGAATGAAAAGTCCTCTTGACCTTAGATCAAGAGGACTTTGATAACTTGGAGCTTCACTTGGCTTATTTCATTGCGCCCAGTTGTTTCAGGTACTTTTCTGAATTAGCCTTGATGTTGTCCGGAGGACTCATACTAAGTGATTTCTTGAAACTTGCAACTGCATTTTTGCTATCGCCTTTGATGGCGTATGCCTCGCCAAGGCTATCCCAAGCGTTAGCGCTTTTGGGAAATCTTTCGGCTGTCATTTTGAGTATATCCACAGCGTTGTTAATTTTTGAGTCGCCCAACAACTGATAGCCGTAGGCATTTAACTCAGCTTCGGTTGCCACGGTGTAGGCATCTTTTTTTACCTTTTCGGCTTCTGCATTATTTCCTTCTTGTTCGAGGAAGCCCGCCTTCACGATCATGGTTCCAAAACTCTTGTGTTGCAAAATCGCCTGATCGATCCACTTGCTTCCCTCTTCCTGATTGGTCTTATTCAGCAACGAATAATTTGCCGCACTTGCAAATCCTTGCCATCCGAATCCTGTGGGTCCCTTTAGTTCTTCACGTGCGTTCGCCATTACGATGGCATCAACATCAAAAGATATGGAAACCGGGAATTGTTTTTTCTCCCATGATAGAATGAGTTGGGCAGAGCTTTTTTCAACGTTTACGAAATCGTAACTAAGTCTTTCAGTCATACTGCCTTCCTGGATTTTTATCGGTGCTCTCATCTCGTCATGACCTTCTTCGTAAAAGAAACTTCCCCAGGAGCGACTATCCTTTGACAATATTACTTCTCCAGTATTGTCTTTGTTGATCACGAAGAATAGTCCATAGGATCCGGCAGGAATCTTTTTACCTTCGACGGTGGCATCATTTGAGAATTCTATTACCGTATTTTCGTTTGCTCCCGCACGCCACGGGGCAGATTTCACGTTTCCAAAACCTTGAACGTTCCAGCCATACGGCACCAAGGTTCCCCATATCTTACGACCCTTGACGCCAGGACGTGAATAGGAAACAGTTACCGTTGAAATTCCAATGGTTTGAGAAACTTTTGCCGCCGGACTGGGCGCGTTAGGAGTAGTGATTCCCTGCGCAGAAGCATATTGAAGATTTGCCAGGATAGCAATTACACAATAAATAAAGGTAATACGAGAAGCGCTCATATGTAATTAGGTTAAATGCTATGTAACCTAAACAATGCGTTGAGCAATTCTCTGCCGTAAAACGCGGTAATTTGGTAAGAGGCAGTTTAACCGAATGTACTAATCCTACTTTGTCATGTTAGTCAACTAACAAGCATTATTATCCTCAAATTACGGTTTACCGCTTGGGGATTGCCTCCAATATCATTTTTGCCAATGAATCCGTCTATTATTATCTGAGGATAACACAAAAAAATTTGGCCTGAAAGGTCAACATATCTTGGCCCCAGGTCCGACGTCTCGTCGGTATATTGATCCACATGAGAAGTGAATTTAATCCCAAACATACCGCATGTGGACATGATCCACGTGTCCACCGACACGTTTTGCGTGGCAATTTAAATTCTGACACGTGCCTGCGAGATATTTATACAATGCTATTTCGATATCAGGCGTGATTAATGACTGTCGATCTTTGGTTGAGAAAATGACGTGTACGAAATTTTTAACAAGTGATTGTGATATAACGGTGGATCGTTTTTTCAAACAATTTTATGAGTATGATTTCATCGACTGATACTTGAAATATTTTGATCAGGAAAATTGGAGGGTGTAATCAAATGTGTCTGGAAATTTGGCGTGCGGCGAAAGACCAACCCTTTCAGGGTTCAAAAAAATGCATGCATCCTCACCCCAGGTAGCCCCGACTTCGTCGAGGGCGACCTGGGGCTACCATGTGTTGCCCTTTC
>JBDSKX010000089.1:0-9419 GCA_039916665.1 Chryseolinea sp. | reverse complement strand
AGTCGAAATCTTCTAATACAACGCGCAGTTCATTAAGCATCATGGCCGTAGCGCCCCAAACGATGGCTCCATCTATCTTAAAATGTGGCGCCATCATTTTGTATTGTCCGGCAAAAATTTCTTCTCTGTGAATTGCCGTTGCATCTAATAACGAAGCAATTGAACCGCTGATTATTCCCGCCACCTCATAAGGATCTGCCTTAAAAGTGGGGACAGATGAAACGGTGGCAATGACTGGCGTGATCATAAAATTGCTTGGAATGACCAGGAAGTTACTCAGTACGCCTACCACTGTCGGTAAATCTCTTTTAACGCCAACCTCCTCCTCAGCCTCTCTCAAAGCAGTCTCGGACGAAGTTTCGTTGCCTTCAGATTTACCTCCAGGTAAACTGATCTGACCGCTGTGAGCACCTGCGTACTCTTGTCGTCGAATCAGTGGAAATCTTATGTCATTACCATCCTGATATAGCAGAACAAGAACACTCCCAGTTCTGGGAGGATTGGTGTGATCAAATTTTGGGCGAACGTTGCCCACGGCGGTTGCGCGCATCAACTCATGCGCAGCTCCCGCAGGTAACGGTCGGGATAGACGCTCTTGAAGATATCCGACTACCTTTTCAAGCTTCATTTCAACTTACATTTTTTTGAATATGCTGCCTCATCCAGTTCTTTACGTGCCAGCGCCTCTTTAAAATATTTGCAGGCTTCAGTCTTGTTGCCATTTCCTGAATATGCATCACCGAGATACAAGTTGACTTTCTCAGTAAACGGATCCATTTTGAGGGATTGCTGTAAAAGACGAATTGCCTCAGCATAACGCCTGGTAAGAAGATAATACAAACCTTTATTCCGATAGGCCCACGCGTTGTCCGGATCCTCAATGATACTTCTGTCAATATCTTGGCGACCACCTTCAAGATCATTGGTTAACAGTTTAGCATAGCCGCTATTATTCAGAAAAAATGGATCGCCTGGTTTTAAAGCAAGCGATCTGTTGATAAGTCTTTTGGCCTGATTATAGTCGGCTAATTCTATTTCAATCATTGCCAGCGCATTGTATGTATTGGGTTCATCAGCATTTTTCTTCAAAGCCTTCTGCAAATATTCTCTTGCTTTGTCATACGACCTCAAATAATAATAAACGGTGCCGATGTTGACGAGAATTTCAACATTTCCAGAATCGAGTTTCAACGCGCGTTCAAAAGATTCAAGTGATTTCTCAAATTCCCTTAACCGGGTATGATTCAATCCGGCCATAAACCATGCGACGGAAGTGTCCGGTTTAATCTTAATAATTTTTTCAACGTCGTTTAATGCTTTATAATACTCCTTGAGTTCGTAGGCTGTATTGGCGCGGTTGAACGAAGCCTGGAGGAAATCAGATCTGCAACTCAACGCCTGGTCGTAATAACCCAAGGCTTCGGCATATTTCTTTTGCTTGAAATATAACGTGCCCAGATTATTCCAGGCATCGGCAAAACAACTGTCTATCTTAATGGCCTCCTTCAAATAATATTCGGCTTGTTCTTCCTGATGGTCGACGGCCATCGCATTACTTTGAATAAGAAATCGCTGCAAGCGTGTTTCCCGGCTATCGGTACAAGCAGTATAAATCAGCAGCGACATCAGTATTAAAAAGACTCTCATAGCCATTATCGGAACAAGTAACAACGAAATACTGTCACAGAGTTCAAATGCCCAAATTGCCTTATCACTATTTGAAATTTAAGCCGAACGACTGTACGGTTCGAACTAAGAATCTGGCTGAGGACCCCGATCTATACCTTTCTGGCATACTTTATCAAGTTTTATCTGGTCAGATTTTGAGATCAGGGAACTATTTGATTTCTTAGCACCCTCAAATGAAGAACAGACCTTCAAATATCGGCCGTCACCATCATCATGGCAAGCACATTGTGCGTGGTACAGCTATATCTTGATCAACGAATAAAGATTTTGAGAAGGCTTGTCACCACGTGACAGGCCTTTTTTGTTTAGATAAAATGATAACCTATAAAATAGTATGCTAAGGATAGCAATTCAAAAGTCGGGTCGTTTACAAGAGGGATCCCTCGAACTACTTAAGGAGAGCGGCCTCTCGTTCAGCAATGGCAAGGATCAACTGAAAACTCAAGCCCGAAATTTTCCCGTGGAAGTTCTTTTTTTGAGAGACGACGACATCCCACAATATGTAGAAGATCAGGTTGCGGATATCGGTATTGTCGGAGAAAACATCTTTGTTGAAAAACAAAAGAAGAATGAAATTGTAAAACGACTTGACTTTGCAAAATGCAGGCTGTCAATTGCTATTCCCAGGTCAGAAACCTACGGCGGCATTAAATCGCTTGACGGTAAAAATATTGCCACCACCTATCCAAACATTGTCCGGGCCTTTTTGAAGAAGAACAATATCTCAGCAGGCATTCATGAAATCAGCGGGTCTGTTGAAATCGCTCCCGGCATTGGATTAGCCGACGCAATTTGTGACATCGTTAGCACCGGAAGCACGCTTCTCAGCAATGGCCTGATAGAAGTAGAAGTTGTGATGCAATCTGAGGCAGTCATCATTGCCAATCCTTCGTTGGCGAGTGACAAGCAGGCTATTCTTGAAAAATTATTGTTCCGCATTGAAGCGGTTAAGAAAGCCAAAAACAACAAGTACATCTTGATGAACTGTCCGAACGAAGCCATTGAGAAAATAACATCTGTTATCCCTGGAATGAAAAGTCCGACGATAATTCCACTGGCGAGACCAGGCTGGAGTTCCCTTCATTCCGTCGTCGATGAGAACGACTTTTGGGAAAAGATCGACCAACTACGATCTTTTGGTGCTGAAGGAATTTTGGTTATCCCTATCGAAAAAATGATTGTGTAATGACTATCTATAACAATCCAGGCACCGACGCCTGGTTAAAACTAAGCACCAGACCCCAGATTGAACTGGAGTTTCTGGATAGCTCCGTTAGAAATGTTTTGAATCGCGTGAAGAAGTCGGGCGATCAAGCACTTCGGGAATTAACGCTGCAATTCGACAAGACTGAAGTGACAACTTTGCTTGTCGATGAAAAGGAATTCGTCGCGGCGGAAAAGAGTGTCAGCGCACCGTTGAAAAACGCAATCAAAACAGCAGCAGCAAACATCGAAAAATTTCATGGCGCACAAAAACGAGAGCCATCCACGATTGAAACAACGGCTGGGGTAGTGTGTTGGCGGAAAGCTGTTCCCATCGAAAAAGTAGGTATTTATATTCCAGGTGGTTCAGCTCCATTATTCTCGACAGTCCTTATGCTCGGTGTTCCCGCTAGACTGGCAGGATGTAAACAAGTTGTATTGTGTACACCACCCGATCGTTCTGGCAACATCAACGCGGCGATACTCTTCGCAGCAAAACTGGTTGGCATTGACAAAGTATTTAAGGTTGGTGGCGCTCAGGCAATTGGCGCGATGGCATATGGCACAGAATCGATAAGCAAAGTTTACAAGATCTTTGGCCCCGGTAATCAATATGTAACCAAGGCAAAACAACTCGTGATGGAAGATGGTCTCGCAATAGACATGCCTGCCGGACCATCAGAAGTTTTGATCATGGCTGACGAACAGGCAAATCCTGCCTTCGTCGCTGCCGATCTACTTTCACAAGCCGAACATGGTGAAGATAGTCAGGTGATTCTTGTTGTTAACGATGAAAACCTCGTTGCTCCAATTCAAGACTTCATAGAGCTTCAGCTCAAAGAATTACCCCGAAAAGAGATCGCAAAAAAAGCATTGCAGCATAGTCGTGTGATCGTTTTTAATGACATGAATGCGTCGATCGAGTTCGTTAATGAATACGCACCCGAACATTTGATCATCAATATGAAAAATGCCGAAGATATTTCGTCGCGAATCGTCAATGCAGGATCTGTGTTTCTTGGTAACTACTCTCCCGAGGCCATCGGTGATTATGCGTCTGGCACAAATCATACGCTTCCCACTAACGGCTATGCAAAGGCTTTTGCCGGTGTGGCACTTGAAAGTTTTATGAAGTACATCACCTATCAACAACTCACTAAAGAAGGAATAAGAAATCTCGGCCCGATCGTAGAAGAGATGGCAGAGGCGGAGCAATTGATGGGACATAAAATGGCGGTGCGCGTAAGATTGGATGCACTTAAATAATGTCGAATTTTTAACAACCCATTTTATTAAGATGAAGTCGGTAATTGATATCAAAAAGCTGGTAAGAAAGAATGTGTTGCAGATGAAGCCATACTCATCGGCGAGGGATGAATTTAAGGGCAATGCTGACATCTTTCTGGATGCAAATGAAAATCCAAATCCATCTCCGTTCAATCGCTATCCCGATCCGCTACAATGGCAGGTTAAATTAAAACTCGGAAAAATCAAGGGCGTAACTCCTGAACAAATCTTTCTCGGTAATGGAAGCGATGAAGCAATTGATCTTTTGATCAGAGCTTTTTGCGAACCTAACCAGGATTCAATTTTAATCACAGAACCAACGTATGGGATGTACGCGGTTTGTGCTGATGTCAATGCCGTGGGCGTGAAGAAAATAACCCTTAATACGGAGTTTGATTTGGACTTGCCGTCGTTCGCTGAACTTGGGGATCCTTCATTGAAGATTATATTTCTATGCAGTCCCAATAATCCGTCCGGCAATTTAATGAGCCGTGATAAGATCATTTATCTTCTTAACAATTTTCACGGATTGCTCGTCATTGACGAGGCATACATTGACTTTACAGGCAGCAAAAGTTTTTCGAACGAGCTGAGCAAATATCGCAACCTTGTTATACTTCAGACTTTTTCAAAAGCCTGGGGACTCGCCGGTCTGAGACTAGGAATGTGTTTTGCAAGCGTTGAAATTATTGATATCCTCAACAAGATCAAGTATCCTTATAACGTAAACGTTCAGACCCAGCAGTTGGCACTCGCAGCATTGGATCGTCCCGATAAAGTAGCCGCAACAGTGAAAGAGATCATTCAGGAACGAGAAATACTTTCCAGAAAACTACTAGACCTGCCGATCACAAAGAAAGTGTATGCAAGTGAGGCGAACTTTGTTCTCGTCAGAGTGTCTGATGCAACTGCAACTTATCATTTCCTGATGGATCAAGGGATTATCGTAAGAAACCGATCGAATGTAAAATTATGTGACAACTGCCTGCGGATAACAATTGGTACACCCACCGAAAATTTGCGATTGATTGAGGCTTTAAAGTCATTGAATAATCAACAGAAGGGATGAAGAAAGTATTATTTATAGATCGTGATGGCACACTGATCATTGAGCCTAAGGACGAACAGATCGACAGCCTTGAAAAGCTCGAATATTATCCTGGCGTATTCTATTGGTTGAACCGCATAGTACGAGAGACAAAGTATGAACTTGTTATGGTTACGAATCAGGACGGCTTAGGCACGGCAAGCTTTCCTGAAGACACGTTCTGGCCGGCCCACAACAAAATGATGAAGGCATTCGTAAATGAAAACATAGTATTTTCCGAAGTTTGTATAGATAAATCGTTCGCTCGGGAGAATAAGTCAACCCGTAAACCTGGAACGGGAATGCTAACCAGATACTTTTCCGCTGACTATGATCTTGCTAATTCATTTGTCATTGGCGACCGGGTGACAGACGTGGAGTTGGCAAAAAATCTGGGAGCCAAGGGCATATTGATCAACGATGGGTCGCATGAGTCGTCACTCGAAGAAAAAGGACTAAAACCATTTTGTGCGTTAACGACAACCCATTGGAAAGATATCTTCAAACTTGTTTACAGCCCCGAAAGGAAAGCAAGTGTAATTCGAATTACCAAGGAAACAGAAATCAGAATCAATCTCAACCTTGACGGCACAGGTCAAGCAAAGGTGTCTACCGGCCTTGGATTCTACGATCACATGCTGGACCAATTGTCACGTCATGGCAATCTTGATCTTGAAATTGAAGTAAAAGGTGATTTGAACATTGATGAACATCATACCATTGAAGATACAGCCCTTGCGTTAGGCGAAGCATTTCTGAAAGCGCTTGGTGACAAGAGGGGAATTGAACGCTATGGATTTTGTCTTCCGATGGACGACGCTCTGGCGCAAGTCGCTATCGATTTTGGCGGACGCCCTTGGCTTGTCTGGGAGGCGGAATTCAACCGCGAGAAGATTGGTGAAATGCCTACAGAAATGTTTTATCACTTCTTCAAATCTTTCACAGACGCCTCCAAGAGCAATCTTAATATCAAGGTGGAAGGTACTAACGAACATCATAAAATCGAGGCGATTTTTAAAGCGTTTGCAAAGGCTATCAAGATGGCCGTTAAGAAAGAAGGTGATCAGTTACCATCAACAAAAGGCGTTCTGTAACAATACACGGAAATGAAACTTGCAATTATAAAATACAACGCCGGCAACATTCAATCCGTTTCTTTCGCTCTTGAAAGGTTGAATGTCGATTTTAGCATTACTGATGATCCTGCTGAGATCTCAGGTGCTGACAAAGTTATCTTCCCGGGTGTAGGAGAAGCCAGCACGACGATGAAATATCTGCGTGACAGGAAACTGGATTCATTAATCATCGGCCTTCGTCAGCCGGTATTGGGTATATGTCTGGGCATGCAACTCATGTGTTCTTACTCCGAAGAAAATTCAACGAACTGCCTTGGCATCTTTTCTGAAACCGTAAAAAAATTCGAGCCTGCCGGCGATATGAAGGTGCCCCATATGGGTTGGAACAACCTTACATTCACCAACGGCTGGCTAGATGAATCTCTCGAAAATGAATATGCGTATTTTGTTCATAGTTTTTATGTTCCCGTTAACGCTTTTACTTCGGCGATCACTGAATATATCAAGCCATTCAGTGCGGCCATGAAACGCGATAACTTTTATGCTGTACAGTTTCACCCGGAAAAATCGGCAGGATCAGGAGAAATCGTTTTAAAAAACTTCTTAAGTGTATGAGAATCATTCCCGCTATTGATGTCATCGATGGAAAATGCGTACGCCTCGTGCAGGGCGACTATGCTCAAAAGAAAATCTACCATGATGATCCGCTGGATGTGGCCCGCTCCTTTCAGGATGCCGGCCTCACACATCTTCACCTGATCGATCTCGATGGAGCAAAGTCGGGAACGGTAGTGAACTGGCGTGTGGTTGAAAACATTACGACGAACACAGATCTAAACGTTGACTTTGGCGGTGGTATCAAAACTACACAAGAGATCAAGCGACTGATTGATTTAGGGGTCAAACAGGTTAATATTGGTAGTGTCGCAGTCAAACAACCTGAAAAGGTAACGGAATGGCTGGAGCAATTTGGCGTAGATTCCATCATCCTAAGTGCTGACGTGAAAAATGAAAATATTTCTATCAATGGGTGGCAGGATGGCTCAGGTATTAATATCGTCACATTTCTAAAGGATTATGTTTCAAGGGGCATCAAACACGTTACTTGTACCGACATAGGCGTTGACGGTATGCTGACGGGACCGAATATCGAACTGTATAAAAAAATTCTATTGAGTTTCCCACAACTTCACCTGATCGCGAGTGGCGGCGTGAGTAATCTGGAAGACCTCCTCGAGTTACAAAGAATAGACGTTGACGGGGTTATCGTCGGAAAAGCAATTTATGAGGGAAAGATATCCCTTGAACAATTAACAAGTGTCTGACCATGCTGACTAAGCGGATAATTCCCTGTCTCGACATTAAGGACGGGAGAACAGTAAAGGGAGTAAATTTCGTAAACATACGTGACGCGGGCGATCCTGTGGAACTCGGTGCGCAGTATGCTGCTCAAGGTGCTGACGAGCTCGTGTTCCTCGATATTTCGGCGACCTCTGAAGAACGAAGGACCTTTGCACATCTCGTAAAAAATATAGCACAACATATTAATATACCATTTACAGTCGGAGGAGGTATTGGTAGTGTTGCTGACGTTGCCCCATTGCTCGAAGCCGGTGCCGACAAAGTCAGCATCAACTCTGCGGCTGTACGCAGACCTGAATTGATCGATGAGTTGTCAAAAGCATTTGGTGCGCAATGCATCGTACTGGCGATCGACGCAAAGAAAGTAGATACTAGCTGGATTGTACATACCCATGGCGGAAAGAAAGCCAGCGACAAAAAACTCTTTACCTGGGCCAAAGAAGGAATGGATCGTGGCGCGGGAGAAATATTGTTTACAAGTATGGATCACGATGGAACGAAAAACGGATTTGCCGTCGATGCTCTCGCACAACTCAATAGCCTGCTGGATATCCCTGTGATCGCCTCTGGCGGCGCCGGGACGATGGGGCACTTCGTCGACGCATTTGTTTTAGGAAAAGCTGACGCCGCTTTAGCAGCCAGCATCTTCCACTTCGGAGAAATCAATATACCCAACCTAAAGTCTTTTTTAAAACGAAGTCACATTACAATCAGATAACGCAGATGAATACAGCAACAATAGATTTTTCAAAAATGGGTGGTCTGGTTCCTTGTATCGTACAGGATTCGCGAACGAATACCGTATTGATGCTTGGCTTTATGAATGAAGAAGCCTATCAAAAGACGGTTACAGAAAAAAAAATTACGTTTTATAGTCGAACTAAAAACAGGCTTTGGACCAAAGGTGAGACTTCTGGCAATTTTCTTAAGCTCGTTGATATTCTGATTGACTGTGACCTGGATACTTTACTAATCAAAGCGATTCCCGAAGGTCCTGTATGTCATACGGGAGCTGATACATGCTTCGGTGAAAAAAATAAGACTTGGGGTCTGTCAACATTGGAACGCGTGATCCAGGAACGCAAAGCTAATCCACAAAAAAACTCATATACGAATTCATTGCTCGATTCAGGCATCAACAAAGTCGCTCAGAAAGTTGGCGAAGAAGCAATAGAACTTGTTATTGAAGCCAAGGATGACAATAAGAAACTGTTTCTCAATGAGGCTGCTGATCTGATGTATCATTACCTTGTATTAATTGCCGCGAAAGATTATCAATTCAGCGAGGTGTTGGAGGTGCTGGAGAAAAGGCACGCCAGGTGAGGACTAGATCCAATTTTCTATTTTGATGGCTGCCGGTAGGTAATTCTTCTATTTTTAGGGAATGGAATAATCAACAGTCAGTAAAGTCAATAATCAATTTTCAAGAAGGACTAGACCCAGTGTTTTTATTTAGGTCTTGATGGATGGTGCCTGCCGGTAGGTAATGCTTCTGTTTTTTTTGTAGGGGATGGAATAATCAACAGTCAACAAGGTCAATAATCAATTTTCAGGAAGGACTAGACCCAGTGTTTTTATTTAGGTCTTGATGGATGGTGCCTGTCGGGAGGTAATGCTTCTGTTTTTTTGTAGGGGATGGAATAATCAACAGTCAACAAGGTCAATAATCAATTTTCAGGAAGGACTAGACCCAGTGTTTTTATTTAGGTCTTGAT
>JBDSKX010000088.1:0-3242 GCA_039916665.1 Chryseolinea sp. | reverse complement strand
CATCATCTCACACCACACCCGCATTCGTAAGAATTATTATCAATTTCATCCATTCTTGTACATTTGCGGTCGATAACTGCCCATGAAGCCAAATAAATATTTCGTAATCGATTTCGATAGCACCTTTACAAAGGTTGAAGCCTTTGACGTGCTTGCAGACATTTCATTGAAAGACCACCCTGATCAGGAGAAAAGGAAGAAGGAGATCATCGAAATCACAAGTCAGGGAATGGATGGATCAATATCATTTCGCGAATCCCTGGAACGCAGACTCAATCTGCTTGCGCCATCACAAAAGCACCTTGAACCGCTGATTAGGTTATTAAAGGATCTGGTTTCAGAATCTTTTAAACGAAACCGCGAATTCTTTACCAATTACGCAGACAACATCTACATCATTTCGAACGGCTTCAAGGAATTTATTGAACCCATTGTTACCGAATACGGTATCAAGCCAGAAAACATTCTTGCCAATGAATTTCGGTTCGATGCGGATGGTCACGTCGTCGGTTTTGACACGGACAACCCACTGTCACAAAATAATGGTAAAGTAGAACAGTTGAGAAGATTAAACCTTCCGGGAGACGTTTATGTGATAGGTGATGGTTATACGGATTATGAGATTAAGCACTCTGGCTTAGCCAATAAGTTTTATGCATTTACCGAGAACGTGCAGAGAGAGAATGTATTGAGCAAGGCGGACCACATTACGCCAAGCCTTGACGAATTTTTATACCTGAATAAGCTGAACACAGCGATTTCTTATCCTAAGAATAGAATTAATGTTCTGTTGCTGGAAAATGTTCATCCTGTAGCGATCGAGTTATTGAAATCCGAAGGATTTAACGTCGAAACTTACCATGCAGCTTTAAGCGAGGAGGAACTGATCGAACGCATCAAGAATGTTTCTGTACTTGGTATTCGTTCAAAAACACAGGTTACAGCAAAAGTCCTTGAGCATGCCAACAGATTGATGGTGATTGGCGCGTTCTGTATTGGAACGAATCAAATAAACCTCGAAGAAGCAACCAGAAAAGGTATCGCTGTTTTTAACGCCCCATTTAGCAATACCCGCTCCGTTGTAGAACTCGCGATTGCAGAAATGATCATGTTGATGCGTAACATCGTCGACAAATCTGTAAAGATGCATAAAGGTGTATGGGACAAGTCAGCAAAAGGAAGTTTTGAAGTCAGAGGCAAAAAACTTGGTCTGATTGGTTACGGTAATATCGGTACACAACTATCGGTCATCGCGGAATCACTTGGAATGAAAGTGCTCTACTATGACACCGAAGAAAAGCTTTCATTAGGTAACGCAGTCAGGTGCAAGACGATGAAAGAGGTACTTGAGCAAGCTGACGTATTATCACTTCACGTCGATGGTCGTGGTTCAAACCACAACCTGATAAGTACACGAGAATTTGGTTGGATGAAACGAGGTGTGATCTTTATCAACTTAAGCAGAGGTCACATCGTAGACATTGACGCCTTGCGCGAAAATATTCAAACCGGTAAAGTTGCGGGATGCGCGATTGATGTATTTCCTTCTGAGCCTGCGAGCAACGATGAGGAATTTATGTCGCCGCTCCGGGGATTGCCCAATACAATATTGTCACCTCACGTCGGTGGAAGCACACTGGAAGCTCAGGAAAACATCGGGACATTTGTGCCGGGTAAGATCATGGATTACATCAATTCAGGAAGTACATCTAATAGCGTAAACTTCCCGAATTTAACTTTGCCGTTATTGCAGAACGCGCATCGCCTTATTCATATTCACGATAACGTTCCCGGAATCCTTGCCAGGATCAATCACATACTTGCGGACAACGGCATCAACATCGTAGGACAGTATCTGAAGACAAACGAGTCTATTGGGTATGTGATTACCGACATCAATAAGAAATATGACAAAGATGTTATCACTGAACTACGAGCGATCGACCAGACGATCAAATTCAGGATTTTATACTGATCGGTTTGACAAAAATAAAGGGCTATAAAAAGCCCACCGGATTTGGAGAGGTGTTTCTGAACCCCATAGATGACAAGTTTTGAGCTGCCGTCGTCCGCAACCTTCTTCTGTTAACCTGCTTTTTGGGCGAGGTCCGTCAAATGACGGATTGAAGCCTGATTTTGGCCAAAAGCTTCACTCGGTATTGTTTTATTGTTAGGTTCAGCAAACGTGTCCCAAACCCGAGTGGGATTTGATTACAATTTAGCTAAAACACTGGGCGCCGACAATGTTGTTAAAAATGTATTTTTTAACTAAACGACTTCCCGTAGAACAATTACTTTTGCTGCCGCATGAATAAGGCTAGAATAAATTTTACTCCCGGTCCATCTCAACTTTACTTCACGGTAGAAGATCACATGAAATATGCTTTCCGTGAAGGCATTCCGTCGCTATCACACCGAAGCAAACAATTCGACAAGATTTTTAAGGATACAACTGAAGGCATACGCGCACTTCTTGACGTACCACCAAACTATCACATTTTCTTTACTGGCTCTGCAACCGAAATCTGGGAACGCAGCATTCAAAACCTGGTGGAGTTTAGTTCCTTTCACCTGGTCAATGGTTCGTTTTCAAAACGCTACTTTGAAGTTGCCAGACAACTGAATAAACAGTCAACCTCTATTGAAGTCAAAGAAGGCAAAGGATTTGACAGTATCAACGTTCCTTCTGACACTGAGTTAATAGCAATAACACACAACGAGACAAGCACGGGCGTTTCTTTGCCGATAAGTTTTATTGAATCCATTCGTAATGAAAATCCCGATGCATTGATCGCAGTTGATGCAGTATCATCTCTCCCCTATCCCAAGCTTCCATACGATAAACTCGATTCCGTTTTCTTCTCAGTTCAAAAAGGTTTCGGTCTACCTGCAGGACTCGGCGTGTGGATGGTCAATGAACGTTGTATTGAAAAAGCTGAACGGATGATTGCGAAAGGAATTTCCATCGGTTCGTATCACAACATTCCAACGTTGCTTCAAAATGAAAAGAAGCATCAGACGCCGGAAACACCGAACGTATTATCCATCTTTTTGCTGGGCAAGGTAGTTGGTGATATGCTTGCAAAAGGTATTGAAAAAATCCGCAAGGAAACTGAATACAAGGCCGCCATCCTCTACCAAACGCTCGACAAGCACGCCTCACTCGAGCCATTTGTACTTCAACCTGAGTTCCAATCCAAAACAGTTATTGTAGCCAACACAGGTAACGCTACAGAAGAAAT
>JBDSKX010000087.1:0-103692 GCA_039916665.1 Chryseolinea sp. | reverse complement strand
CTTTATGGAGTATTTGAAAAGAATCTATACGAGATCATGGAATTCTTCAGCAACAACAAAAGAACGATGTTCCTTTATTACAAAGACAACTATTATCTTTTGAATGAAGATGACAATAACGTAAAACGATTAACACCTATTAAGGATGAGACCTTGCTGAAAAAGCTTCAGGACTACCGCGCAGGAAGATAAAAGTGAACTTCGATATACTTGAAAGACCCTACTGAAAAGCGGGGTCTTTTGTTTTAGGGATTTCTCGCAAAGGCGACTAAGAAAAGAAGCCAGTAGTTGAGAGATATATCTCAAAGTGGATCTAGAAAGCCCTTAGCGAGGATCACAGGCCGTCGAGCCGCGAATCAAGACTCATGACTTATACTATATTAAATTTTCTCCTAACTTTGGCGCCAATATGGAGTCTCCAAGGAACAAGAAAAAGTTAGGTGGATATCCCGCGATCGGCGTGCTGATCAGCATTACACTGTCTTTGATTGTAATTGGCGTGTTCGGCGTACTGATAATCTACTCTCAGGAACTTGAACATCAGATCAGGCAGAACATCAAAGTACAAGTATACCTGAAGTCGAACTTGACTGAAACGCAACGGCTGCAGATTGAAAACAACCTTCTTTCTCAGGATTACGTCAGCAAAGAGAATGGCGCAGGCGTTGAGTACGTATCGAAGGAAGAAGCTGCTAAAAAATTCATCGAACAGACCGGCGAAGACTTTGTTAAGTTTATCGGTGACAATCCGTTGAAGGATGCATATCTGATCGGCATTGCCAGAGACTTCCATTCCGTAAAACAGATCGAAAAAATAAAGCGCAATATCCAATCAATTAATGGAGTCTTTCAGGTCTACTATGTAGAAGGGGTTATCGAATCAGTAAACAGCAACGTTACTAAAATCGGACTTATCCTCCTCGGGCTTATCACCGTACTTCTGGTAACCGTTGTCTTGCTGATTAACAATACACTTCGGCTTGCACTTTTTTCGCAGCGTTACCTGATCAGAAGCATGCAGCTTGTGGGCGCGAAAAACTGGTTCATCCTGAAGCCTTTTCTTTACCGTGCATGTGGATACGGATTACTCGCAGGATTGATTGCATCATCATTGTTGTGGAGTATGTCAGAGTACGCACAATCAAAGATCAGCGACTTGTCGTTGCTGCATAATCAAAATCAATTCGTAAGCCTGCTCGCAACACTTCTCATGATCGGTATGGGTGTGGCCGTTTTTAGTACGCTCTTCTCCATCCGAAGATATCTGCGGATGTCACTTGATCAACTTTATTAATCATCATTCAATGGAAAGCAAACTTCCCTTCGGTAAAAAGAATTATCAGATCATGATCATCGGCGTAGTAACGCTCGTGGTTGGATTTATTATTATGTCCCTCGACTCGAAACCCCACGGATTTGGCTTTCTCGGTCTCACACTTGGGCCCATCGTGGTTATGGCAGGATTTATTATCGAGATCTTTGCAATACTTCACAAGCCATCCAAATAGGTCGTTGGTCGCTAATTTCCACTTACTACAGTTGATTTGATATGTCACTTCTAGATGCTATAGTCCTTGCAATCATCGAAGGATTAACTGAATTTCTCCCGGTATCTTCCACGGGACACATGATCATTGGATCATCACTAATGGGCATTGCCACAGATCCCTTTACAAAATTATTTACCGTCACTATTCAATTTGGCGCGATACTATCTGTAATAGTATTGTACTGGAGGCGATTCATTCCAACGAGGGCACTACAGGAAACATTGATGTTTTATGTGAAGTTATTTGTTGCATTTTTGCCGGCAGCGATCGCCGGCCTCTTACTAAACGACTATATCGATCAGTTACTCGAGCGGATTGATGTGGTGGGTTACATGCTCATCGCAGGTGGAATATTCTTCCTTTTCGTGGATTCCATTTTTGCCAGCAACGAAAAAATAAT
Organism: Chryseolinea sp.; assembly: GCA_039916665.1. GTDB lineage: Bacteria > Bacteroidota > Bacteroidia > Cytophagales > Cyclobacteriaceae > Chryseolinea. The sequence goes on along the minus strand of JBDSKX010000087.1, from coordinate 101,742 downwards.
GCAGCCGAAAGAAATCAACTTACCCATCGCACTCAAAATCGGATTGTTCCAAACAATTGCCATGATCCCCGGTGTTTCAAGATCGGCAGCTACAATCATTGGTGGGCTTACACAAAAACTCAATAAGAAAACAAGTGCAGAGTTTTCTTTTTTTCTTGCAGTGCCGACAATGTTTGCCGCCACTGGATACAAACTTCTTAAATTCTACACCGCATCCGGTACCATTAACTCACACGAACTGACACTTCTGGCTGTAGGGAATATCATTGCGTTCATTGTTGCATTTTTGGCCATCCGGTCATTTATAAACTTCCTTACCGAGCACGGATTCAAACTATTTGGATATTACAGGATCACTGTCGGTGCTGTCATCCTGATACTTTACTATATGAAGGTTGGCCTTACGATTGTGTAAAATGGCGGCAGTACAAACTCCTGAGAAGAATACTGATCCAGGGCGAATTCTGCTGATCAACAAACCACTTCATTGGACATCATTTGATGTAGTGAACAAACTTCGGTTCAAACTGAAGACGAAAAAGATCGGTCATGCTGGAACGCTTGACCCTCTGGCAACCGGACTGTTGATACTATGTATTGGCCCGATGACCAAACGTATCGAAGAATTTATGGGGCAGGAAAAAGAATATACCGGTAAATTCGTTATTGGCGGGATTACACCTTCATACGACCTTGAGACTGCGGTTACAGAAAAAATAGACATTTCCCATATTACTGACAACGAAATTCGGGAAGCTGTTCGTCCATTCATCGGGAAGATCAAACAACAGCCTCCCCTACATTCCGCCATTAAAGTCGGTGGTAAACGCGCTTATGAATTTGCGCGTAAAGGAAAAGAAATTGTGCTTGCTGCCCGTGACGTTGAGATCAGCATCTTTGAAATAACCTCCATCGAGCTTCCCGCTGTTTTCTTCAGAATTGTATGTTCGAAAGGGACCTATATCCGGAGCGTTGCGCGTGATTTTGGAGAGCATCTCGGTGTTGGCGCTTACCTTGGACAACTTTGCCGTACCCGAATTGGGAATTACACGCTCGATCACGCCGTAGACCCCTCATCGATCGAACCATAAAGCATGATTTACATTTCAGTTTACTAACTTGGTGTGAGGAAATTTTTTAGTCGATGAAAATCTATCACGGTATTGACGACTTTGTGCGATTGGATTTCGCGGTAGTAACGAGTGGCACCTTTGATGGCGTCCACGTGGGCCATCAAAAGATATTATCGCGCCTCAGAGAGACAGCGTCAAAGAACGGCGGTGAAACTGTAGTGATCACATATTGGCCACACCCGCGCCTTGTTCTCCACCCAGAGGACAGCTCACTTAAACTATTGAATACTTTTGAAGAGAAGGCTGAGCTTCTGAAAAAATATGGCGTACAACATCTTGTAAGAATTCCGTTTACAAAAGAATTCTCTCAGCTTACATCCGAAGAGTTTATCACAAAAATCCTTGTTGATACAATCGGCACAAGGAAACTGGTTATCGGGTATGATCACCACTTTGGTAAAAATCGTGAAGGGAGCTTTGAGCAGTTAAAACGCGATGCCCCAAAGTATGGATTTGCAGTCGAAGAAATTCCACGACAGGATATTGACCATGTTGGCGTATCGTCTACGAAGATACGTCAAGCTATAGAAGTGGGAGACATACAAACAGCCACGCACTTTCTCGGAACGCCGTACAGTCTTACCGGTCGTGTCGTTATGGGCGACCGCATTGGTAGGACCCTCGGTTATCCCACTGCAAATATTGAGATTGACACAGGATACAAACTTATTCCTTGCGACGGTATTTATGCGGTGGTCGTTCAATACGAACATGCTGAGTTTAAAGGGATGCTCTACATTGGAAACCGGCCAACAATCAACGGCGTAAAAAGAAATATCGAAGTAAACATCTTTGACTTTGATAAGGATATCTACGGTGACTCTGTGACGCTACATATCTTCAGCATGATCCGTGGAGATGTCAAGTTTAACGATCTGGATGCGTTAAAGAAACAATTGCATGCGGACAAAGCTGATGCCCTGAAGTCTTTGATCTCTGTACCACTGAATTAACTGCCGTGTCAAACCTGCTTTGGTCGCCAACAGAAGAATTTGCCAGAACTGCGAACATCAACTTGTTCATGACTTGGCTAAGGGAGAATGAGCGACTAGACTTTCGTGATTACCACTCACTATGGGAATGGTCAGTAAATAACAAAGAGGCTTTCTGGAAATCGATTCTCGTTTATTTCAAAGTTGAGTTTGATGGTAGCTTCTCGGCCGCGACCAACGGGAAGCCTATGCCTGATACGCAATGGTTCGAAGGTATTCGCCTGAGTTATGCTGAGCATATTTTCAAAGGAAAGCAAAGATCACAAGTTGCTGTTATCTATCATAATGAATCCGGATTACGCATTGAAACGAGTTGGGGTGCCCTTGAAAACGATGTTGCTTCAATCCGCCATCAATTAGTACTGCTCGGTGTTGCTGAGGGTGATCGCGTTGCCGCGTTCATGCCTGCAACAACTGAAGCAACCACTGCTTTTCTTGCTACTAACTCACTTGGCGCATTGTGGTCGATTTGTTCACCAGATTTTGGCGTACCCGCTGTCATCGATCGATTTGCCCAAATAGAACCAAAGGTACTGTTCGCTGTGGATCATTATGAGTATGGCGGCAAGCGTTTCGAAACAAATGAAACTGTTGCACAAATCTGTGCCTCACTTCCATCGGTAATGACAGTGGTAATAGTATCAGATGATACCGTTATCAGGTTATCCGGTAAGAAATCAATTAAATGGTCAGAGGCAATTGCTTACGCCAATACAAGACTGGAATTTAAGCGCGTACCTTTCAATCATCCGATCTGGATTCTTTATTCTTCAGGTACGACAGGAGCGCCTAAGGCGATCGTACATACTACGGGTGGCATTCTTGTGGAGCAGTATAAATACGGTTCGTTTCACAATGATTTTAAATCGGGACAACTATGCACTTGGTACACCACCACCGGCTGGATGATGTGGAACTACATCCATGGTTGTCTGCTGGCAGGATGTACAATGTTATTATATGATGGTAGTCCTGGCTATCCAGACCTTTATAAGTTATGGAAAATTGTCGCGGATGAAAAAATCAATCATTTTGGAACAAGTGCATCGTTCATTCTTGCAAATCAGAAGAGGTCAATTACACCTTCGGAAGGCTTGGATTTTTCCAGCCTTCGCTCAATAGGTTCAACAGGGAGCACACTACCACCCGAAGGATTTGAGTGGGTGTATGAGCACGTAAAATCAGATGTCTGGTTGGCGTCAATGAGTGGCGGGACAGATATTTGCAGCGCATTTGTCGGAGGCAATCCAACGCTGCCGGTATACGCTGGTGAAATTCAGTGCCGTACGTTGGGGTGCAAGCTAGAGTCCTTCGATGAACAGGGCCATGCAGTTTATGAGCAGTTGGGTGAGATGGTTATTACTGAACCGATGCCTTCTATGCCAGCGTTTTTTTGGAATGATCCGGATAAAAAAAGATACAGGGAAAGCTATTTTGAAATGTATCCGGGCATATGGCGCCATGGTGACTGGATCATCATAACGGAACATGATGGGCTGATAATCCACGGTCGATCGGATGCTACGCTAAATCGTGGAGGAATTCGCATTGGCACGAGCGAAGTTTATCGCGCCGTCGATGAAGTAAAAGGTGTCAGCGACAGTTTAATTGTTTGCATTGAAAGAGACGGGGGCAACTTCTGGATGCCGCTTTTTGTCGTCATGAAAGATGGAATTGCGTTAACTACCGAAGTAAAAGACCTCATTAATCAGAGTCTGAGAAAGCATTATAGTCCACGTCACGTTCCTGACGACATCATTCAGGTGCCCGACATTCCTTATACGTTAAGTGGGAAAAAATCAGAGACTCCGATAAAAAAGATTCTTATGGGGGGCAATCCAACGTTAGCGGTGAATCGGGACGTATTGAGAAATCCGGATTCTCTGGATTTTTTTATCGAAATGGCCCGGGCTTAATCAGAGTTTACAATCCGGTGTTTAACTTCGTGCCATGAAGAAGTCGAACATCAATTTCACTATAGAACTGGACGACCAGAATATTCCTGAACGTATTCTGTGGGACGCAACCGAAAAACCCGATCCGGGGCTCACAGAGACCAAAGCAATCAGCATAGCATTATGGGATCATCATCAAAAAAATACGTTGAGAATCGATCTATGGTCAAAAGACATGCCTGTTGAAGAAATGAAAGGTTTTTATATCGATTGTATCGGCGGTCTTGCGCAGAATCTTCTCCGAGCAACTGGTGACGAATATATGTCAGGCGAGATGAATGCATTGTGTCAGAGGTTAGTCGACCATTTGAAGAAGTCCTAGGCTCTGCAAAAACTCATTTTCAGGGAATATCAAACGATTGTTTTTAGTGAATTTTTCGTACTTTAACTGACTCACAAATCAGTTTTGAGGGCACACTTTAGCCCTGGCGTTACCTTTTTGTTTTTCTAACATAAACGCAGTTATGAGAAACCTTTACCAAAAAACACACTTAACTGTATTGGCAATCCTTCTGATTACCGAGGCAGCAATCGCGCAGACCACTATATCGGGTAAAATCACCGATGGACAGAGCGGTGAAACGCTCGCTGGAGTGAATATCGTTGTAAAAGGAACAGTGGCCGGAACGGTCACCAATCCAAATGGGGAATTCAGTCTTAAAGTCAAAGAGTCTCCTCCTATTATCGTCATTGTATCATTCATAGGGTATGCTACACAGGAGATTTCTATTAGCGAAGTATCTACGACGAATCTGGACATAAAGCTTCTTGAACAGTATACTCTAGGTCAGGAAGTAGTGATCTCCGCATCGCGCACGGAGGAAAGTATTCTGAAATCGCCGGTTACAATTGAGAAGTTAGATCTACTTGCCATTCGACAATCCTCAACGCCCGATTTTTACGATGCACTCGCCAGCGTTAAAGGGGTCTCTACCAACAGCGGAAGTCTAAACATGACTTCGGTTAATACCCGAGGTTTTGCAACTATCGCCAACGTCAGGTTTGTACAATGGGTTGATGGTATGGACACACAGGCTCCACTTCTGAATTTTCCGACCGGTTCCATCATGGGAATTGGTGAACTTGACGCAGAAAGCATGGAATTAATACCGGGTGCAGCATCTGCACTCTATGGCCCCAATGCATTCAATGGAATTCTTATTATGCAAAGCAAAAGCCCATTCGACTACCAAGGGCTTAGCGCGCAAGTTAAACTGGGCGTAACAAGTTCAGATGCAGGCGGTACTCATCCTATGGGATCTTATGCCATTCGATACGCCAAAGCGTTCAACAACAAGTTTGCATTCAAAGTCAATTTCAACTACATGAAAGCAACGGATTGGCTAGGCAACGATTATAAAACCGACCGCAATAGCCCGGAGTCTAAAACAGATCTCAGTGGCACAAAGAACTTCGATGGTCTTAATACCTACGGAGATGAAACTCAAATTCAGACTCCCGTGCCAAGTGTCGGGACCATTACAAGGACAGGATTCAGAGAACAGGATCTGTTGGACAATCGTGATGCAAAAACCATCAAAGGCGACGTAGCGCTTCATTATAAAATAACCGACAAGATTGAGGCACTGTATAATTATCGCTACGGCGGTGGAAGTTCAATCTATCAAGGCACTGAAAAATATGCACTGAGAAATTTTAATCAGCAGTTTCATAAGATCGAAGTCCGGGGTGATAATTTTTTTGTCCGTGCCTACATGTCGGCAACAGACGCCGGTGATTCATACAATTTGTCGGCTCTGGGAGCTTATGCGAATGAAGCATTCAGTCCTTCGGCTGCCAAGTGGGTACCTGACTTCATTAAAGCTATGCAAGGCTACAAAGAGGATGCGAGCTACACAGGCACTGTGAAAGCTGGCGATTATGCTTCGGCGCGTGCTTATGCCGATCGCGTTATTCCGCTGGCCGGATCCCAAGCGTTTACTGATACAGTCAACGTCGTTCGTCGCCGGTTCTTTCAACGCAAACCACCTGGTGCTTCATTCTATGACAATTCAAAACTCAAACACGCTGAGTTCAATTATAATTTTATGAAGGAGATCAAATGGATGGAGTTACAGGTTGGGGGAAACGTCCGCCAGTATGATCTCTATTCTAACGGTACCATTTTTAATGAAGGCCCCGATGATGGCGTGAATTTTAATCGTATTAAAGTGAATGAGTTTGGTGTGTACACCCAGGCATCAAAGATGATCACCAGCTTCCTGAAGCTAACCGCATCTATAAGATATGATAAGAACCAAAATTTCAACGGTCAGGTTACGCCAAGAATTTCGGTCGTTTATAATGTAAATCCAAATCAGAATATCAGGGCATCATTTCAGACTGGCTTTAGAAATCCAGATACACAAGCGCAATTTATTTACTTTCCCTCATCAAGCGGTACGCTTATTGGAAGCACACGCAAGAATGCTGAACGCTACGGAATTTTTAATGGCGGATCGTACACCCAATCATCTTACAACGACTATGTCGCTTCAGGTGGCGCTATAAATCCCGCGGATGGCGCAACTGTGGGTGGCGATCCCACATTGTTAAAGTCGACCAATTTTGGATATGTACAGCCTGAAAAACTCAAGTCTTTTGAAATTGGATATAAAGGTGTGATCAAGACAAAGCTCCTGATCGACTTTAATGTCTACTATACTTCTTACAAAGACTTTATTGGCGGTGAAATTGTAATAAACAAACTACCTACGACACATCAGGGCAACACTGTGGCTGCAGGTACGTTCTTTTCGCCTTACACAAATTCAAAAGAAGCTGTAAATTCTTATGGCGTTGGTCTGGGGCTCACCTACTCATTGCCAATGAATTTTTCTGTCAATGGTAACTGGAACTACGCAAACTTTGAAGCAAATGAAGGCCCCAATTTCAGGGCGGGCTTCAACACACCAAAAAACAAATTCAATATCGGATTCTCGAATCGTAAGGTCTTAAAGAATTTCGGATTCGGCATGAATTACAGGTGGCAAGACGAGTTTGAATGGCAATCGACTTACGGAATCTGGCAGGTGCCGGCGTATGGACTCGTTGATGCACAAATCAGTTATAAGGTTACTCCTTTGAAGACGATAGTAAAGATCAGCGGGACCAACATTGGAGGTGGCGACTACCGTACGAATCTCGGGTCACCTTTCATTGGTCAGCAATATTGTATCTCGTTAACATTCGATGAATTCTTCCACTAGCCAAAACGCATCGTTATGAAAAATACAAAACTGATCTTTTACATTTTGATCTTTGTGATGATGGCGTGCGACCAGGACGTGATCAAACTTGAAGCGCCTGAAGCTACGCCGGGTGAGAGCTGTGGTAACGTTGAAGCCGGAACGGCGAACTTTACAAAATTTATAGCAGTCGGAAATTCATTTGTTGCAGGTTTTCAAGCTGGTGCATTGTTCACTGAAGGTCAGGATAACTCTCTGGCTGCAATCCTCAATAAACAATTTGAATGTGCGGGTGCGTCCGCCACCTTCAAACAGCCGACGATCAATTCAGCGCTTGGTTATAATATTTTCATCAGCCCCAATCCAACGACGGGTGGTATTGTGCTGGGTAGATTACTATTACAAGGCACGTCTCCCAAACCTACCCCTCAGATTTCAAACAATGCCGCTTTGCCTAACCCGGCCGTTAATCCCGGGTTTCTTTATAGCGGGACAAAATCCGAACTTAATAACTTTGGTATTCAGGCAATAGTGGTTGGCCAAGCGCTCATCCCGGCCACGGGTGCCTGGGCTGGTGCTGGTGTTGACCCTCGTTTCAATCCATTCTATGGCCGCCTCGCGTATCCTGGAACCGGAACATCAACCATCATCGGCGATGCTGCCGCAGCAGGTGGAACTATCTTTTTGTTATGGCTCGGAATGGATGATTTCTTTTTGAATGCTGCCTTTGGTGGCGACGGTACGAAGGCGCCGCTCACCACCGCGCCGGCTTTTCAATCGCAGTATAGCGCAGCCGTTGCAGCCATGTTGGGATCGAATCCAGAATTGAAAGGGGTCATCGTCAACTTTCCGAATATCTTTGTTATGCCACATTTTACATCCGTGACCTGGAATGCGCTACCGCTGGATGCAACAACAGCAGCCGGTCTCACAGCTTCGCTGGCGAATAATTATAATGCATTCCTCAGTGGAATGGTTGGCGCAGGTGTGATTACAGACACAGAAAGTGCCGCCCGAAAAATTGTTTATGCCGTTGGTCAGAATGGAATCCTGATGGATGATGAAACGTTGACCGACCTTAGTCCATACATGACAGGCCCCTATACAGGTCTTCTCCCATATGCAAGAACACGCCAGACAAAGCAGGGCGATATACTCCCATTATCAGCGGGATCAGTTATTGGGACCACCATAGGTGGAGATGCCACAAAAGTTTACGGAGTTTCAGTTCCTCTTCCGGACCAGTATGTACTGATACCTATCGAAAGCGCAGCCATTGAGACCGCACGCCAGGCCTTTAATGTTACTGTAAAAGCTGTAGCGGACGCGAACCCAAATCGACTTGCCCATGCTGACATGAGCAAAACGATGGACGAATTCATTGCTCATAAGATCTATGTTCTTAACAATGTTTCAATCACCCCGAATATCAATCCACCAACAGGAATTTATTCCGAAGATGGCATTCATCCGAATAGCCGTGGATACGCATTTATGTCGCGGACCATAGTTCAGGCAATAAACGATAGATTTGGCGCCACCATCAATCTCACGGACATCAGCAACTACAGGGCTACCGCACTGCCGATACCGTAATGGCAGTCTCTACTGGTTAAGGCTTCACAACCGGATAGCCCTGCTTTACCCAATCAGTGAATCCACCTTTGAGCTCATGAATGTGGTTGAATCCAGTTTGCTTCATCAATTCAACGGTACGGCTACTGCGACCACCACCTTTACAGTAAACAAAGTAGGTCTCACCTTTGTCCAAGGTGTCTAGTTGTCGGGCAAAATCGGATGAATTAAAATCCATTACCTTCGCGCCTGGAATTACACCGTCCTTGACTTCCCCGGGAGTTCGCACATCGAGGAGAATATGATCAAGAGTTTTCTCCATCTTCTCCTTGAAGGCAGGAGCGTTCAGCGCGTCGATATCAGTCTTTTGAGCGTCGGTAGTGGTGGTGATCAACATTGTCGCCACGCAATACGTCAGAAAAGTTATATACTTAGACATGTCCTGTGAGTTTATATGCAAACAATCCGGCCCATTCTTTAAACAACTTGTGCCATAAATGTAGTGCTTCGGGCTGGGGAACCAATAAAGGTCCAATTGAAAAAGTACGCCGGTGGGTGTAAAAGTCAGTGGTAAATGGCATGATATTCAGGCCAACTTTTTTGTAGCAAGCGAGGGAGCGTCGCATGTGAAAAGCCGAAGTTACGAGCAGGCACTGGTTTTCATTGTAATGAAGAGAGTCAAGCATCGGTTTCACCCGCTGGGCAGACTCATAAGTATTTCTTGTTTTATTCTCCAGGATAATATCGCCTTCGTCCACGCCCATTAATATCATGGCCTGTTCAAACTTATTTGCTTCCGGCACATCATCATAGTTTTCGCCAATCTTTCCAATTCCCCCGCTGATAAGGATCTTCTTTACCAGACCCATCTTATACAACTGTACGGTGTGCGTCACACGATCAGCACCTTTGTTGAAATAAACACGGTCTGCCGGTTTAATTTCGGACTGCGTTGCGCCAGTAAGCACAATGGCTAACTCATGCTGCCTCATCTCTGAATATGGAGTCGTCCTGATTTCCCAGGCATACATGACTTCGTTGGAGATGAAATCGTTGCAGAAGAAAAACAACAACCCTGCCGCGACCCATAAAAGCCGCTGCTTGATCTTCGGTTTCTTAAAAAGTATCGCGGCAAGCACAGCTGCACAAATCCACGTCAGCGGCATTACCAAAAAGTCAATTGTCTTTGAAAAGAAAAAAAACATGCTCCTACTTTTTGTACAGGGGATTTGAAAGATTTCCCACGCCCTCAATCGCCTTACGAAGCAGATCGAAGTAAAGTGTCAAGATCAATACAAAAGTCATCGACCATATAACCGCGGTATTAAAATAAAATGTATCGATGTTTTGGTTAAGAAAATTTTTAGCAGGCATGTAAAACTGCGCGTCAAAATCAATTGGATGATCCGGATCCGGATCTTTATAGACGGGATAAATTTTCTGAATAAGCTTACCATCCTGCTCGACGATCCTATGAGTTTCTGTAAGATTTTTAACCAGGTCTGTGATAGCATCATTGTGATAAGTTTCCTGGAACAAATTGAATTCTGCTTGTTTTTCAGTTGTGTTGGTAAGCTCAAAAATTTTCTTCTCCTTCTGCTCGTCAGCCTTGTTGTAGCGATTGATGTGTATCTTTTTTAACACCTCGAGAAAATTGGTAATGCTATAAAATGTTGCAGAATCAAATTTTTGAATCGTCAGATTCTCCATTGCTGCAAGCTTTTGATCAGTTCCCTCCAACTGACCTTCAACTTCCCGGTGTATTAATTTGAGATCATTGGCTACGCGTTCTCGAACTTCCGGCATCGAAGACTTAAAATTATTCAGACAATACTGAAGCCTGGTTTCAAGTTCAGGAATGTAATAAACCTTTCGGTAATCGGAATTTGCCATGGTCTTATCGTATAGGTAAAATTCCTTCTCATAAATATTGTCCTTAAACTGCGTTACCATCGCAGCTTCAAAGGCCCAACGCGATACCATTAAATCACCTACCGCAGGAACGGTTGCCGTATTGCCAACTGCGGGGTTAAGTTTATCGAACTTAACGACCACGCCACTCAATATCAGTTGAGGAATTAGCAAGAGTGGGATCAAAATGTAAATCGTAACTGCCGAGTCAAAACCCGATGAAATATTCAGACCAAGTAAGTTGGCAAAACATGCTGCGGAAAATAGTATAAACCAATGATGGATGAACATGCCTTTGATCTCAAGGATGTAGTTGCCAACCAGCACAAACGTGATGGTCTGGATCGCTGAAAGCATTACCAGTATTGAGATCTTTGAAAAGATATAACTGCTGCGGCTCAGATGCAGGAATGCTTCGCGTTTCAGGATCTTCCTGTCTCTGATGATTTCCTCGGCACTTACCGTTAGCCCCATGAACAAGGCGACGATGATACTCATGAACAAGTACGCGGGAAGATTGGGGTTTTTACTGAATATATATCCAGAAATACTTTGATCATCGACGTTATAATAACGAACAATGAAGGCGAGGATAAATGCCAGAACAGGGGCTTCCAGCATGTTAATGATCATGTATTGCCTGTTGTGAATCTTCGCCTGAATGTCACGAAGCGAAAACAGATGCGCTTGCTTTAACCTGCTTGGAATACTTAGGGTCGAGTGTGGAACTTCGTTCGATTTCTCGATATCAAATGTCCGGTAGTTCTTTTTAAATATAGTATTCCACTGTTCGGAACTGATCTTCCTTTCATTCGTAAAATGACCGTATTCATTAATGACCTTTGTTTCTATGATGTTGAATATCTGCTCGGGGTTTACATTGCCACACTCATGACATTCGCCTTCATCACTATTCAATAAATTGATGCTTTTCTTGAAGTATACAATTGAATCGACAGGGTTACCATAATATATCTGGTATCCACCGTAATCAAGGATCAGCAACTTATCAAACATTTTAAAGATGTCGGACGATGGCTGGTGAATAACTGCAAAGACAAGTTTGCCCCTGAGCGATAGTTCTTTTAGCAGGTCAATGATGTTTTCAGAATCCCGTGAGGATAGACCACTCGTTGGTTCGTCACAAAAAAGAACAGCAGGCTCTCGAAGTAACTCGAGGCCAATATTAAGTCGCTTTCGTTGACCACCACTGATAGTCTTGTGGAGCGGAGATCCTACCTTAAGGTCCTTTGTTTCAGAGAGTCCGAGATCTTCCAGTACTTTTGTAACCAGTGTATCTATTTCATGCTCGTTTTTGTCGCTAAAACATAACTTGGCAGCATAGTACAGATTCTGATATACAGTAAGATCTTCTATCAAAAGGTCATCTTGTGGAACAAAGCCAATAACACCCTCAACCCGGTTGGGTTCTCGGTGTATATCGATTCCGTTTATCAGTACCTGCCCCTCTGAAGGGCCATCGGAACCATTTAATACATGTAGCAGCGTTGATTTACCTGCACCACTTCCCCCCATCAATGCAATTAAATTTCCGGATTCTTCACTAAGACTGACGCCACGCAAACCGAGCTTACCATTTTTAAATTTAAAACTGAGGTTTTTACCTTCGAACGAAAGTCTTGGAAATTGTCCAAATTTCTTAAATCGATTTAGAATATCTCCGTAGTACAATGGCTCATCTTTGTCCCAACGCAGCATGCTACCAACTGCGAGCACCGCGATCTTGCCTGACTTCACCGGAACTCCGTTCAGATACACACCTGATGTGCCAAGATACTTGATGAAATAAAACTCCGCCTGTTCAACATAAAGTACGGCAACAAACCCGTTGAGATGAGTTCGTAAAATATGGAGTGAGTGTTTGTAATGAGCGGATGAAGCCGCATCAACAACAAGTATTCTGCTATGATCTAGTTCGTTGGGTTCCTGCCCAAGAACAAACGTCTTGATGCCAATGAGCGCTTCATCTGATATCTTGAAATTTTCAGCAATCGATCCTACGAGATATTGCTCATGTTCGGAAATTGCACCATCCGCCTGGATGATATTGATAAGTTCCAGGATGATAACAACCTTCTGTTTTTGTGTGAGATCGGCATTGATTTCAGCGCATAAGTCGTTAAGTCGTTTAACCTCTGCAACGGTATCGCTAGACTTGTGAGGAAAGAGTTTTGTGTACTCGTCGAAAATAAGCAAGTAAGAGTCCACAGACGTGCGGCTTAGATGCTCATCGAGGAATATTCGTATTTGCTCTCTCTCCTGATGGGTAACTTCATCTTCGCGAGCAACAACAGCAAACAATCTGAGGATGGCTTTCAGGAGCGGTTCACTCATAGGTTGGTGAGATCAGTATAGATTTAAAGATAATCAAAGATGCTTTATTACAGAAAAAAAGGGACTGGCGGTCGGCCAGTCCCTTTTCTTAGAAATCCATTAAAGAATTAGTTTGTAATAGTTTTACGAAGTCTGTCTACGATCTCCGTGATATTCACAAGGTTCTTGTCAGTTAAAACAAGGTTCGCTTTGTTGTTTCTGATTTGCTCATCAATGTTCAGCGCATTGTATTCTGCTTCCAATGCATTAAGATCTTTTGCAAGTGTGGTTACCGATTCACTAGGTTCTTTCACAGAACTCATCATTTTGTTCAATTCTATCACTGATTTCTTTTGCTCTAACACAATTCTAACAAGCGGTGTCAAGATCAAATTTTTAGCGTCGGTTGGCAACAAATCTTTTGGATAAGACTTCACCAGACCGGTAGAAATGTAAAGGCCTTCGATAAAGCTTCCGGCAATAACCATCGCTGAAAGCTTGTTTCTGTTGTCATCCACCAGAAAAGACTGTGTCCTTTTGATCGTTCGATCAAGAAGTCTGGTCAAAGAATCCTTGTTCGATATATTGGCTTCAAATTGCTTAAGTACCTCTACATCAAATGATCCGATAACGCCCAAACCATCCGCGAGCTGTTTTGCAGACTGTAAATAATCGATCGCTTCCTGCGTTTTATCATAGGATGAAAGATATCCGATATCAGCTGCATAAACGCCAAGATTCAATGCTGCTTTGTCAGTCACTGTAGCATACTGATCTGCCTTCGTGCGAGGATTAATCAGACTTTCGTTGAACTCAGCACCTGTTGTCTGGAGTAAATAAGGAATTTCTGAAGGTGAGGGAATGTTATAAACGAGCTCTTCGATATGACTTTCAAGGCTGTCGGCCTGGTCAAACTCAGACGAATTTTTGTCTTTATCAGACGTCGAGCCTCCACAGGACGCTAGTCCGACGGCTATAAGGACAGTCAAAGATAGATTAGTAAGAAGCTGGAATTTCATGTTACGCTTAGGTTTTGGAGTTCCAATTTTAATACATTTTTCATAGCTTTAAAACCGCCGTTGTAATTTTAGGGTTATTTTTTAGCCTTTTTAAGTTACTTTTTGGTATGTTTAACGACCCACTTTTTGAAAAAATGGTATGCAACGACTCGTTGAGAGGACTCTGTTGATTGACGATAGTGACATCGATCTTTTTATACAGCGAAGGTTTCTAGAAGTCTACAATTTTTCCAACGAACTGTTCTCATACAAATCAGCGGAAGAAGCGATAGCATGGCTTGAGAGTATCTCCGCTGATATTGCCCCTGATATAATCTTTTTGGATCTTAACATGCCTGAAAGTGACGGTTTTGCCTTTCTAGATAACTTTAGAAATCTTCCTGAGGGCGTTCAAGCAAAGTCAAAGATCGTAGTGCTTACAAGCTCCAATAATGCGGTAGATCGTGATCAGGCATTCGTGAACAAAAATGTGATCCATTTTATCACAAAACCGCTGAAGCTGACAGATATAGAAGAGTTGCGGAAATTGATTTCCCACAACTAAGACGCTTCAAGCAACGCCTGTAATCTCTAAACCTTTGCGTTCTACTTGACGTCGTTCATTATGGAGCTAAGGAAAAAAGAACGAATGCCTCTTTGACGATTATTTACAATGGCAAAAAAACTTTGACACGAGCCTATAATTTCGACACGGTTACTGACTGAGCCACTTACCACTTTGGTTGGGTCACAGTCTTATCAACAGGGCACGGTTCACGTCGAAGTAATCTTGCTCAAAAACTAATAGTGGTAACACCAGACCTGAGTTTGTAGCTATTTGAAGCTATTCCCGTATTTTTGCAGCCAAAATTTGAGCGATGGCCGACTACAGCAAAGAAGAAATCAAGCGTATAGAGCACAAGTGGCAACAGAAATGGAAAGTCAGGGGAGATTATGCCGTTAGCAACACTTCCGACAAACCCAAATACTATGTCCTCGACATGTTCCCATATCCATCTGGCGTTGGGCTTCACGTCGGGCATCCACTTGGTTATATCGCTTCGGATATTGTATCGAGATATAAAAGACTAAAAGGTTTTAATGTATTGCATCCTATGGGATTTGATGCATTTGGCCTTCCTGCTGAACAATATGCAATCCAAACGGGTCAACATCCCCGGGTTACGACTGAAAAGAATATTTCCACATACATCGATCAATTGAGCAAAATCGGTTTCTCATACGATTGGTCGAGAATAGTAGATACTTCTGATCCTGGTTATTACAAATGGACGCAGTGGATCTTCATGCAGCTGTTCGACAGTTGGTACAACAATAATTCACCTTCAGATTTTGGAAAAGGTAAAGCCGAGCCGATCGCTACTTTGATCGCGTCTTTTGAGAAATCGGGTAACGTTGGCGTCAACGCTGTCACCGACGAGACTGTGCCTGCATTCTCATCTCAAAAGTGGGCATCGCTTAACGACAAGGAAAAAGAAGACGTTTTGCAAAAGTATCGTATCGCATATTTGGGTGAAACCATGGTAAACTGGTGTGCCGCGCTGGGCACCGTGCTAAGCAACGACGAAGTGAAAGACGGCGTGAGCGAACGGGGTGGCTATCCGGTTGAGCGAAGGAAAATGCTGCAATGGAACATGCGCATATCAGCCTACGCCGAGCGTTTACTCCTCGGGCTCGATGCTATCGATTGGCCAGAACCCATTCGCGAAATGCAAAGGAACTGGATCGGTAAAAGCATCGGCTGTGAGTTGGATTTTCCCCTGGAGGACGGTGACGGAAAATCAATCCGTGTGTTCACAACCAGGGTAGACACTATTTACGGGGTCACTTTCATGGTGATTGCTCCGGAACATGAGCTGGTGCCGGAAATCACGACGCCAGAACAACGCGCGCATGTTACTGAGTACGTTGACATGGCCAAGAACCGCAGTGAACGCGATAGAATGAGTGATGTAAAGCGAATAAGCGGCGCCTTTACAGGAGCCTACGTTATCAATCCGTTCAACAAAGAGCGCATCCCTGTGTGGATTGCAGACTACGTCCTTGCGGGCTATGGCACTGGAGCAGTAATGGCTGTCCCTTCGAATGATACACGCGACTACGCATTCGCTACCTATTTCAACCTTCCAGTCATTCAGATCCTGGAGGGACCAACATCTGATATCACGAAGGATAACTTCGACCCTAAGTCTGGCAGGATGATTAACTCTGCGTCGTTAAATGGTATGCCGTGGCACGATGCTATGGAAATGACGGCGCAACAAGTCGACGAACAAGGGATCGGTGTAAAGAAAGTTAACTATCGGATGAGAGACGCTATCTTCGGACGGCAGAGATACTGGGGTGAACCATTTCCCGTCTACTTCAAAGATGGCATCCCAAAATTAGTCGATGAACATGATCTGCCGGTAACACTTCCAAAGATCGATGCGTATAGACCTACCGATACAGGTGAGCCGCCTCTGGGTCGTGCGAAAGACTGGAACTATAAAGGATATTCTTATGAGCTAACGACAATGCCGGGTTGGGCTGGATCAAGTTGGTATTGGTTCCGGTACATGGACCCAGACAACAACAAGGAATTCTGTAGTAGAGCAGCCATATCATACTGGAAAGATGTAGACCTGTATATCGGAGGTTCTGAGCACGCCACAGGACACCTTTTATATTCCAGGTTCTGGTGTAAGGTGATGAAAGATCTGGGCTTCGTCGATTCTGAAGAACCATTTAAAAAGCTGATCAATCAGGGGCATATTCAAGGTATCTCAAAACTTGCCTACAGAATCAACGGCACCCAAAAGTTTGTATCCTACAACCTGAGAAAAAACTATGAGGTAACGCCACTACATGTGGATGTTAATTTTGTTGATGCCAACGATGTGCTGGACGTCTCGAAGTTTAAAACATGGCGCGATGATCTTCGGGGTATCGAGCTTATTCTTGAAGACGGTAAATACATCTGCGGATCGGAAGTCGATAAGATGTCAAAGCGGTATTACAATGTTGTCAATCCCGACGACATCGTGGATAGTTATGGTGCCGACACGTTAAGAATGTATGAAATGTTTCTTGGACCGCTGGAACTTTCAAAGCCCTGGAATACTCACGGAATAGACGGCGTTTTTAAATTTCTGAGGCGATTCTGGCACCTGTTTCATGATAGCCATGGAAGTCTATCAATTAGCGAGGATGCTCCCACCAAGGGGGAACTCAAAGTTCTTCACAAGACAATTAAGAAAGTCGCCCACGATATTGAACATTTCTCTTTCAATACTTCTGTCAGTGAGTTTATGATTTGTATTAACGAACTGAGCTCAATCAAATGCAACAAACGTTCTGTACTCGAGCCGTTGGTAATTGCGCTGTCACCGTATGCTCCACACATTACCGAAGAACTTTGGGAAAAGTTAGGCCATGAAGAGTCTTTGTCAAATGCCTGCTTCCCGAAATACAATGAAGATTTTCTGAAAGAAGATTCATTTGAATATCCAATCTCCATTAATGGCAAGGTTCGGACCAAGATGAATTTTGCGCTTGATATGCCGAAAGAGGACATTGAAAAATTGGTATTGGCATCAGAAGTAGTCTTAAAATGGACTGAAGGAAAAGCACCTAAGAAGATTATTGTAGTGCCTGGTCGAATTGTGAATTTGGTCCTATAAGCAAGATCACTTAAAAAACTGTGATCTTGAGATCGCATTAACTTCACAAATACGATTCTACACCGTTCGCTTTCAACAACATTTCTTACCTTCGTCAACCTTAAATCGCTTTGAATGATCCATTCAAAAATTGTCGGGTTGGGACATCACGTTCCCGAGCGCGTTGTTACCAATGAGTATTTGTCGACCCTGATGGATACCAATGATGAGTGGATCATGGAACGAACCGGTATTCATGAAAGGCGTTGGATAGATCCTTCTAAGGATACAGTCGCAAACATGGCTGCAAAGGCATCGAGGATGGCGCTTGAACGTGCTGGCCTTACTGCAAAAGATATCGACTTCATTGTTTTTGCCACCATTACTCCCGATTACTTCTTTCCCGGTTCCGGAGTATTACTCCAGCGTGAACTTGGTCTTGACGGACGTATCGCTGCACTTGACATCCGTAATGCTTGCTCCGGATTTATATATGCTTTATCGGTTGCCGATCAGTTTATCAAAACCGGAATGTATAAAACCATACTCGTCATCGGCGCTGAGATTCAATCAACCGCTTTGGATATAAGTACCAGCGGTAGGAATACCGCAGTGATCTTCGGCGATGGTGCAGGGGCGGCAATTCTTAAGGGATCAAGTGAACCCGGCATCTTATCAACACATCTTCATTCCGATGGTAATTTTGCCGAAGAATTGTATATCAAAGATCCTGGAAGCAGTCGCCCTCGCAGTGTTCGACAACCTGATCAGATTCTTGACACTTCGAGCTTTAAGGTATTTATGAACGGCAACCAGGTGTTCAAGCATGCTATCGTGCGATTTCTGGAAGTGATTGGGGAAGCGTTGCATGCGAATAATCTCTCAAGAAATGATATTAATCTCCTTGTGCCTCATCAGGCCAATCTCCGGATCAGTCAATACATACAGGAAAAACTTGGTCTTTCGGATTCGCGGGTCTATAACAATATTATGAGATACGGCAATACTACAGCAGCATCTATCCCCATCGCTTTGAGCGAAGCATGGGCGGAAGGTAAAGTGAAAGAAAATGATTTGATTTGTTTAGCCGCATTCGGAAGTGGTTTTACCTGGGCTTCCGCTTTGATTCGCTGGTAACATTAATCTCCTTTAGCTTATCGCCAGCACATTCGATCGAAAGTAATCGCGCACAGAAAAATATAATGTCCCCAAGATGAAAACCTCCTCTTACAACCCCAGTCCTCTGGAAGTTGATTTCGCCAATGCTCTATACGTTTTACAAAAAGAGTTGGAAAAAAATCTCAAAGACAATCAAATCATTCATGTTGAAAGTCAGATCAAACGAGACAATCCAATGGTAAAATTCAGCCTCCTTGATAAGGACGGAGATCCACATGAAATCGTCGTGCGCATTATTCAGATTCCAGATAAGTTTTAATCATTCATTGGCCATCGTTCAGGCAATTATTCGGAAGGAAATGTCCAATTGCTTTTTTTAGTTACATTACACGATTCAATTTCATGATGGTGTAACTGTTTAACTTGAATGTCCATACTGATCATCTTTATCTGCATTGCAATTCTGGTCTTATTGATCAGTCAGTTCAAGATCAATGCATTTCTTGCATTTCTAATCGTTTCAATACTGGCTGGTCTTTTATTAGGCATTGAAGTATCTAAGATTACTGCATCCGTTCAAAAAGGCCTGGGTGATATGCTCGGCTCATTGGTAGTGGTGGTCACATGCGGTGCCATGCTCGGTAAGCTTACGGCCGAAAGCGGAGCCGCGCAGCAGATTGCTACTGGGATGATGAAGATCTTCGGCATTAAAAATATTCAATGGGCGCTCATGATTACTGGATTTATCATCGGCATTCCGTTGTTTTATAATGTTGGATTTGTCCTCGTCATTCCATTGATATTTTCTGTTGCTTATCAATTCAAGCTACCTGCTGTTTACACGGGTGTTCCATTGCTGGCGTCGCTTTCAGTTACTCACGGATTTCTCCCTCCTCACCCATCTCCTACTGCGCTAGTCGGACAATTCCATGCGGACATGGGCAAGACATTGATCTATGGCATGATCATCGGTATCCCGATTGCAATACTCGCGGGACCTTTATTCGCAAAGACACTTAAGAATCTTAAGTCGACACCATTGACAATTTTTTCCGCGAAGGCCGTAGAACCTGATCAGATGCCAAGCCTTGGTGTGAGCATCTTCTCTGCCATGTTACCTGTTATCGTCATTGCTATCATGACTACCCTTGCACACTTTGTTACAGAACCCGGTCCACTTAAAACTACCATCATCTTCTTTGGTGACGCAGCCATTGTCATGCTGCTCTCACTGGCAGTGGCGACATACACATTAGGTACAAGAATGGGGATGACCATGAAACGTGTCATGGATATTTATGCTGACGCCATAAAAGATATTGCCGCATTACTTTTGATCATGGGTGGTGCAGGAACATTGAAACAGGTCCTCACTGACTCCGGTGTAAGCCAGGAGATCGGTACAGTTTTGAATGGCATGGATGTCCATCCGTTGATTCTTGCCTGGTCCATCGCTTGTGTGATTCGCGTGTGCGTGGGTTCAGCCACAGTCGCCGGACTTACTGCTGCAGGTATTGTCGCCCCCTTGCTAAGTCGACCGGACGTCGATGCGAATCTCATGGTCCTTTCCGTGGGAGCCGGAAGCCTGATGTTCTCGCACGTGAACGACGGTGGATTCTGGCTTTTTAAGGAGTATTTTAATCTAAGCATCCGACAAACAATCCGTTCATGGTCGTTAATGGAAACTATTGTTTCTGTAGCTGGACTTGCGGGCGTCATGATACTCTCCTATCTCACCTGAGTCGCGTTCGGTTCGCGTTTTAAATCAGTTAATATTCGTCAGAATAAAATAGCAATATTCATATATTGCCTCACCGTTTTATTTAAATAGATCAACCAATTATAATACGAATTAAACATGACTACACCCGATCAGCGATTTAATGAACTCGGCCTAACCTTACCGCCAGCGCCGACACCACTTGGTGTCTATAAACCATTTTTGATTGTTGGTAATTTTGTTTACGTATCAGGACATGGTACCGTGAAGGAGGATAAATCTCTTATCATTGGTCGTATCGGAAAAGATATAACGATGGAAGAAGGCAAACTTGCCGCCAGACAAGTTGGTCTTGCTATACTGGCAACTTTAAAACAAAATCTCGGATCGTTAAACAAGATCAAGAGGGTAATAAAAGTTCTTGGCATGGTGAATTGTACGCCAGACTTCGAACGCCATCCATTCGTGATCAACGGTTGTAGTGAACTTTTTGCCAAGGTATGGGGCGAAGACAACGGAGTGGGTGTACGAAGTGCCGTAGGTATGGGGTCACTTCCCGATAACATACCGGTTGAAATTGAAGCCATGTTTGAACTCGGGTGAATATGAAGATGGGGAAAAGTTGGTACACGATTGATAATATTGATGAGGTTGACAGCCCATCTTTAGTTGTTTATCCCGCCAGAATTAAAAACAATATCGAAATACTGATTGACGGTATCGATGATATCGACAGGTTAAGGCCTCATATTAAAACACACAAATCATCCGAAGTCATTCGCATGATGCTGGATGCAGGCATCACGAAGTTCAAATGCGCTACGATCGCTGAAGCAGAAGTGTTGGGTGCAGAAGGTGCTCCGGATGTATTGATGGCCTATCAGCCTGTGGGACCAAATGGCGAACGTATGGGCCGTCTAATGACTCAATTTCCGAATACCATGTTTGCCTGTTTGATTGATAACATTTCAACTGCAAATGATCTGTCAGGTATTTTCATCAGGCACGGTTTGAAGCTTCGATTGTTTATCGATGTCAATGTTGGCATGAACCGTACCGGTATTCTGCCCAATGACGCAGTTTTACTATTTGATCAGTGTCAGACTCTTCCGGGAATACAGATCGTTGGATTACATGGATATGATGGACACCTCCGAGACACGGATCTCCAGGTCCGAAAGGCAAAATGTGACGAATCTTTCAAACTGGTAACAGATCTTCAACAGGCAATCAAAACTAAGTTCAATACGGAACTGATTATCGTAGCGGGTGGAACGCCGACATATTCCATCCATAAAAACAGATTGCATGTGGAGTGTAGTCCAGGTACATTTATCTATTGGGACAAAGGTTATTCTGATATTCTCAAAGAGCAACAATATTTGTATGCTGCACTTGTAATTACCAGGGTTGTTTCCAAACCTGCTGAAGATATCATTTGTGTTGATCTGGGGCATAAGTCAATTGCTTCAGAGAATCCGCTTAGCAGTAGAGTGTTCTTTCTGAACGCTCCGAACGTTACACCTATTGGACATAGCGAGGAACACCTTGTTCTGAAGGTCGATGGAGATGAAAAATTTAAGATCGGCGATGTCTTATATGGTGTGCCGTTTCATATCTGTCCAACGGTTGCCTTACACCAAAGACCGGCAGTTGTAAAAGACGGCGTGGTTAAAACCTATTGGAACACTGTTTCACGCAGTAGAATGATAACGGTCTGAGGCAAAAAAATCATGGTACACAATGTTTACAATTGACGCACATCTCGACCTCAGCATGAATGCGATGGAGTGGAATCGTGATCTCACGCAATCCATATCCCATATCCGTTCAAGGGAAGCGGGTATGACCGACAAACCGGATCGCAGTAAAAGTGTAGTAAGTTTCGAAGAACTTCGTAAAGGCGATATTGGCGTTGTGGTCGCAACTCAGATCGCGCGTTTTGTTGCACCCGACAATCCTCTTCCAGGATGGCATTCGCCACAACAAGCGTGGGCACATACGCAAGGGCAGCTCGCCTGGTATAAGCAAATGGAAGAAGAAGCTGAGCTGAAACAAATTATCAATCTTCAGCAATTGGAACAACAGATCTCGAGCTGGAAGGATCGAAAGGATCAACATCATCCTATTGGCTACATATTGAGCCTTGAAGGCGCTGACTCGATCGTTAGTTTAAAGCATCTGGAGAAGGCATATGCTAATGGATTGCGGGCGATCGGCCCGGCACATTACGGTCCCGGGAGATATGCCCAAGGAACCAACGCTACGGGTGGGCTAGGTGTTTCCGGCCGAGCGTTGCTAAAAGAGATAGAAAATCTGAATATGATCCTTGATGCCACGCACCTGTGTGATGACAGCTTCTGGGAAGCCATGGACAACTATCGCGGACATGTTTGGGCAAGTCATCATAATTGTCGCGCACTGGTGGATCATAATCGTCAGTTCAGCGATGAACAATTCAAAGAATTAATCTCCAGAGATGCTGTAATCGGTGGAGTTCTCGATGCCTGGATGATGGTTCCGAATTGGGTTCGTGGTCAATCGACTCCCCGGGAAATGAACTGTGGACTTGAAGTTCTAATCGATCACATGGATCACATTTGCCAACTGGCAGGCAACGCAAACCACATTGGTCTGGGCTCGGACCTTGATGGTGGGTATGGTAAGGAACAAAGCCCCTACGATATCGAAACCATTGCAGATCTGAGGAGCATCCCCCAATTGTTAAAGAAGCGAGGATACAACGATTCTGACGTGGAAAAGGTAATGCATGGCAACTGGCTTCGGTTTCTCAGGAATGCGTGGGCTTGAAAAGATCTTTTTTTGATGCAGTTTCGTAACGTAATAAAATCACCCAGTAAGCATCGGTTTTACAGCTTCTAAATCCGTATTTTTCAGAAATTATGCAGATGGCCGGCGCACAAACAATGGAAGTAGCAATGCCCGCGTTATCCATTCTCCAGTTAAATAATTGAACTGATGAAAAAAGTTGGTTACGGCGTGTTATTCGGATCTGTGGTGTTGATGGCTTTTTCTTTCAGCTCACCTGCGGAGAGATACTTCGAGATCGCCAAGAATCTCGATATTTTCGCGACACTTTTCAAAGAAGTTAATGCACTTTATGTTGACGAGGTCAATCCAAACAAGCTTGTGAGAACTGGTATTGATGCTATGCTTACTTCGCTTGACCCCTACACAAACTATATCCCGGAAGACGAAGTTGAGGATTTTAGAACGACCAATACTGGTCAGTACGGTGGTATTGGCGCGATCACTCGTGAGATCGGAAAACGAACCGTCGTGACCATGATCATGGAAGGTTATGGAGCTCAGAAAGGTGGTTTAAAAATCAGTGATGAAGTATTGAAAATCGATGACGTCGAGCTTTCCAAATTATCGCGTGAAGAATCAAGCCAGTTAATGAAGGGGCAGATCGGAACACCTGTTAGCCTTACCGTTAAGCGCATGGGTGTGGATAAGCCCATCAAACTCGAATTCAAACGCGAGAAGGTCAAATTGAGTAACGTGCCGTACTATGGAATGGTAAACGGAGATATCGCATATGTGCAGCTGACAGATTTCACCCCGGATGCGGCCAAAGAAGTAAAGAATGCCGTGACCGCATTGAAAGAGCAAGGTGCCAAAGGCGTTATTCTTGATTTGCGCGGAAATCCCGGGGGACTATTGATTGAGGCTGTAAATATCACCAACCTGTTTCTTCCAAAAGGTCAGCTTGTAGTAAGCACAAAGGGTAAAATTCCTGAAAACAACCTGAACTACGAAACGCTTAACACGCCGGTTGATACTGATATCCCAGTAACCGTTCTGATTAATCGCGGTAGTGCTTCCGCATCGGAAATTGTTGCCGGAACACTCCAGGACTATGACAGAGGGGTAATCATAGGTGAAAAATCATACGGAAAAGGACTTGTACAGGTGAGCCGGCCGTTGTCATACAATTCACAACTTAAGGTGACTACAGCAAAATATTATACGCCTACGGGCCGCTGCATTCAGGTGCTCGATTACACGCATCGCAGAGATGATGGCAGCGTCGGGACTATTCCAGACTCGCTAAAGAGACAGTTTAAAACAACGCATGCTCGCATCGTATACGATGGTGGTGGCATTGATCCTGATGTAAAAACAGAAACGAAAGAAGCCCACGCACTTACGCAAGTTCTTTTTGAAAAAGGCTTTCTGTTCGACTTTGCGGCACAGTATGCTTTCAATCACCAACAGGACGTGGACGCACGCACGTTCACGCTGAGCAATGATGAATATCAACAATTTATCGGTTGGATGAAAGATAAAAACTATTCTTATAAATCGTATCTTGAATACGAGCTTCAACAATTTACAGAAGAAGCGAAAAAGGAGAAATATTACGGCGATCTGAAAGGGCAACTTGATCAGATAAGCGCACGGATCAGCGACAACAAAAGAAATGAATTAGTACTTTATCGCGATGAGATCAAAATGTTGCTCGAACAAGAAATTGTATCCCATTATCACCTTGAGAGAGGTGGCGTAGAGTCTGGATTCAAATATGATAGTGATGTCAAAACAGCAGCAGCACTATTACATGATGCGGCACAATACAAGAAGCTACTAAACCTCCAATAGATCATGGCTAAGGGAATTGTAAGGAAGATTAACGTCTTCTTCCTCCTCTCCTTTCTGGTTTACGCAGCTATGCTGAACTCTTGTATGACTTTCAGAATGAGTCCGCAGGAAGTTGACTCCTACTTTTCGCAGAAGAATATTACGGCTCAACAACTCAGTTATGAATTTGAGAACAGGAAAATTCATTACGTGGAAGCCGGCGATCCTAACAAGCCATTGATTTTATTTATCCACGGATCACCAGGCTCCCTGAGTGCCTTCATCCACTTTCTGGCTGATTCGAGCCTGCTCAGCAAAGGATTACTAGTGACCACCGACCGACCGGGGTTTGGATATTCAAACTTTGGGATCGGAGAGATGTCACTTCACCGTCAGGCCGAAATACTCAAGCCCATACTGGAAAAGTATAAACAGAATCGTCCTATCATTCTGATAGGACACTCACTAGGCGGTCCGTTAATCGCGAGAATGGCGATGGATTATCCCGAACTGGTCGATGGCTTGATCATCGTCGCCGGCTCTATTGATCCCGAACTTGAGCCAAATGAAACATGGTTTCGCGCGCCACTAGCCACACCGTTTCTAAGCTGGCTTCTGCCCCGTTCCTTCAGGGCGTCGAATGAAGAAATTTATCATCTCAAACCTGAGCTTGAAAAAATGATTCCATTGTGGGCAGATATAAGATGTCCTGTGATTGTTATACAAGGAAAGAAAGACTCACTCGTGCCCGCTGATAATGCCGAGTTTGCAAGGAAGATGTTGGTGAGCGCTCCAGTCGAGGTTGTCTATAAAAGCAATATGGACCACTTCGTTCCCTGGAGCAATCCGGAATTAATTCACGACGCCATCATCCATATGCTTAGCGGTGAAGCTGGCAAGAAATACGCTGTTCACTGACATTACATCCCATACAGTGCCTTACCAGCTTGCTCATATTTGTCGCCAGCTTTCCAAGTTGGCTTCGTTGGCTCTGCACTCAGCAAATACAGTGCATAAACAAATGACCTGTAAAACCTCTGTAGATAATGCATGTTCAAAGATTCATATTCATCGGCCGGCTGGTGGTAATACTTAAAAAGTTCCTGATCGAACGCCTTGATCCCCGGAGAAATATTGACGGCGGGAACCCCCTTCATCGCGAAGTTGGCGTTATCCGAGCGGTCGTATAGTTTTTGCTCTGGTGCAGGATCACCTTTGAGTACTAACCCCTGACTAAGCGCCGCCTTCTTAAGAATTTGATCCGTGCTCGTTCTATTCAAATCAATGACAGAGATTAAAGTTGTATCGTTGTAACCGGCGCCGTCACAATTAAAGTTGAACACAGTTTGTTTTAACGGAATAACGGGATGTTCCGCATACCATGCACTTCCGAGCAAACCGACTTCTTCAGCCGTAAGGGCAATAAAAGCGATAGATCTTTTTGGAGGATGTCTGCTAAAGTATCGAGCCGATTCCAGTACAGCGACAGTACCTATAGCGTTGTCTCGCGCGCCGTTGTAGATCGAATCGTCTCCTACTCCTCTCCTCACACCAACGTGATCATAATGCGCGCTCACCGCGATCCACTCATTTTTTAACTTTGGATCAGTACCTTCTATAACACCAATAACATTATTGCTGTGAATGAATATTGGTGGATTTACTTTTAACTCAATTTGTCCTTTGCTCATTTTTGTTTTCAATAGATCGGATAATCCAAAGCGCGTGGAATTTCTTAACCATAAGTGTGGGATCGTGCCTGCAATTTTGGGGCGCATCGAGAGCCTCTGCCCGGAAAGGAAATTGGAAATCCCTTGCCACGGTACGCCTGGAATCGCGAATATCTCCACCAACGCAATCGCCCCGCGGGAATACGCTTGAGATTGTTTCTCGGGACCCAGCGTGATCAACGCCTCGCCAACATCAGCCTTTCCTTCGGCGCCCGCATAAACCACGACTACTTTACCTTTCACAGCTACTTTTTCGAAGTCTTCGCTCGAGCCGTACCCTGCAAAAACAATATCTGATTGCTTGTCGATAGAAGATCCACTTACAAAAAGAAGATCTTTGCCCAAGGTAAACGCAGACGTGTCGATCAAAAATTTGCCGGTAGTAGGCTTCATAATTTTTTGAAGTTCTACATCCTGAAAATAGCCTTTCAAGGCAGGCGGAGACTTTACCCCATACAATTTGAATTGCGTAGCGATATAGTTGGCAGCGATATCCAACTCCGGCGATCCGGTGTTTCTTCCACGCATTTGGTCTGCCGCCAGAAATGAAATATGTGCGCCGGCATCTTTGCCAGTGACTTCAGCTTCAATTCTCTTCAATACTTTCTTTTGCGCCGTTGACGGAATCGTCACTAACACCAACGCTATCATGGATAGTATCCTCATACAATAGATTTAGTTTCAAGATAGTATGGACTTAACGAATTGCAAGCTGTCATTGGTGAGACGACCAAACAGGATAGACCGTCTATAGAAGCAGCGACTAAGGCCGACGACTTGGACGGTAGTCATACACGTGTTCAGAGCGTCCAAATAAAAACAGGAAGAAGTATGCAGGAGGAGTGCAAGAGCTCGCAGCGGGTGTGGACAAAGCGTGCACGCATACATCCGGCGCAGCCCATTAGATCAGATTGAAAACTTGCCGGCCCTTCAAGATATTACCTTTAATCAAAGAAGCCGTCTTTCGACGGCTTCTAATACGACAGGTTGATGTTACGGAAGTGAGATCCGTATTATCTGAGGAATAGCAGTTCGCGATATTTTACAAGTGGCCAGTCTTCGTTGTCTACCAACAATTCAAGTTTATCAACAGAATCGCGGATCGTTTCGAAATACTTCTCTTTAATATCATCACAATAACCGATCGCACGCTTATGAGTATCTGATATTTTGTTGATGCGCTTCCGCTCTTCAACCATCGCGCGAACATTTGTCTTGATGGTATCAATGTGTCCGGATATCTCTTTGATGGTTTGAGTTACTGCAGAATTGTCGATGCCAAGACCTTTGAGTCCATTGGCGTTGGTGATCAATTTGGTCTGATAATCAATTGCAGTTGGCACAATGTGATTCATAGCAAGGTCACCCATCACACGTGCTTCAATCTGAACGCGTTTAATATATGACTCAAGTCTGATTTCCACGCGGGCTTCATTTTCCTTATGGCTCATAACTCCATGCTTTTCAAACAACTTCAACGACTTGTCAGTCAGGTAAGCGTCTAGTGCACGGACCATATTCTTCACATTGCCCAGCTTACGCTTCTCTGCTTCTTTAACCCACTCTTCAGAATATCCATCGCCTTCAAATCGAACAGCTTTTGATTCAGTAATATACTTACGAAGTACGCCAACTACTGCCATTCGCTTTTCTTCACCCTTCTCAATCTCTTTGGAAACAGCCTCGTAGAAATTCTCCAACTGTTCAGCAACAATGGTATTCAACGCAGTCATTGCCGTACCACAATTGTCTGCACCACCAACAGCGCGGAATTCGAATTTATTACCGGTGAACGCGAAAGGAGAAGTACGGTTACGATCAGTAGCATCCAGGATGATCTCAGGTATCTGGTCGATACCCAATTTCATATACATGTTGTCACCCTTCTCGATCTTTACATTACCACCTTTCTTTTCAAGTTCATCCAGCACGGCGGTCATTTGTGAACCTATAAATACTGACATGATTGCCGGAGGTGCTTCATTGGCACCAAGACGGAAATCATTTCCAGGCGTTGCAATACTGGCTCTCAAAAGGTCACCATATTCGTGCACAGCCTTAATTGTTGTAATGAAGAATGTGAGGAACATGAGGTTATCACGTGCGCTGCTTGTTGGCGCATAGAGATTAACTCCCGTATCAGTAATCAATGACCAGTTGTTATGTTTGCCCGAACCGTTAAGACCGGCGAATGGCTTTTCATGAAACAATATCCTAAGGTTGTGACGATCTGCTACTCTGGCCATCACATCCATCATCAGCTGGTTATGGTCGTTGGCGACGTTCACCTCTTCAAACAATGGTGCTACCTCAAACTGGCTTGGCGCGACTTCGTTATGTCTTGTTCTTACAGGGATTCCAAGTTTCCATGATTCGATCTCAAAGTCTTTCATGAAATCATAGACGCGTGGAGGAATTGATCCAAAGTAGTGATCTTCCATTTGCTGGCCTCTTGCAGGAGCATGGCCGTAAACAGTACGACCAGCCATCACCAGATCAGGGCGCGCATCAAACAATGCCTTATCTACAACGAAATATTCTTGTTCAGCACCTAGCGACGCTACCACGTGCTGAATGTCTTTGTCAAATAGTTGACAAACTTTTGTAGCCGCGACATCTACTGCCTTGAGTGCTTTCAAAAGTGGCGCCTTTGCATCCAGTGTTTCACCGGTATAAGAGACGAAAATAGTAGGAATACAAAGTGTGCTGCCATACAGAAACATCGGCGATGTAGGATCCCATGCAGTATAACCGCGCGCTTCAAAGGTACTCCGAATACCTCCGCTCGGAAAAGAAGAAGCATCAGGTTCTTGTTGTACCAGCTCACTTCCTTTGAATTTCTCTATACCTGAAATAGCATCAAAAAAAGAATCATGCTTCTCAGCAGTTCCTCCTGTCATCGGCTGAAACCAATGCGTGAAGTGGGAAGCGCCCTTGGCTATTGCCCAAGACTTCACTGCTGAGGCTACTGCGTCTGCTGTTACGTCATCTACCTTCTCGTGATTTTTGATTGCCGAAGTAACCTTCTTATAGACAGCGGGTGATAATGTACCACGCATCTGTTCCCCGCCATAAACGTTTATTCCATAGAACTTGGAAACATTGGGGTCAGGAGCGTCGACGTGAACACGAACACGATCGCTGAGTTTCTTCAAAGCTTCAAATCTTAATTGCGCCATAAGTGGTTGTATTTTGAGGTAATGTTGTCCAAAAATATCGCAATTTTTTAAACCACATTGAAATTCGAACCACATTTTTAGTTTTTTGCCACGGGAATCATCAAAGTGATTATCAAATTCACAGGACAGGAACACAAGTCTGGAAAGACGCGCTCTTTTATTAACATTCTGAATATCAATATATTTTAGTGCTTCATCTAGATTTCAAGTGAGCCCTAAAACGTGTGCGCCAGCGATCCTTCGCGATGCGCGGGATTGCTTACATGAGTCTGAATACGATTTCAGATATTGGGTGAGTAGATCTGATTTTGGTGACATCTCCATCAGACGCGATCAGTTTAATATTTAAACTCATAGCGCCAATGGTCAGACCAATGGCCGCGTGCAAAAAGCACCAGAATTAGTTTGACTTCTTTACGGATCCCCCGCTACTGGAGTTTGTAATTGATTTGGATGGATTCCCGCGGTAACGGATGCTACCGCCGCTACTGGCATTTGCGACCAGCGCATCTGCGACATTCACTTTGGCTGACCCCGCGCTTGAAGATTCTACACTAACGCTTTTGGATTCCAGATCGTAAGCATCGATCTCACCTGCGCTAGAAACATCGGCACTAAAATTTGCTGTTTTCCCTTTTATTTCGATTTCTCCAGCACTTGAGGCACTGGCTGATATTGACTCCGATGTAACTTCAACTTCAACATTACCAGCACTCGCACTGCTGATCTCAAGGTTTGAAGATTCCAAAACGCCTTGTGTATAAATACTTCCTGCTGAACTGGCGGACAGCTTTTCTATCTTCGTATAAGTTACATAAACTTTAGCGTCTACCCTTCCGTGGTAGTTTCCATCCTTCATGCGAACTTTCAAATAGCTTCCAGAAACGTCTGTTAAGACATTACTAAGACTCGTTCCAACCACTTCAACCTTTACGCTCTCCTTCGAGCCTTTTGTAAGATAAACATCAATACCCTGGGAAACTTTCACCCCGGTAAAAGAACCTATGTTGCGCGTCTCGGACTCCTGGGCGAGAACGTTGGCCACAATACCTGTCAGGAACATTAAAGCCAGAAATTTCTTCATTTTACTACGTTATTTGAGCTAATGACAAGTGTCGATATAAAGAGTTGCATGGGGAGTACTGGATGCCAATTTATTTTGTCACATGTACCAAATCATCGTATTTTACGCTAAAAATCAAAGCAGGATTGCCAAAATTTGTACTT
Source organism: Chryseolinea sp. (assembly GCA_039916665.1). Classification (GTDB taxonomy): domain Bacteria; phylum Bacteroidota; class Bacteroidia; order Cytophagales; family Cyclobacteriaceae; genus Chryseolinea. The sequence continues at coordinate 70,414 of JBDSKX010000087.1, read as the reverse complement.
TAATTAAACCAGGGTATATGATCTTCGATAAGAAAGCTGAATTAAACGTTCTCATCAACCTGGCTGCAAGCGATAGCAATATTGCTGCACGCGAGTCCAAACTTATCCACACGATTGGTACTGCCAACGGTCTCAGTAAAGACGATATTGATGTATTGTTGAAAAATCCCAGACCAATAGGCGGCATCGATACGTTGACTGATGACGAAAAGTTTGAACACCTCTATCACTTGATCCAACTTATGAAAATGGATGGCCAGGTATTCAGAAGTGAAATTGTGTTCTGTCAACACATCGCTGAAAAATTAGGATTCAAAAAAGCTGTTGTGGCCGAAGTATCTCAGCACGTCTATAGTGACCCAACCATCACTGCCGATCGCGAAATGGTGAAAGCGAAAGCAATGACCTACCTCAAAACGAAATAATATTCATTTACTTTTGTGCTAAAGAAGAAGGCCCGCTTAAAGCGGGCCTTCTTCTTTGGTGATTGTTCCTTCTAATGTTTTTCGTAGGCTACTTTTCCACCGACAATCGTGGCGCTTACTTCCGTTGTCAGAATCTCATTTTCAGGAATGCTCATAATATCTTTCGTAAAAATTGTGATGTCGGCTAGCTTCCCGACTTCGAGAGAGCCTTTGATCTTTTCTTCAAAGGCGCCGTAAGCTGCGTCAAGTGTATACGAGCGCAAGGCCTGTTCACGGGTCATTTTCTCTTTAGCCTCATAGCCACCTTCGGGCTGACCTTTCAAAGTTTTTCTGGTCACCGATGCATAAAAGCATGGGATCGGATTTATGGGTTCAACAGGCGCATCCGTTCCATTGATCACTTTGGCGCCCGACTTTAACAAGGACTGCCACATATAAGCGCCCTCAACAATTCTCTTGTCGCCTAAGCGCTCGATAGCCCACGGCCGATCCGATGACATATGTATCGCCTGCATTGAAGCGATGACACCGAGTTTTGCAAATCGAGGGATGTCGGCCGGATCAATATGCTGAGCATGTTCAATTCGAAATCTATGATCCTTGCCGACTGTGTTGTCTTTCTTCAATGCTGCTTCATAACGATCCAACACTTCACGATTTGCGCGATCACCAATTGCATGTGAGCAAACCTGAAAGCCATGTTGAAGCGCAAGTTGTGAAGTTTTAAGTATGGTATCCATTGATAGTGTAGCCATACCGTAAAAATCCTTTCGATCTTCGTAGGGCGCTAGCAACCATGCACCTCGCGATCCAAGGGCGCCATCACAATAAAGCTTAATCGATCTGATCGTGAGCGACCCTGTGGTATCTATTTCCGGACCCTTCTTGAGCAACTCATAAACCAAGTCCCGATCGGAGCCGGTGATCATGACGTATAGTCTTACACTAAGTTTTCCATCAGCCTTGAATTTGTGATACAAATCGATGGTTTCTCTCGAGGCGCCGGCATCATGAAAACTTGTGATCCCATACCTGAGGCAAGCCTTCAGTGCAAGGTCAAGCGCTTGTTGATTTCTTTCGGAAGAATTCTGTGGAATATGATCACTGATTAACGACATTGCTCTTTCATTAAACAAGCCCGTCGGATTGCCCGATTCATCCCGGATAATCTCACCACCCTCGCCTTCTTCTGCAAGCAGCTTTTCTTTTGACAGCTGGTTCACTCCGGCGATTTGCATAGCCTTAGCGTTGGCGATAGCGGCATGACCGCTAGCATGTCCTAAAAAGACCGGGTTATTCGGCGCCGCCTCACTTAACTTATTGTGGACAGGAAAGCCTTTAACCATTTTGTCAGGCTTCACATCCCATTTCTCCTGATGCCATCCCCTGCCGATAATCCACTGACCGGGTTTAGACTTTGCCACTGCAGCCTGCACAAGTTCTACGATTTCGTCAAAGCTTTTAACATTCATCAGATCTAGATCCAACTCGTTGAATCCTACACCCATAAGGTGCGCATGGCTTTCAATAAAACCGGGTGTTGCTACTTTTCCAGCGAGGTCAACAACTTTGGTATCATCTCCAACGTAGCGTTTGATCTCATCATTTGTTCCTACTGCAATAATCCGATCTCCGCTAATCGCCAACGCCTCGACCGACGGTTTGTCGGATGACATTGTATAGATTTTGCCACCCCGGATCACGAGATCTGCAGGCTTTTGCTTCTCACTGCATGAGATTAATAAAAACAGGGGAATTGTAAGGATATAAAACTTGTCCATGTCAAAGCAGGGTTAATGATCATCCCAAATTATAGATCCGACAGCACTTAATTATATTAACGCCTCGATTTTTATCCGAACACGTTGGTAGCCATAAAAATCAACCTTAAAACTATTTTTGCATGCAACCTTTCAGCCGACGCGGGACATCTGCTTAAATTTTTGAGTTGGCTGTGCGCTTATAGATTAAACCAATAGGAACAAAGGCGTTATCGCGAATTATAATCCCAGTACATTTTCTGGATGTACGCTTTTCCCTCTTCAACGTCTTTTGCCGTAGCGCCTTTCTCCAAAATGGGTTTGTTAGCGACGTTATCAAAGACAAATCTTCTATCGGGCCTGATCATTCCAAAGCCATTGTTAAAGACGAATATTGCGAACGGATCATAATTCCGCGCAAGAATATCATGGCTGAATATGAAAGCTGGATCGTACAGATTGACCTGCGATAAGACAGTGTTCGCAATATCTGGTTGACCAGCAACGGTGTGGATAACAGTATCAGATTTGGTTAACGCCCCGCCGAGCCACAACATTGGAATTTTAAATTTGTCGGGATTTGAAACACCCGGATTATTCGGATAAGGATGCCCATGATCTGCCGTAACGACGATCAATGTATTTTGCCACCAGGCTGACTCCTTTGCTTTCGCAATGAACTCGCCAAAACATTTGTCAGTATAATATGCGGAATTCAAAAATCTGCTTTTTTCGTCGTCGCCTTGTATCACCGTTTCCATAGGTACCGTAAATGGTTCATGGGAACTCGAAGTCATTATGACCTTGAAGAATGGAGGTTTTGCAAGCTGTAGCTCATCGAAGAACTTAGCAAACACATACTCATCGTGGACGCCCCATTTACTTGTATTTAATTCCTGAGGAAAATCAAGGCTATGGGTTACGTGATCAAACTTGCCATTGATTAGATACGAATTGAAGTTCGCAAAATTCACGTTAACCCCGTATGTAAATTCAGTTGTATATCCGTGATCTTTGAAGACTTTGTTCAGATAAGGGATGTCCTGTGTCTTTTTCGCGTCTTTGATGATTGACGTGACGGGCTGCGATGGATAGCCGTTTAGGATAGCCACAACCCCCTTATCAGTTCTATCCCCTGCTGAATAAAAGTTATCGAACAGGATTCCCTCCTTTGCAAGCTTATTAAAATTTGGCGTGATCTCCGGAAGTCCACCTACCGCTGAGATCATACCCGACGTATAGCTTTCAAGGACCACGATAACGATATTCGGTTTCGTTGTCTTCAGCAGATGCGATGTACTGTCTGGTTTTAAAAACAACTCGCTATAATATTCATTGGTTTTTTCTTTGCCAAAGTAATGGTCTGAATACTTTAACCTATTCATTTTCTGAACAGCGTATAAAAAATTCCAAACGACATTCACGGCGGCGTGATTGGCAAAAACGCTGGTGTCATGGAAGTACACAAAACCAGTATTCATTGGCGCCACGTCAAAGCTTCCCCGAATCGGCACGATCATTAATGCGGTCGCCACGACCAGAACGGGAGCGCTGATAATAGAAGTTGCACGCAATGCGAAGAACTTTGACTTAAACATCCGCGAGAAGAGGAAAACGCTTATTACGAAAATGACTAAGAAATAAGCAACAAGAAGTATCGATCGCAACGTATCCCCTGAAGCCATAGCCTCCTTACTCATATACAACAAAGGAGTTGCATCCAACCTGAATCCCCAATATCTATAAAGTTCAAAATCGAGAACGATGATGAAACTTGATATGAACAGCATCAGCGCGTGATATCCGATCCACAAAGGCCAGAGCTGAATCCCAGTTCGGAAATAAAGCACTCCCAGTAGCAGACCGGGTAAAAGAGAAAAGTATCCGGCCATGGAAAGATCCATTCTTATTCCATGTGTGAAGATCAGAAGGATATCCTTCCACGGAAGTTCGTGTAGCAGATTTTGATGATAGACCAGAAACAACGCGCGGGCAATTAAAAAGAATATAGTCCAGGCAAAAAATCCTGCAAGTAAGAGCCCTAGCCTTTGTATCATAAATCAACTATAGTGTAGTGACGCCTCGTTTAATCCGGAGCCCATTTTGGTTCGTTCTAATATTTGGGGTACACTTCGTTCGAAGCATGTTCCAAATGGTTTTAATCATCTATTTTGCTCTACGCAATATCGTGAATCACTTTCGTGAAGATTTCGTGTTTGGCAGACGAGCCGACCAATACATCCTCATCGTCCACAATCTGACTTCCTGCGCCAATATCCTTTTCGGCAAAGGAAGCCATTCTTTTCATTAGTTCGGTTGTAATCTTCGATATTCCAACAAGCTGTCCGCTAATATGTTGCAGGAAGGATATATCCTGGTTCATATTCTGTAAAATCCGGCAGGCGCATGCTTTGAGGAGAATTCATCGCCGGAATTTGTCTTTTCTCTGGCCGATACGATATCTGCTTGTTGATCGCCAGGACAAGATCCGGTGCTACAGAATCGTAGAGGCGATCACTCTCCAGATTGAAAGGAGCCAGTTCAATGATCATAACTTTCTTATCGGGTTTGGATAGTCCCAGAATTTATATTCTGATTTTGAAGAGTTTTTAGTTGTTTGGAATTATTGGGTATGGTCAAATAACAAAACTTAAAAACTTGGTTGGTGATGTTACCCGGAGTAAGCCTTATCCGAATTGAGTTTCGTATATCATCCATTGATCAGGAGTCAAAAGATGCTCGTCGCAATTATTGATCCTTCGAATGAATCGTGTAGTTTCGGTGCAATGTAGGGCTATCTTTACGTATTGGATTTACGAATTTATCCTGGAAAAAGTACCAAAGATGCAACGCTAAGGCTATCAGTTCTTAGAGACATCAACAAGGAAGAGAACACAGTGCTCATGAAAGCATTGAAGGATCATTTGAAGGACGTGGTGTAGTTAATAACTGACGGAAAAATGTCAACAACTGGGACGCAAGAAAAAACCGAAGAAAGCACGATAGGTCTAAACCGCATCGAGTCCGAAACGGTAGACTCAGCTTTGGCGTATGATGTAGAAGCTGAGTCTACCGCCTCGGAGCCCCTGCGTCGAATTACTACACTTCAAGACCAGCCCGCTCAACAAAATCTCCCAAAATTTCTACTTCCCCTTTTTGTATTAATCATTCTCTCCTTTTATTCCCAGGCCCAAGACTTCGGCCTTTCGTTTTCTTACTTCATCCCAAAGAACGGATACTTCTCCACTCCGATCAGTCCGTTCTCTATCCGTGGCGTAGGATTTGACATTAATCGATTTCTTGCCATTGAAACGGGTGGCTCGCTTTACCGAATGTCCGGACTAAATGTTAAAGGCTTACCCTTCGCAACTAAAGATGCTCTTGTCGGTCCAAACTTTACAATGCTTGTTCCTGTCGAACTTGTTGTGCAGTTTAAAGGACCGGTGGTTGAGTTCGATATTAAAGGGGGCGTTTTTGGATTTTATGGTTTCGGTCAACGCCTTAACTATGGAAACTTTGATCGTGCGTTGAGGAAATACGAAGGTTGGGAGGTTGCCAACAGTGATCTGACTTTTAAGAACAAACCAGGATGGGGTTATCATGGAGGCGCAGAGCTCACGGTTTATGTGACGCAGCAGGTAGGCATCTCACTTGAAACAAATTACCTCGTGGGTGATTCTAAATTTCCATTGATGGGTACTTATGCTGGAGGCAACGGTACAATTGAAACAAAGGCCGCGGCGTTCCCAGATGCCAAGATCGATTTTACAGGTCTGGAATTCTCAATTGGCGTGATCATTAAATCTGGCGGAGGAAGCCCCCGCCGACGTCGTCGTTGATAAAATCATCGAACTTCCAGAGTAACCTTCTCATACTTCGCAGGAAGATAAGCTCTTTCCAAAACTTCTTTGTTGTGTTTGGAAAACAACGATCTGGAGTCTTCCACGAATATTCGCATCGCTTCAACTGAGACAGTATCTTTAACAAAGGCCCTTGCAACAGTTGCCGATGGCAATACAGGGATAACGTAGTAGTCTTTTGATGCATCGGACGCTTTATAAACATACTCAAGATAATACTCGGCGTTAACTATTGTGGTCACGGCACTGTCAGGATGATACGATATTTTTTCCAATTCGATATAAGCCATAGCGCCGCCGTCCGTATAGCGCTTCCGTTGTCCTGATACAAAATTACCAAGCGAGTACGCCACAAATTGATCAGTCTCCTTACGCCACTCCATTGGCTGAATGACATGGGGGTGTGAACCGATAACGAGTTTAACCCCGAGATTGAAACAAAAGTCAGTCAATCGCTTTTGCCATGCCGACGGTAAGCTCTCGTATTCTGTTCCCCAGTGGGTAAAAACGATGATCGCATCCGGTTTAAGGGTCTTGGCATACTCGACATCTTTTCTGATCAGTGCGGTATCAATAAGATTCACGATACTTAGTTTGGGAATAGGCAGTCCGTTGGTGCCGTAAGAGTAGTTAAGCAACGCGAGGTTAAATCCATTTTTTCGGATCATTAAAGGACTCAAACTCACGCGCGAGATGGTGTCAACAAAAGTTCCAGTGTGAGGGATCTCAAGACTGTCAAGTCTTGAGATCGTTCGATCCAATCCTTTTTTACCGCGATCAACGCAATGGTTGTTGGCCGTAACAAGTACATCGAATCCGCTGTTCTTAAGGGTTACTGCTAACGCATCCGGCGAACTGAATTGTGGATACCCTTTAAAAGGAGGGCCTGCGAGCGTCACTTCGAGATTAGCAATGGTAAGGTCAGGCGATGATACCAGTTCTTTTACAAATTGAAAGCACGGCTCGTAATCATATGCCTTTTTCGTCGCGTCATAAGCTGCACTTATCTGAGAATCGTGTCCCATTACATCACCACCAAAAAGCAAAGATATCCTCGTAGTGTCCTGCGCCTGCGTGTTGATTATCGACAACAATACAAGAAATTTGAAAACCAAATATTTATTCATTGGAATTGATGGGGATGATTTTGTCTTCCGCGATTACGTAAACCTTGTCCTTCTTTTTTGGTTTGATTCGTGCTAGTCCGGTGAACTCTCCAAAAGCCGGAAGCAAGCCGGCACGTTCTCCGAAATAGAAACAAGGTAACGTCACTGACTGCCGACCAAGACCTCTCATATTCACACCTGGATGGATGTGGCCAGAGATATTGTATAAATCCTGTTCAACTTTCTCCAGCGGATGATGGGTGAATATGAAACGTTCTATCTTCAGATCATTGTGGACGACTATACCCTTGCGTTTGTATTGCTGATCGCTCATGATATCATGATTTCCCATCACAAGTTCGAAAGAAGTATTGTGGAAATGCCTGACGAGTTCGCCGAACACCTCCCACTCAGGGTTATAATGACTGTGGAACAAGTCGCCCAGACAAATGAAACGGCTGGGATGCGTTTTGTTCACCAGATCAATGATCTGTTCGATGTTCTTGTTGTTAGCTTTGGTTGGAACGGGAATACCGGCACGCCTGAAGTGATTGATCTTCCCCAGGTGAAGATCCGCTAAAAAAAGAATGCTTTTGGAGGGCCAGAAAACTGCCTTTTGCGGATGTAGCACCAGTTGCTCGCCAAAGATCTCCGTGTTCATCACTCGGCAATCTAATAAATTGGAACATAATCGCGTCCGGAAATTCAATTAATTGATTATCAGAATTTTACAAACAGGAAAGTCCATTTTATTGAAAAAAGTTAACATAGACTTAACAACGCGCATGGTATTTAACCCTAGATTGCGACAGCGAATTATGCCCTTATGTTCGATTTAGACCTCGCCCACTCGGCGCTGCTTGTTTTATGTTTGCTGGCAGCATGTTCCTTTGAATTTGTTAATGGATTTCATGACACCGCCAACGCTGTGGCTACGGTAATCTATACAAATTCGTTAAAACCATGGGCCGCAGTAATCTGGTCAGGGCTGTTTAATTTTCTCGGGGTGTTTGCAGGAGGCATTGCTGTAGCTGTAGGGATCATCAATCTGCTTCCCGTTGAAACGCTGGTCGATCAAAATCTATCACACAGTTTGGCGATGGTACTGGCTTTGCTGATCACAGCAATATTCTGGAATCTGTTGACCTGGTATCTGGGAATTCCGAGCTCAAGTTCCCATACATTGATTGGTTCAATACTTGGAGTTGGACTGGCATACTCTCTATTACCCGATGTCGCGAGCGAGGCCGTTAATTGGAATGAAGCAAAAAAAATTGGCCTGTCACTTTTAATTTCACCTCTGTTCGGTTTCACTATGACGATCGTGCTGATGTATCTTATCAGGTCGCTGACCAAGAAGACATCTTATGGTGATAGCTTATTTAAAGAGCCAAAAAAAGATAAAGCGCCACCGACCTGGATTCGTGGCATTTTAATCCTAACCTGTACGTTGGTGAGTTTCTTTCACGGATCAAACGACGGACAAAAAGGAGTTGGACTAATACTTCTGATTCTGATTGGAATCGTGCCAACCCATTTCGCATTGAATCAGAATTTCTCACCGACAAAACTTCCGCAGTCGTTGTCGCATATTGAACAGGTCATCAATTCAATGGACGAGACAGCATTATCTGCACCGGATCGTAGTTCGCTTACAGAGGCAATAGCAATCACGCAGCGTCTGCAACAACGATTTAAGGGTGTTGTAGATATGGCAGTTATTCCAAAGCCAGAGAGGTTTCTGGTGCGTAAGGATATTATGATCATGGACCGTCATGTTTCTGCCATCGCCAAGAAGCCAGAAGTCAGACTCAGCGACATCGAAAAGAAGGCGCTTTCAGATGAATTAAAAAATGTTAGAAAAGTCACCGACTATGCTCCATCGTGGGTGCTTGTTATGATATCGATTTCACTTGGGCTGGGTACGACCATAGGTTGGAAACGCATTGTTAAAACGGTTGGTGAGAAAATCGGCAAAGAACATCTTACTTATGCACAGGGCGCAAGTGCAGAAATTGTCGCAGCCAGTACAATCGGTATATCCAGTCAACTTGGTCTTCCCGTGAGCACAACGCACGTCCTATCCTCTGGTATCGCCGGAAGCATGGTTGCCAACAGAGGTGTGAAGAATCTGCAACCCGAGACAGTGCGTAATATTCTGCTTGCGTGGCTTTTGACACTTCCTGTTGTGATGATCATGGCAGGGACCTTATTTCTTCTGTTCAGAGCGCTGCTTTGACAATGGTAAAGTGTAAATGATTCATGGTCTGGAGCGTGACTTCTAATCTCGCCTTCGGGTCAGGCAACCATCGAAATTCTTCGGTTGTTAAAAACGAAGTATGGACCCAGGTGCAATTCAAAATGTTATCTTCATACATGCGTTATGTTTTAATTCACTTGATTGTGATTGGTTTTTCAGTGCTTGCCGCCCATGCACAGGATATAAATTTCGATAGTCTTACTCAGGTTCTGGAAAAGGTTGGATTCAACGACCAACATTATCGATCGAAGTGGGATTCGGTACAAAACAAGTTTGGCTACAATTCACCAGAGTTTATCACGCTTTTAAAAAAGATAAATACTCAGGACTCGATCAATTACCTCATCGTTTCCGAAATTCTTGATCGCTATGGTTGGTTGGGACCAGCCGAAACTTCCAATGATGCCAATGGCGCGCTGTTTTACGTAATACAGCATGCTACACTTGAAAAGCAATTGAAATATCTGCCGATGATGGAAGCAGCAGTAGCACGCAAGAAAGCACGACCCGCCGACTTGGCCCTGCTCATCGACAGAACCAATATGTATCAAGGCAAATTTCAGATCTATGGATCTCAGATGAATATGGATGCTGGCGGCAACGTCCACATTTATCCAATTGCAAATGAACCGGCTGTCGAATATCGAAGGAAGCAGATGGGTTTAATGCCGATGCAGGAATATCTAAAGCACATCAAAGACGGTTTTGTTTACAACGTGCCTAAACGTGATCTCTATAAAAATAAGTTTGTTGTAAAGGGATCTGTTATAAAAACTGGAAGCAATGAGCCAATAGAGGGAGTTTCCGTATATCTGGCAAATAACAAACTTATAGCAACCTCTGGCCCTGGAGGATTCTTTGAGGTATTGTTGAATCCGAAACTAAGGAACACAGCATTGATTTTCAGAAAGGAGGGTTATGAATCTGTTTCAATGCCTATAGAGGGCTTGGTAAAAGTTGTAATCGATATTAACCCCTCAATGAAACTATTATAATATACTTGCTGATTCTTGAGCGCTAACAGGTTTATAGAGAGATGGTGAGATCCTCGCCCGACTTTCTTCGCTATCACTTCGAAAAACTCTGCAATGCATTACTCAGCGTAGTCTATTGCCATTCTCTTAATTCTATCCTCAAGTTTCTCAGTAGTCAATTTTTCACGAAGGTGATCAACCATAATAGGAAAAGCGAATGGTGTAGGCTTATCAGGTCTTGTGATCACAATTCGCTGATGATTGATCCGTGTCAATGCTGTACGCAATCTGGCTTCCTCAAGTTGAAAATCCATGACTTCTTCAAATGCCTGCTGCAGCAGAAGGTTATGGGTATCATAATCATGAAATACATTGAAAAATAACTGTGATGAGGATTGAAGGTGACGGTCTTTCACTGGCTTCCCCGGATATCCTTTGAACACCAAGCCGGAAATAGCCGCGATGTCCCTGAACTTGCGCCTTGCCATTTCAGTAGAGTTGATGCTGGCTTGAATATCATGCATGAGATTGTCAATACCCAGTACGTTGGTTTCAATAGCCTCATCGATCGGAATAGGTTGATCGCACAACAACTCAAATCCATAGTCGTTCATGGCGATCGAGAATGTCATTGGACGAATCTGGGCAATCCGATAGGCCATCAACGCGGCGAGCCCCTCATGAACAAATCTTCCTTCGAAGGGATACATCAACACATGATAACCTTCTGTTGTATGGATGTACTCGACAAGAAATTCATTCTTGCCCGGTAACATAGATCGCTGACGTTGAAGGTCGAACAACGGTCTGAGAAATATCATTTCCACATCGTGCTCTGTTCCATTCACTGCTTCATCAAGTTTTATGCGGATCATTTCACTCATCTGCGAAGACAGTGGCATTCTGCCACCCTGCCACGATGGAACCTTACCCGACTTCCGATTTGATTTTCTTACCTGTGCCTCCATTTCTTTGATTCTTACGAGCTCAAGATTTCTGCCCGCAAACCAAAAGACATCGCCGGGATTAAGTCGTGATATAAAATATTCCTCAATCGTTCCGAGATACTTTCCGGATAGCATCTTAACAAACAGTGAGCTGTCACTTACAATTGTACCAATGGAAAGCCTGTGCTTCATAGCAATGTTGCGATTATCTACTTTGTAGATGCCATTGATGATCACTACTTTTCTGTATTCATCATAGGCTTGCAAAGAATCACCTCCCGTAGTGATGAAATTCAACAACCAGTACCATTCATCTCTGGTAACCGATGAATAGCAAAATGTGCTTTGAATTTCTTTGTAAATCTCTTCGGGTTCAAAACCATCCGAAACACAAAGGGTAATCATATATTGAATAAGCACGTCAAAAGATCGAACATAGGGGATTCTTTCTTCAACAACTTTTCTAACCATGGCCTCGCGAATCGCTGCCGCCTCCATGAGCTCCAGCGAGTGCGTTGGAACAAAATAAATTCTGCTGGTGGCTCCAGGCTGATGTCCGCTTCTTCCCGCACGCTGAAGAAATCGAGCAATCCCTTTCGGTCCGCCGACCTGAATGACTGTTTCAACCGGACGAAAGTCAACGCCGAGATCAAGACTCGATGTACATACCACGGCTTTCAACTTTCCTTCGTGAAGCTGATCTTCAACCCAAGTCCTGAGTTCCTGACTGATCGAGCCATGATGCATTGCGATAAGTCCCGACAGCTCGGGTGCCTTGTCAAGCATCTTCTGATACCAGATCTCCGCGAAAGAACGCGTATTTGTGAATATGAGCGTCGTCGTGCTATTCTTAACAATCTCAATAACCTTATCAAGCAGTTGTATACCCAGATGGCCCGACCATGGCATACGCTCCAATGAGTCGGGCAATACTGAAATAACTTCAACTTTTTTTTCTATGTCTGCTTTGATTACTTTGAAATTCTTCTCGTGATAGTAATTTCCGAGAAGCGCTTCTAATGCCTGCTCCATGTTTCCAATGGTTGCAGAGATTCCCCAGATTTTCAATGATGGTGAAATTGTCTTTAATCTTGATAGGGCTAGTTCGATCTGTACTCCTCGTTTCGATCCAATAAGTTCATGCCATTCATCTGCTACGATAGCTTTGAGATCCTTAAAGAATTCCTTGTAGCCTTTTTGAGCCAGTAAAAGATGAAGGCTTTCTGGTGTGGTAATCAAAAATTCGGGTGGATTTTCTTTTTGCTTTTGCCGATCCTTGAAGGAAGTATCACCCGACCTCACACCTACCCTCCATTTTAAACCGAACCCTTCTATCGCGCGATTCGCTGACAACTCAATCTCCTTTGAAAGCGCTCTGATGGGAGTGATCCAAATCGCCTGCAAGCCATTATTCTTCGGTGTCTTCTTTCCCTGCTGATTCCTGATAAACTCCAGCAAAATTGGAACGAGCAGCGAGTAGGTCTTTCCACTACCAGTAGGCGCATTGACCAAACCGTGACTTCCTTCCAGATAGGACCTCCATGCATCTTCCTGGAATGGAAAAACTTTCCAGCCCTTGCTTACGAACCATTCATTTCCCGCTTTCGATACTACACCACCCATGCCCTTAAAATATCATTTCTCCCATTAATTAAACAATTTCAGTGCTGAGTTGTTAAACTTGCCTAAAGGAGGGCTATGGGCAAATATTCAATAAAGGAACTCGAACAACTTTCAGGTATCAAAGCTCACACAATCCGTATCTGGGAGAAGCGACATAAGATCATTGAGCCATCCCGAACATCAACCAATATCAGATTTTATTCTGATGACGACCTGAAAAAAATTATCAATGTATCTCTGCTTAACAATCACGGCATAAAGATTTCGAAGATCGCCGATATGTCAGTTGATGATGTGTTTAAGAAAGTTCTTCAGTTAAGCGAGAGCAAGAATGATGTTCAGGTACACATTGATCAATTAGTAGTGGCGATGATTGATTTGGATGAAGCAGTTTTTGAGAGAATACTGAGCAACCTTATCCTGCGATACGATTTCGAAAGGACCATCATAGAGATCGTATATCCATTTCTGGAAAAGATCGGTGTCCTTTGGCAAACCGAGAATATCACCCCAGCCCACGAACACTTCATTTCGAATCTGATCAGGCAAAAGCTTATCGTAGCAATTGATGGGTTGCCTATTCCGGACAAATCATCACAAAAGGCCGTTCTTTATCTACCAGAGCAGGAACAACATGAAATCGGTCTGCTCTTTTACCATTATCTCTGCCGTAAACATGGTTATCGTTCGTTCTATTTAGGTCAGTGCGTTCCCTATGGGGACCTGCTATCCATCGCGAAGAACCATGCTCCGCAATTGATCGTTAGTTGCCTCACGTCATCCTTGGCCATGCCCATTGAAGACTATCTAAACAAGGTGAGCAACGATTTTGCCAGCTGTCGTATTCTTTTGTCCGGATATCAGCTCAGGAATTTAAACATGCCTGAGCTTCACAACCTGAGGACATTTTCAAGCCCCCTAGAATTCAAATCACTCCTTTAAGGCCCCCAGGAGCATCTATTCAAAATAAGTGTGATAAAGGGTTAGGGGTGCCTTTTTGTGGCGATTTTTTGTTCATACTTAAATAATAAACAGTGAACAAAAAAGGCATTATATATTGAATTGTGATATTTTTGTTTAACATTTGTGTTAAATAAATGAACAAGATATGACTACTGTCGAATTTACAGTACAGATTGCAGGCATGCGATCCACCCTACAATCATTTACCCGAAGATTTACGCACGATCGCGAGGACTCCAACGACCTTGTTCAAGATACCATGCTGAAGGCGCTGACTTACAAGGAGAAATTCAAAGAAGACACCAACCTAAAGGGCTGGTTATTCACGATCATGCGTAATACTTTCATCAACAACTACCGGAAAAATCAGAGAATGATGACCACCAGCAGCGCTGCAAAGGAACATATTGTTCTAAGTGTCAGGGAGGAAGATACATTTAAGCAGCCCCAGGAAAGTATGGAGTTCAAGGAGATCTGGAGAAATCTCAATAATCTCAAAGAAGAACTTCTTACGCCCTTCAAGATGCATCTCAGCGGATACAAGTATCATGAGATCGCTGATCACCTAAAGATTCCCATCGGTACGGTGAAGAATCGGATTTTTCACGCCAGAAAAGAAGTTCAAAAGAATTTGATTGGCTATTAATTAAGTTTTCTGAAAGTTGTAGATGCGCAGCGTTGGAATTATTGGGTCAAGGGATTTCTGTATTGTTGTCGGCATGCTTCCTTGCCAAGGCCGGATTCGATTAACCGTGTATGAAGAAAATGCATCGTATGGCGGACGATTAAGACGATTGAGGAATCAGGGTTCAATTCAACATGGGTCGAAGTTTGGTATTGGATGCCAGATGTATTGACATTTTTTTTCACAAGGCGGAAAAACACCGCCGACTATGATCAGCGCATACGGTTTGATCCTTCCTATCAGGCTACTTTTTCAAAGCATGAAAAAATTGTATACCGGCTGGCCTAGGCGCGATATCCGAACGCTTCAACCTACTTGAAAAGGACTTCAGATACGCCAGCAATTGCCGAAGGATAAGGAATACTCAGTAGCTTTCATCGCAGGGTCAGCGAATTCAAGATTGAAGTAACCTAGATACATCAGTTCTTAAATAGCATGGATCTATCTCTCCAGATTGAACATGATCTTGAATCGTTTGATCAGTACGTTTCTCGGCTCTGTCCACCTTGTCACTTAATGTGTTTTGCGGTATTTTGCCAGGGTGATCACCATCCTTGAGAATTTAAAGTCCTATGTATGAACATTTGATCGGTGTTTCAGCAGATTAACTTTCTGTGTGATATCCAGGCTAATTACATCAGCGTGGGTCGAACAAATTTCCCCGGCATAGAAGTGACAAAATTTGATGAAGCCTGCAAAAAAAGACTGGGCATACGTCAGTCAAAAATTTTGAAAGTGCGCTGAATGGCCTCAGAGACGCTGCCATAAACTTCCAGACTGGGACTTTACGTTGCTTATGCCTATTATCAGGCCTTATTTAGGAAGATCATGAATACACCGTCCGAGATAATACGGAGAAGCATCAGCATTCATAACAGAGAACAAGCGCGACTCCAGGCAAATTCATTTATAAAACATCAACTTCACTTGATTTGACGGAAGACATAATTCTTGTGGACGACCAGGATCACGCGATTGGGACCCTGGAAAAAATGGAGGCACATCGAAGAGGTGTTTTGCATCGAGCTTTTTCTGTTTTAGTCTTTAATTCGCAAAGAAAAATGCTGCTGCAGAAACGATCGAAGTCCAAGTACCATAGCGGTGGTCTTTGGACCAATGCGTGTTGCAGTCACCCGAGACCAGACGAATCGATGCAGGAAGCCACTCGAAAGCGGTTGATGTATGAAATGGGAATAGCTGCCGATCCAGCTTTTGCTTTCAAATTTATTTATCAAGCTTCTCTAGACAACGATCTTATTGAGCATGAACTTGATTATGTTTTCATCGCCACTTACGACGGTGTTCCGGTCGTCAACAAAAACGAAGTGGAAGCCTGGAAATTTATGCGTCTGGATGAGCTCCAGGAAGACATGAAACGCTACCCGGAAAAGTATACTGTGTGGCTTAGATTTATTATTGACCATCCGGAATTTTCAAAGGCCCTTGGGCAATAGCGCGATCCTTTCCCCATGTCTTATTAACCTCGGAACAAAATTCTAACCTTGTTGTTAACAATGATCATCAACAAATATCATTTTGGCACCTAGTATCTGGAGAAAGATAGATTTAACTGCGGTAAGTGAGCATACAACAATATTCTGGCTGCGCCGTGATCTCAGGCTTGCGGACAATGCAGGACTTTTTCGAGCATTAAAAGAACAAAAGGATGTGCTTCCCGTCTTCATTTTTGATACGGAGATTCTGGACAAGCTTGAAGACAAAATCGATGCCCGTGTGGAATTCATTCTTCAATCACTCGAGACCTTAAAGCAAGAACTTGAAAGTCATGGTACTTCCCTGTTGGTATTATCCGGCAATCCGATAGAGATCTTTAAGAAAATTGATGCAACGGTGATTTACACCAACCACGATTATGAGCCGTACGCGCGCAAACGCGATGAATCTATATCTAAAATCATTCACGACAACGGCGGGCTCTTTAAGTCATTCAAAGACCAGGTCATCTTTGAAAAGAATGAAGTGCTCAAAGGTGACGGACTACCTTACACGGTGTTTACGCCTTACAGTAGAAAATGGAAATCATTGCTGACCAACTTCTGTATCAAAAGTTATCCCACCGAGACGTACGTTGACCATTTCGCAAAATGTAAACCTCTGCCCTTTCCTACGTTGAAGGACATCGGATTCAAAGAATCTGAAATTGAATTTCCACCGAGAATTGTAAAAAAATCAATTATTAAAACGTATGACAAGACACGCGATTATCCCGCTATAGAAGGAACAACACGCCTTAGTATTCATCTGCGTTTTGGCACCGTGAGCATCCGGAAGTTGGTGCACCTAGCGAAACAAACCAATCAAACCTGGCTCAATGAATTGATATGGCGGGAGTTTTATCAAATGATTCTCTGGCACTTCCCTCACATCGTAACACAGTCTTTTAAACCAGCCTATGATAGAATACCATGGCGAAATGATGAAAGGGAATTCAAGGCTTGGTGCGATGGACAAACTGGTTATCCGATTGTCGACGCTGGAATGCGTGAGTTAAACGAAACTGGATTTATGCACAACCGTGTGAGAATGATTGTTGCTAGCTTTCTTACTAAACATCTGCTCATTGACTGGCGGTGGGGCGAAGCGTACTTTGGTAAAAAATTGATGGACTATGATCTTGCAGCCAATAATGGTGGATGGCAATGGTCAGCAGGAACAGGATGTGATGCCGCGCCTTACTTTCGCGTTTTCAATCCGTATCTCCAAACTGAGAAGTTTGATCCCGATCTTGAATACATTCGATACTGGGTGCCGGAAAAAGACACCTCCGACTATCCAAAGGCAATCGTTGAACACGCCGAAGCGCGGGATCGTGCTTTAAGAACTTATAAGAACGCTTTAGATGAATCCAGATAATCGCTTTACGCACAGGCCAGAGGTGGCGGTCTATTCGTAAATAAACATCTCGTCAATAAAAACCCAACCGCGCTCACCCTTGCCGCTATGCCACTTTGGTAAAGCAGGAACTTGTGTTGCAACTATTTTGTAATATTTGTAAGTCACGGCCTCCAGCGGAATCGAAAGCGCGTCTACTTTCACTGGCCCATAGCCGGTCGGTTGTGGTGGCTCAACTTTTCTGATCAATCTTAATTTATCCTTTTCATTACCAGCCCAAACTTCGATTTCCTTTGGCGGAACACTGTATGCTCCGACATTTCTGGCAAAACTGATTACAATATTTTTGATCGTTGGTACTTTAGCATCAAAACTGAATCCAACACTAAATGGTATTTTCCTGAAACCAAGCCAGGAAGGTTCTTTCAAGACATCTGCTACGCCTTTCCTTCCGTCTGTGAGGCTTTGAACGCCTTCTCCCGGATAAGAAGGATCCGGATGGGTGAGCAGCTCTACGTGGTCGGGCGTAATGCCTTTGATAAAACAAATTACTTCAACAGCGTCACTGCAATACCATCCGTCTTTGCAACCGATCGCCCTCACCGTAGTAGTTTCCTTAAAATGAAAGGGTTTGTCGTAGACCGTTCCATTCAATGAATCGGGGTTGCTTCCATCCAAAGTATACCGAATGGATACGCCCGGCATCGGGTGTTTGAATAAGACGTCCTCATCAGGGCGTATAACCCCCTCGTTGACGAGCATCGGTCTGCTTAACGTCAACACCGATTCATCCCTGAATTGACTCAATGCAATTGCCATCGTTGGATATAGCTTTGTCAACGAATCGCGCTGCGATTCATTCACCTTTGTGCTCCATAAATAAAGCTCGGAGAGATTGGGAAGTTTTAATATCGGACCAAGATCTTTAGCCGAAACAGTTGTACCCGAGAGTGACAAAAGCTTTAGGTTTTTTAATGACTCCAGCTGCTTCAATCCCTCTCCACTGATATTGGTAAAGTTCAGGTTCAATACTTCAAGATTTTTAAAACCACTCACGGCGGAAATCCCCTTATTATCTACCGGCATCTTGGACAAGCTCAATGACACCAATTGATTTTTAATTACCGTTAATGCTTCAAGCGATTTGACATCGAATGCCTTGCGTACATAAAATTCCGCCTGCAAGGCAGGACTGTTCTGGTAAATAGCCGAGACGCTCACGAAAGGTGTGTTCATCTTCTCAATGACATCCTCGGAAACTGATTCAAACGCATAAATTCTCTCGGTCTCTTCCACCGGTGCTTTCGATATCAACGCAGCGACCACTATCTTTAAGGAATCATCTTTTGGAAATTGTTCAAGTTTGCGTGTAAAGTCTGCGCCTGATTTCACCCAGGCTTTTAATGTGGCGATTTCTATTGGTGTCAGCTGTGGCTTTCCATCGGGAGGCATGTGCTCGTCGCTTTTAAGCGGCAGATAAAACGATTTGATTATTCTACTCTCCTCTGGCTTGCCTTCAACCCATTCCTTTCCGTGTTCACCGCCTGCTTTAAAGCGAGCGATATCTGTCATAACCAGTTTGCCCTTCGCCTTTGCCTCGTTATGACACGTGTAACACTTCTTTTCGAGTATCGGTGCAATGGCGTAATCATAGACCGACGCATTCTCTGCTGTCAATATCGCTGGTGGACCTACCATCGGCTCTAAAAGAAAATTTTCTCCGTGCGTTAGAATTGATCCCGTATGACCAGCAAAGATGAGTGCTGCCAAAGAAATTCCGCCAAGTCCGAGAAAGACCGATCGCTTCAAAGAAGATTGCTGCAGGAGTACGAGGAAGTAACACATCCAACTGAGAACCACGCCACTGATTTTATGTCGCATCAAAGCATCTCCGCCATAATCGCCCTGCAGACTTAGAAAGAATCCGAACAACGCCGCCAGCGAAGCTGATAGTGAACTCAAAAGTAATCCCACCGTGATCACGCGATGGCTATCCGCAGGATTGAAATGCTTTTGTAGTAAAATTAACATGAGCACCAGGATGATTGCACCGATAGGAATGTGAAGCATCAATGGGTGCATCCTTCCGGCGACTTGAACGATTGCTGGCAGCTTTATCCTGTCCTCTACAAAAAGTAAGAAGACCAGTAAAATCTGAATAAAGAAAATAATGTTGACGACTACCCGGGAGATTCTGTCCATACAAAATTTAGGCTAGAATGCCACTCACCACTTTGCCGGCAACATCGGTGAGGCGATATCTCCTTCCCAGATGTTTGTAAGTCAATTTTTCGTGATCAAGTCCCATCAGATGCAAAACAGTAGCATGAAAATCATTCACGTGGACGGGGTCTCGAACGATGTTATAACCAAACTCGTCTGTCTCACCGTATACAAGTCCTGGTTTCACGCCACCACCGGCCATCCATATTGTATAAGCGCGTGGATGATGATCGCGGCCATAATTCTCCTTGCTGAGTTTTCCCTGACAATAATTTGTGCGTCCAAATTCGCCTCCCCAGATCACTAAGGTTTCATCCAGTAACCCGCGTTGTTTCAAGTCCATGATCAGTGCGGTCGTAGACCGATCGACATCTTCAGCTTGCAGTGGCATTTCACCCACCAGGTTTCCATGTTGATCCCATCCCTGGTGATACAACTGAACAAAGCGAACGCCAGACTCTGACAATTTTCTCGCAAGCAAACAGTTTGAAGCATACGTACCCGGAACGAGACAATCAGCGCCGTACATCTTGATAATATGATCGGGTTCTGCCGCGAGATCCGACAACTCTGGCACAGCAGTCTGCATTCGATAAGCCATCTCATATTGCTGAATGCGTGTCTGAATTTCAGGATCACCAAATTGATTATAATTCAGGGAATTTAACGCTGAGAGTTTGTCAAGCATATTTCTTGTGGCCGCGCGATCTCTTCCGTCCGGATCTTTCAAATAAAGAACTCGCTCTTCACTACTGCTAAATTGGACGCCCTGATGTACGCTATCTAAAAATCCATTCGACCAAAGTTTAGAATAAACGCCTTGTCCATTTCCGCGGCCCCTTGAAAGCAGTACACAATACGCCGGAAGGTTTTTGTTTTCACTACCGAGGCCATAACTCAACCATGCACCCATGCTGGGCCGGTTGCCTTGTTGCGCTCCTGACTGCATAAACGTCAATGCAGGATCGTGATTGATCGCTTCCGTATGCATGGTTTTGATGAAGCACACTTCATCAACGATCTTCGACATGTGTGGAAACAATTCACTCACCCACGCCCCTGACTGTCCGTATTGTTTGAACGAAAAATGAGAACCGATTAGAGGAAAACTTGATTGTCCCGAAGTCATCCCTGTCAAACGTTGCCCTTGCCGAATCGACTCCGGCAAGTTCTCGCCGGCCATTTTGTTCAGCAATGGCTTGTAGTCAAAACTTTCAAGCTGCGAAGGCGCACCATTTTGAAAAAGATAAATGATCCTCTTCGCCTTCGGGGCGAAATGTGGAAGACCTGATATTTGAGGAACACCTTCGTCTCCGGATTTAAAAAGATCGGGCATCAACAATGATCCAAGGGCCACCGACCCGAGGCCTAAACTCATCTTGCCAAGAAAGTGTCTTCGTGTGATATCAAACCTGCTCTTCAAAAATTCATTTTCCATAGTCAGGACTTGGTTATGGATTCTTCCATATTATAAATTGTATGAATGACCTGCATCAACGCCGCGGTTACAACAGCATCCTTCGTTGTTATCGGATACTCGCCGATATGAATCAACTTTCCGGCTGTCTCCGGAGATTGTTGAAATGTTTTTAGCTCATCCTGATAATAATCCATCAGTATCTTTGCTTCCTTTTCGTTTGGCTTGCGACAAAGAATTGCCTGGAACGCTGAAGTAATGTTCTCCACCGCATTTGGATTGTTCTCTATAAGTCGCTCGGCGAACACTCTGGCAGACTCCAGAATAACCGGCTCATTCATGATTACGAGCGCTTGCAACGGAGTGTTTGTACGCCCGCGATTTACTTCGCATTGATCGCGATTACTTCCATCAAACACAAGCATTCCGGGAGGAGGCACAGTTCTCTTAATAAAGCTGTAAATGCCCCGACGATAGAGTTTGTCGCCGTGGTCCTGAACATACCTCGCCAGGACGCCTCTGCCAGACGTTGAAGACTCCCATATTCCTTTTGGTTGGTAAGGCTTTACGCTAGGTCCGCCGATTTCTCCCACCAATAATCCACTGCTTGAAAGAACCATATCACGTATCGTCTCCGCTGACATTCTAACCCGTGGTCCACGCGCCAGCAATATATTGTCCGGGTCTATCGCGCGTTTGTCTTCCTTTATCACCGACGATTGACGATAGGTAGATGACATCACAAATGACTTCAGGAGTCTTTTGATATCCCAACCGTGATCCATAAAATCAATCGCGAGCCAATCCAGCAATTCAGGATGAGATGGCATCTCTCCCTGCATACCAAAATCACCTGATGTTTTTACGAGGCCTCTTCCGAAAAACTCCTGCCACATTCTGTTGACAAATACGCGAGACGTGAGTGGATTCTTCTTATCCACCAGCCATTTGGCCAAGCCCAGGCGGTTGCCTCCATATTCCACAGAATCAAACGGCATGATCGAGGATGGAAGTCCTGGCTCAACTCTGTCGCCAGGCGCATCATACACACCGCGTTTGAGGACATGCGTTTCACGCTTTAAAGGCATGTCCTTCATCACCATCACCGGAACTGTTGCTGTATCTTTTTTATTGATAAAGGTTAATACTTTTTCAACGTCTTCGCTGCTGATTTTCATGTTCGGTGGATCGGCCAGTGAAGCAAGCGTAATGTCACCGACGAGTCCTTTTTCTGGAACCTGATTAAAAAACGCAAAGGCGCTGTAATAATCCTTCTGTAAAATCGGGTCGTACTTATGGTCGTGGCATTTTGCGCATTCAAAAGTCAGCGCCAGAAATGCCTTTCCAAAAGTATTCGTACGATCTGTGACATACTCAACTCGATACTCTTCATCTATCACACCGCCTTCCTGCGTGATCTTGTGATTTCTGTTAAATCCCGTTGCCAGTATTTGTTCTTTCGTTGGATCCGGCAGAAGATCTCCTGCAAGTTGCCAGGTGATAAATTTGTCGTAGGAATAGTTTTCGTTGAAAGCGTGAATTACCCAGTCGCGCCAGGGCCACATCGTCCTTAATCCGTCGTCCTGATAACCATGTGAGTCGGCATACCTTGCGACGTCCATCCAGTACGTTGCCATTTTTTCTCCATATGCTTTCTGATTTAAAAGCTCATCGACAATCTTCTCGTAAGCATTATCGCTAATATCCTTCAGAAATCGCTCTTGCATTTTTACGGAGGGAGGAAGACCCGTGATATCAAAACTCACGCGTTTTAATATGCGTTCTTTGTCGGCAGGTTCATTGGGTTTCAGTCCAGCACGTTCAATGCGTGACAAAACAAATTGGTCGATCTCATTTGTGCTCCATTCTTTGTCATCGACGGCAGGTGGATTTAGTTTTTTGGGTGGTATGAACGCCCAGTGTTTTTTATAAACGGCACCCTGATCGATCCATTTCCTGATGAGTCCAATTTCGTTTTCATCAAGCTTGAGATTTGACTTTACAGGCGGCATGATCATGGCCGTATCAGCAGTAGCAATTCGGATGAACACTTCCGAAGATTCTGAATTGCCCGGGACAATAACGTGCGCGCCGGGATTGTCTTTCAACGCAGCATAAGCCCCTTCCCTGGTATCAAGCCTGAGATTTGCCTTTCTTTGATTGGCATCAGGACCATGGCATTTGAAACACCTGTCGGATAAAATCGGCCGGATATGCAGATTATAATCGATCGAATCTCCTCCGCCTCCTGCTAATTCACCCCGTTGCTGGCAAGAAACTGCCAACAGTGTCAAAATAATGATCAATAATCCACCGAACCTTTGAATCCTCGTAAGCATACACTTCAAATAGGGCTTTTTGGACTGAAATTAAAAACCCTTTTACTTGCAGATTGTTAATGAAAGATATGAAAATCTATTCATTCACGCGATTGCAAAATTTGCCCTTAAGTTTAGAAGAATGCTGGAAATTTTTCTCTTCACCGCAGAATCTTGCACGAATCACTCCAAAGCATATGGGGTTTCAAATCCTGTATATGTCAGGCAACGGCGAAATGTATCCAGGTCAGATCATCCGGTACAAAATTTATATACTTCCGGGTATTCCAATGATCTGGACTACCGAAATAACGCACGTTCACGAACCGCATTTCTTTGTGGACGAACAACGGTCAGGGCCATACGCGTTCTGGCATCACCAGCATCGATTCAGGGAAACCGCCAGCGGTGTTGAAATGACGGACGAATTGAATTACGCCATTCCATTCGGTCTAATCGGCCGTACGGCGAATACGCTTCTTGTCCAACGACAGCTAAATGCTATTTTTGATTATCGCTATAAAGTGCTGTCAGAATACTTTCCAGACCATAATGCACCTCCTGGTAACAAACCTGGCTAATGAACTTCATCACATTATTCTCTGCGTGCTGATTGTTACTGCTACATTTTTATTCTGGGAGGTCGTGGCTTGGTTCGCGTATAAATTTGTTATGCATGGATTTTTGTGGACCTGGCACAAGTCGCATCACACTGTTCATGCGCATGCACTTGAAAAAAATGACGTGCTCGCATTGGTGTTTAGCACGCCATCAATTTTTCTCATGTCTTACTCAACACTGATCGTTTATAGTCCATATCTGTTGTCGGTAGGGATCGGCACATTTCTTATAGAGCATTTTACATGATCTTTCACGATATTAATGTACACCAACGCGTGAAGTGAATGATCAAAACCAGACCGAAATATCTCAGACGAATGATCAATGCGCACTATATTCATCATAGCAGACGTAGAAAAGAAGATTGTGAGGCGTTTGAATTTTTGACTGTGCCGAGGAGATTTGAAATCGACAATCTGAATTTCAGAAACTCGAGACAAGACAAGTAGTAATTAACATCACGATTTGAAATATCTCTACCTAACTATCGAACTGCTCGCGCTAGCGCTACCGCTCTGTGCGAGCTTCAACAAAAATGCCCCATTCTACAAGAAGTGGAAGTATTTTGGTGTGGCGCTAACCATTACTACAATTTTCTTTCTCATATGGGATTGGATCTTTATAGATCTCGAGGTTTGGGGATTCAACCCCGGTTATATTTCCGGAATCTTCATTGGACCACTGCCCATTGAAGAAATCCTGTTCTTTATCTGCATTCCGTATGCAAGCGTGTTTACCTATTTCACGATGAATCACCTGGTTCAAAAAGATCACCTGTTTCCACATCAGGAACTGATCACAGGCGCATTGATCTTGTTGCTCATGATTTCCGGCGTTTACAACATTGACAAATTATATACGAGTGTTACATTCCTTTTGCTGGCGCTGTTTCTCGCCTATCAAATGCTAAAGTTGCGTCCCCGATATATGGGGCGGTTTTATCTCGCTTATGCTTTTCTGCTCATTCCGTTTTTTATTGTGGATAGCGTGCTTACGGGGTCTTTTATAAAAGATGAGGTAGTGTGGTATACAGAGGCGCAAACACTCGGAATGAGAATCGGAACGATCCCACTCGAGGATTTCTTTTACGCAATGCTGCTAATACTCATGAACATTACCATTATGGAATGGTACGAAGAATGGGAATACTACAAAAAAAAATGAGCCCTGATTTAAGTGCTCATTTACATGACCTGACGTTCAGTCAGTAGAAGATAATAGACGAGAATTAAGCTTCAACCGCTTCGTGTTGCTGCAGATTGACAGCAACAGGTTTCTTGTTCTTTTTTGATTTACTTTTAATAGCATCCTCCATGAACTTGGCAGCTTTCTTCTTTTTCTTGTTCTCCGATTTGATAGCGTTTGAAAAAATGCCCGCTAACTTTTTTGAACTCCGGAGAAGTACTTTCTTGACTTTCTTTCCAGGTGCTGGCAACTCCAGGCTTTTAAGCGCTTCCTGAATGGAGTCGTTGATAAGGCCTGTGAGAGCTCTCTTTGACGTCTTGGATTTTTCCATAAACCTGTATGATTGTTGAATCCCTAAAGTACCAAATGTTAGCTGAATAAGAAGAGCTTAATAGAAAATTAACATCAAAGCTAAAAGCCGCTTTGGGGCCTTAGAATGCAGTTTAATGATTTTTGGGCATCGCCAAGCACTCAACAATAATTGCGGAACGGGTGGCGTGTCCGGTGGTTCACTACAGGCAAAGCCTACCCAAAGCCTAGTCAAAGCCTAGGATAGTTGTACTTAAGTTGTACTAAGGGTTTGGCGGAATGATTCTAAATAGTGGCCACGCTTATTCCCCATTATTACAAATGCTTTATTCGTACCGCAATGATTTCACAGGATTGAGTCTGGCTGTTCGAATTGACTGATAACTAACTGTTAACCAGGCAAGTATCAAGGCACCCAGGCCACTCACGATAAGAATCCACGGATCCACGGGAATGCGGTACTCAAAACTGGCGAGCCATTCGTGCGACACATACCAACCCAACGCGGCCGCCGGCAGAAATCCAATCACTACAAGCCTCGTAAACTCCCTGGACAACAGCATGGTAAGACCAAAGACGGACGCCCCCATAGCCTTTCTGATTCCAATCTCTTTCGTACGCTGCTCAGAACTAAAGGCTGCGAGTGCAAACAGACCGAGAGAGGCAATAAAAATAGCAAGGGCCGAAAAAACGCTAAAGATGTTTCCCATTCGCAGCTCAGCTCTGAACAACTCGTCAAAACTATCGTCGAGAAACACATATTCGAGTGGCTCGTTCGCAGCTTGTTGCTTCCAATGCTTTTCTACCTTAACAACTACTTCCTTTGGGTCGCCGGAATAACGAACCAAAAGATTTCCCGAATCCTCGGTGTACCGAATTGAAATGGGTCGAACCTGCGTTTTAAACGATTCAAAATTGAAGTTTTTGATCACACCAACCACATTTAGTTTAATGTTCACAGGACTGCCTTCATTGTAAATGATCTCAGCGCCGATCGGATCCTTAAAGCCAAACTCCTTTACTGCAGACTCATTCAACACAACGGAAGTACTATCCGCCGGAAAATCTTTCGAGAAATACCTTCCCTCTTTCATTTCAAACTTCATCACATCCATGTGATCATGGTCTGCGAAGTATATACCCATGATATGGTCCTGCTCATCACCTTCTGATCGGAAAATCGTTGTGTTATTTACTCCGGGAAAAAAGTTATTAGAATAACTAAGACTCTCGATGCCTTGTTCCTGCTTTAGCGCAGTCTTAAAAGCATCCTTGTTAGTGCCCAGTCTTCCTGTACTCTGAATGACCAGAACATTGTTTTTGTCGAGACCGAGATTCTTCTCTTGCATGAATTTAATCTGCTGATAAACCACCATTGTGAATATGATGAGGAACATCGACAACCCAAACTGCAATACAACCAGCGTACTGCGAATCCCTTTCGTTCTCATCCCTGCCCGAACTTTCCCTTTCAATACTTCCACGGCACTAAAGGAAGTGAGGTAGAAAGCTGGATAGCTACCTGCAATCAGTCCGACAAAGACTATAAGTCCGATAATTGAAACAAATATGATCGGTGTCGCCAGCACATCGAAGCTTAATTGTTTTCCGGAAAGCAGGTTGAAACGCGGGAGAAGAAAATAAGTGGCGCCCAATGCCAATACTACAGCGACCAGACTATAAATCGTTGATTCGGTGAGAAATTGTCCAATCATTTGTCCGCGCAGTGAACCAAGTGTTTTTCTTAAACCAACTTCTTTGGCACGTCCCGCCGAACGCGCCGTTGACAGGTTCATAAAATTGATACACGCAATGATGATGATGAAAATTCCAATGGCACCAAAGAAGTATACATAGGTGATGTTCCCGACTTCGCCAATGGAATCAGCCGTCGTTGAATGGAGACGTAGATCCGTCAGCTTTGTTGAGAAATAACCAAAGTCACCACCCTTTTCCTTCATTTGTTTCATCGTCGTACCCATTAATTTTTCAAATTCGGGCCCAACATATTTCTCGACAAGGGCGGTGAACCCATTCTTATTAACACGATCGATTGAGGTATTCGGACGCAACATGAAATAGGTGTACATAAAATTATTAAGCCACGCGTTGTTCTTCATGTTGTTTGAAGATATCGCCGATATCAGCATATTATATTTGAAGTGGGAATTGGTCGGGGAATTCTCAGACACGCCAGTTACTTTGAAAGTGCGATTGTCATCACCGATCACGATCAGTTTGCCCATTGGAGCTTCTTTCCCGAAATACTTGGTGGACATTTCTGAAGTCAACACAACAGAATTCGGTTCTTTCAACGCTGTCTTTACGTCACCCTCCTTTAGTCTGAAGCTGAAGAATTCAAAAAAGTTAGAATCAACGTAGAAGATATTTTGCTCCGTGAGGATCTTGTCGCCATACTTAACGGGAGGGTGGCCAAAATAGGGGCCGATCCTCGTTGTCGCTTCAACTTCCGGGACATCCGCCACCATCGCTTCTGCCAGCGGCGGGCAAGTGTTCGCAGTCCTGATGTCTTGTCCGCCAAGCTTTCCGTGCAACGCCACCTGATAGATGCGATCTGCATTCTCGTGAAAACGGTCGTAGCTTAATTCGTCAGTAACATACAGAATGATAAGCAGGCAGGCAGTTACACCAATGGTCATTCCAAGAATATTGATAGCAGAAAAGAATTTATGCTTCATAATATTACGGATGGCCACATTAAAATAGTTCTTTAACATCTGCAATTTTATTAATGATTGAACATGGGCTTAGCGGCCCACTGAATATTGTCGGAGTTTTTTTATTAAGACGCGTTAAAGATTATCTTGTTACTCTGTCCGCAAAGTATTTACGGGATTCATCGAAGCTGCAGTAAATATTTTGTAACCGATCGCAATACCCGAAACAGCAAAGAGTATAAATACCGATATAGCGATTGTTAAGTACGACGCTGGTAAATAGTAGTCCCAGATGCTATCCATCATTAAATCGACAGTCTTAATGCTAATCGCTGTTCCGATCACCGACGCAATCACGAGCATGATTACAAACTCAGTATTGATGATCCGCGCAATATTGGATATGGACGCGCCAAGCACTTTTCTTACGCCAATCTCTTTCATTCGTTTAATGATATTCAACGATACCAGCGTATAGAGCCCCGTTGCAGAAAGCAATATGGCGACGACACCAAGAAATGCAAAAGTCTGCAGTATGTTCTTATTTACAAGGTCAGCCTGCTCCATTATTCCGTCAATATATCTGCCGGTATAGTAACGCGTTGGAAAAAGTAGTTTCCATTCTTTCTCCATATAATCATTCACCGAACGGAGTTTGGAAACAGGTGCTTTGGCAATCACGTGGGTATATTCTTCCGGGTTGGCATAGCGGATCATCATTGGATCGAGTTCACGCCACAAACCTTGTGTATATACGTCCTTGACAACACCAACCACGTAGAGTTTGACAGTATCAAGCCAAAGTACTTCCTTCCCGATCGCATTGCTCCAGCCCATACTTTTGGCAAGGCTCTGCGTTATGATGATGGACTCCTTCCGATCTGTTTGACTATCTCTTTCAAAATCACGACCTTCCAGTAAAGTGAAACCCATCGTTTCAAGATATCCATCACCAACTTCAATGATATCGACATCGACTTGTTTGGATTCGTACTTGATTGGGTCGCTGTAATGCCCCGAAAAAACACTATGCTTTGCCCCAGCGACTTTGATAATATCCTTGTCTTGTTCGATAGCATTTTTGTAGGTGTCGAATTCGCCTTTTGTGCTGACGTAGGCGATAACAATGCTTTTCGCATTAAAACCAAGATCAAAATCCCGCTGATACTTTGAATTCTGGTAGAATGCGATGGCAAAAATTACTGCAACGAGCGAGAATCCGTACTGCATCACCAAAAGCGTCCGCGTGAAATAATTTGTTCCTCCGAACTTCAGCTTACCCTTCAGGATATTGACCGGTTCAAACTTGCTGATATACAAAGCAGGATAACTTCCGGCGATTAATCCAGTAAAGAGTAACACCCCTATAAGAAAAAGTAACACAACAGGTTTATCGAAGTAGTGGGTAGAGATCTTCATATAATCCCACATGGAATTCCATGCATTGATAAGGACTTCGGCCAACAATAGGCCTATCGCCATGGAAACCGCACAAATGAATAACGTCTCACCTATGAATTGCAGAATAAGTTGTCCGCGCATACTGCCCATAACCTTTCTGATACCAATCTCTTTAAGACGGCGAGAAGAAATAGCGATAGACGTATTCGTCATGTTGAAACACGAGATGAGCAGTATCAGTAGTGACATGATAATAGGACTAACCACTGCTGCAGGTGGAGAGGACCTCCGCGTCATGGCTTGTGTATCATTTGCCTGATCACGGCGACCCATCCCAACAAATGGATCCAGCACGTATTCGCTGATTCGGAAATCCTCGCGAACCTTGTTGTTATTTTCACGATAGTCTTGCAGGCGCTTTGCTATTGCGGCTACTCTCGATTGATCAGGTATCATCACAAACAAGGTCGCTCTCGGCTTCCAGTCGTCATTTCTTAAACCTTTATCATCATCAAAGATGTTGTCATAATTCATGTAAGCATCTTCTGTAAAACTCTGATTAAAGGGCTGCTTTCTGAATACACCGCCCACAGTAATCTCCTTCGTTTGGGTTGCATTTACCTGGGTTATTTGCTTTCCAACGACTTTGATTGAACCAAAAAGCTTGATCGCAAGCTCCTCGCTTATAAAGACTTTAGATTTCTGCTTAAGATCTGGCGTACCTTCGATGAAATCAAAATGGAAAACTTTAAAGAAGTCAGAATCGGCATAGGCCACGTGTGGCCTGAAAACATTATCATCAATCTTGAAGTCAGTGAAGGGCCATGTCATTCTTACCACGTGGGTGACATCCGGAAAATTCTCCCTTATGATATTCGCAATGGGCAATGGCGCGTGGCCGTAAAGGCGCGTTTGTCCTTCAAAAGATCTTACTGAACTAACACGATAAATGTCTTTCGCGTTGGCATGGTAGTCATCAAAGGTGGCATCAAATTCCCAGTTGAAATAAGCAACGAGGCAACAGGCAATGGCGATACCCATTCCAAAGACATTGATAAGAATAAAGATTTTATTCTTCATCATGTTCCGGAGGGTGATGAGAAAAAAGTTCTTAATCATAGGGAGAGGTTGGTTGATGATGAGACTGCAGCAATATTTCCAGGATTGCATTTCATTAAAACTAAATGCACCTGGAACTCAGGGACATTAACGGCCGCTATCCCTTGCGGGTTATTATGTTCAGAAGTGTACAGGGAGTGTCCGGAAAAAGTTAGGGGTTATGTGTTTATCTTAGACTTACTAAAACAAAAACCCGCCAGGCTGAGCCGGAACGGGTCTTTGCATTACTAATTTTTTATTCCGCCATAACCTTGGCGTTATTAAATATGGAATTGCTCCTTGATATTTTCCGTAACCACTTTGCCATCGAAGAGGTTAATGATGCGGTGCGCATAGTTGGCGTCGTAAGGAGAGTGAGTTACCATGATGATCGTAGTTCCTTCTTCATTCAATTGAGAAAGAAGTTTCATTACTTCTTCGCCATTTGCTGAATCCAGGTTACCAGTAGGCTCATCGGCGAGTATTACTTTAGGTTTCGCCACAATAGCACGGGAGATCGCGACGCGTTGTTGCTGACCACCTGACAACTGTTGAGGGAAGTGATTTCTGCGGTGCATGATGTTCATGCGTTCGAGAACTTCCTCGACGCGTTGCTTGCGTTCGCCGGCTGGCACTTTCATGTACAGCAATGGAAGCTCAACGTTTTCAAAAACAGTCAATTCATCAATGAGGTTAAAGCTTTGAAATACGAATCCGATAGATCCCTTCCGAAGCTGAGCGCGCTGGCGTTCAGAATATTTGGCAACTTCATGCTCACCAAAGTGGTATTCGCCACCCGATGGATTGTCAAGAAGGCCAAGGATATTCAATAACGTAGACTTACCGCAACCTGAGGGACCCATGATGGCGACGAATTCGCCTTCTTTAATCTCCAGGTTAATGTTGTTAAGTGCTGTTGTTTCTACCTCCTCAGTGGTATAGACCTTTTCAAGATTTTTGAGTTTGATCATGGCTGAATATTTACTTTTTGATGGTTGATGTTCAATTTTAGTTTAATGGGAATACTTCAATTTATTATAAAAGTTACAACGTTAGACTATGCGATGTCGGGATATGTTACTACTGTGTATTGAATTGTCGTTAATTTAGCAGCAATACTTCATTGTTACCAAAGTTCTCATAAGATGAAGTGATCACTTTATCGCCAGGTTTCAATCCTTCCAGTACTTCGAAATATTCACTACCCATTTTCCGACCTAATTTGATGTCGCGTTTAACTGCCCTGTTACCCTCTTCGACAACGAACACCCAGTTTCCACCGGTATCCTTATAAAATCCACCGACAGGGAGAAGCAACTCTTCTGAAGCCTGTCCAAGTTCTATTCTGAGGCGAAGTGAAAGACCGCGTCTGGCACCCGGAGGGGGCTCAGTTAAAAACAGCATATCCACGTCAAAACGACCTGCGGTTACGCCTGGGTAGATATACTTTATCTCCAGTTCATAGTCTTTATTGTTGAAGGTTGTGGTGGCCCTGAGTCCTGTTTGGATACGGGGTAAGTACAATTCATCAATCGGTACTTTCACTTTATAACTTCCTACAACATCGATTTGTCCCATGCGTTGACCCGGAGCAATAGACTGCCCGGGATCAAGTTGTGGACGCTGTAGCTGTCCTTCAATTGGCGCCTTGATCACAAGGGCGTCGAGGATCTTGCCAACGCCTTCCAGGTTCAAGCTCATTCTGTTTTCAAGATGTGCAATACTGGCCAACTGTCTCCCCCTGTCCATTGAGTCGGCCTTGTAGGCTGCATAAGTAAACTTCTTACGCGCCATGTTGTAGTTATAGTCGGCTTCGGTCTTTTCAAATTCCTGTTTGGAAATCAGTTTCTTTTCGTAAAGCTTTTTTTGTCGGTCATACTGCGGGCCGAATACTGCAAGCTGATTGTCAATTAAAGCCAGGTCAGCTCTTTGAGTGAGTTCGTTTTGAGTGATCTGCAATCTAGTTTCCCGGTTACGGTTTATACTTTCACTTAGCTGCGCTTCCTGACTTAAGACTTGAATTTCACGGTTAAGGTTGCTTAACTCCAAAATAACATCGCCAACTTTTAAAATTTGGCCACTTTCAGCGACGACTCTCTTGATAGTTCCTCCCTCGACGGCATCCAGGTACACAGTTCTCATTGGTTCAATGGTACCAGTCTGTGGGATATACTCTTTGAACTGCCCCCTCTTTACCTCAGCGATCGTGATCTTATCTTTTTCGATCTTCAGTTTTGAACGTCGGTCTGCAAAAATGAACTGATAGCCAACAAAACTCACGAATACAGCGATACCGCCATAGGTTGCAAGCTTCTTCAGCGTCCACTTCTTCTTTTTGAGTACTTTATCCATTGTTTGTTGATTAGCGGGCTCCACTGTCATAACAGTTTTCAACTAGTTGTTTGATGTACGGATTGCCAACAAGTGTGCCAAGCGAAGGAAGTGCTTTTTTAGCCTTGATTTCCCTTCAATTATACCCATTCTTCGTTCACATCTGAACGACATTGTCCGCTATCGAACGTACAATTAGTTGATTAAGGGCCTTTTTGATTCAAAATAGACGTAATTCGATTCGGTATACACTTTGCCCACCAGCGGACAATTGTGTTTGTTAATGATACAGCTTTAACGGTCAATAATTTCTCAGCTTCATGGAATCAAAACAAGGTAAAATCCTCATCGTAGACGATAACGAAGATCTTTTAAAAGCAGCGAAGATGCATCTCAAGCGCCACTTCGCTCAGGTTGACATCGAAAAAAATCCGGAGGCACTGCCCGCGCTCATGAACAATGAGGACTATGATGTCATCCTCCTCGACATGAATTTTACAAAAGACGTTAGTAGCGGAAGCGAAGGATACTATTGGCTTGAACGCATTTTACTAGTTGACCCATCGGCAGTGGTTGTCCTTATTACTGCCTATGGAGATATCCAGATGGCCGTCAAAGCAATCAAGGCGGGCGCTACTGACTTCGTGTTGAAGCCGTGGGAAAACGAAAAGTTACTCGCCACGCTTTACTCGGCGATGAGACTTCGTGAATCGAGGGACGTGATAGAAAATCTGAAAATAAAAAACCACGAGATCAACCAGGCGCTTAATGAACGCTACAGCGAAATCATCGGTCAAAGTTCTGCCATGATGAAGATCTTTCAGACGATTGATCGTGTTGCAAAGACTGATGCGAACGTTTTAATCCTGGGTGAAAATGGCACTGGAAAGGAAGTGATCGCCCGGGCCATTCACAGAAACTCCGCGAGAAAAAATGAAAACTTTGCCAGTGTTGATCTTGGATCAATTACAGAAACACTATTCGAAAGTGAACTGTTTGGTCATAAGAAAGGCTCGTTTACGGATGCCAAAGAAGATCGCGCAGGAAGATTCGAACTGGCCAATAATGGCACATTGTTTCTTGATGAAATCGGAAATCTATCCCTACCCCTGCAGGCCAAATTGTTGACGGTTTTACAGAATAGAAAAGTCAGTCGTGTTGGATCGAATAAAGACACACAGATAGACATCAGATTGATATGCGCTACGAATATGCCGCTATATGAAATGGTGAAAGAAAACCGGTTCAGACAGGATCTTTTGTATCGCATCAACACAATAGAAATTGAAATCCCGGCATTACGTGAACGATTTGAAGACATCCCCCTGCTTGCAAATCATTTTCTGAAACACTATGCGACAAAATACGAAAAGCAAGTGAGCAAGATCAGTGAGCCCGCGATGGCCAGAATGCACAAACACACATGGCCTGGAAATATCCGGGAACTTCAACACTCGATCGAACGCGCCATTATCCTCAGTAGCAGCAATGTACTTCAACCTGAAGATTTCAATTTTACTCCTTCAGCCGCCAAAGAAGACGGACAACTCAGTCTTGAACAATACAATCTGGAAGAAGTGGAAAAACTGCTGATCCGAAAGGTATTAAAAAAATACAACGGCAACATCACACAAGCAGCTTCTGAACTCGGACTTACGAGGTCGTCGCTTTACCGGCGACTTGAGAAATACGGTTTGTAATTTTCAGAGGCAACTCACCGCAACGACGCTATGACGCGATGGACGCAATGTCTATTGTTGATGGACTTAACAAACAGCGCCCCTGCTAAATACGACTGCATAGAATGAAGTTTATTTGTGCCCATGAATTCATGCATTTCATTGTGTCCGTTGCGTCGTGGCGCCATAGCGGTAAACACTCTCCATCTTCCTGCCTTATATTAAATTGGAATAGTCCCCCCAATCGTTGAACTTTAACCGAATGTCTGCGCTGCCCGAGAGACAATAGTCATAAGGCAAAGGTGGTTGCGCTGCTCGTTCATTAATCACGTTCACTTTGAATTTAGGATTTAACGATTTTCGCGCACGGGTCATTCTTCGCGTAATCCTGCTAGGATTGACCATGTCGATGTTTCTTTATATGATCTCGCGGCCGAACATGCTGTTCGCAGCGTTGCTCACGGCGTTGGTGATCATCCTTCAGTTGGTCGACATTTTTAAGTTCGTAAATCAAACCAACCGAAAGCTTACACGGTTTCTTGAGTCCGTCAAGTATTCAGATTTTATCTCGGGTTTCGCTTCTGATAATAAACTTGGTAAATCATTCAAGGACCTTAACATCGCATTCAACGAAGTGCTTGAAGCCTTTCGCAAGGCCCGTTCTGAAAAAGAGGAACAAGGACAATATCTTAACACTGTCGTTCAACAAGTTCGGACCGGCATTTTATCATACGACAACGACGGCGCAGTACAATTGATCAATACGAATGCGAAAAAATTCATGGGTGTTACCAACATCAAGAATATCCGCGAGCTGATTAACAGCAATCCAAAACTCTACCATTCGATCAATAGCGTTGCGCCCGGTAAAAGTGAATTGTATAAGGGAGGAAATGAAACATACCTCACTATTCAGGCTACAGAAATGAGGATCCGCGGCATGGATGTGAAACTCGTTACGATACAAAACATCCAGCCTGAATTGCAGAAACAGGAATTGGAAGCCTGGCAGAATCTGACCCGTGTGCTTCGTCATGAGATTATGAATTCCATCACGCCAATATCTTCGCTAACCTCTACCCTACGCGAAATTCTGGATCATGACATGGAGAAAAAGGGGGATCATTACGAGTTACTCGGTGAAGGTGCTGACGATTTGCGCGAAGGGTTGAGTACAATTGAAAATCGAAGTAAAGGTCTGATTAAATTTATCGATGCCTATCGCGAATATACTTCGCTGCCGAACCCGAAAATGGCCACCGTCAGATTGAAAGATCTGATCGAGCACGTAGCCAAGTTAATGAAGACTGAGCTTAAGAAAACGAAGGTTAACTTCCAATACGCGTGCAAGTCAGATTACCTTACTATTCAGGCTGACATCGAGTTAATTGAACAAGTACTGATCAATCTTCTGAAAAATGCAATAGAGGCTTTACATGAAACGGAAAATGCGACCCTCACGCTTACGGGTCGCTACGACGATACCTCGGTACTAATAGAGATCGAAGATAACGGACCAGGTATTATTAAAGAAGCGTTGGAACATATCTTCGTTCCGTTCTATACAACGAAGCGTACAGGCTCAGGTATTGGATTAAGTCTATCGCGACAAATTATGCAGATGCACAATGGTTCGATCACCGTAGATTCTGAGCCTGATGTAAAGACAGTGTTTACGTTGAGATTTTGAGAATCTTTTTTCACCGCTGAGTAGAGACGCCGAGAAATGCGAGTTTGAATTCTGGGTTTTGGAATTCTCTGCGTCTTGGCGCCTTCGGTGAAACTGCCTACTCGCATCTCAAACTATCCACGGGGTCGCTTCCCGCCACACGAATAGAATGATATGATATAGTAATCAACGAAATGATCATACACGTAGCTGATGCGAACACAAGTGTAAGAACACCAACATCCACATGGTAGGCGTACTTCTCAAGCCAGAGTTTCATCAAATACCATCCTATCGGACATCCTACTAAAGCAGCAGCTAATACCAACACGGTAAATTCACGACCCATAAGTCCGACGAGTCCGGGAACCGAAGCCCCTAAGGCTTTCCTAATTCCTAATTCCTTCGTTCTTCGCTCAGCTGAAAATGCCGAAAGCCCAAACAATCCAAGGCAAGAAATAAAAATTGATAGAACAGCCAGTGTATTAAAGATCTTTCCTTGCTGCGCCTCCGATTTATAAAACTCATCCCAATCCTGATTCAGGAATTGATATTTAAATGGATACCCAGGAGCATACTCTCTCCATAGTTTTTCTGCAGACGCAAGACCTGCGGCAGTCTCGCCGCTTTTTATTCTTACCAGCAGACAATTAACGTTAGTGGGTTTAAGTCTGATTACAAGTGGCTCGACTTCGCTGTGAAGTGAACCAAAATTGAAGTCCTTCACGACGCCGACAATCTTACCTCTATTCTCCCACATCGTTAGATCCTGATCGGCGGTGCCATCTTTAAATCCAAATTTCTCAGCAGCCTTTTGGTTAACGATATAATTGGTTGTATCCGATATCCTCGATCGCTCAAATGCGCGACCTTCGGCCATTTGCATCTTCAACGTCTGTATAAATTCGTAGTCTACATCGACGTTGGTAAAAAGAATTCGTCCATTCGGATCCTGGCCAGTCCATTTTAAATTGGATGTCGAATTTCCTAAACTGATGGGTATCTGACCCGAAGCGGTCACACTCTCAATGCCGGGTTGGGTTACCAGTCGTGCTCTAAAGGTTTCAAATTTTTTTCCGATGTCGCCGTCCATCCAGGCGTAGAATACATCACTCCTGTCAAAACCGATATCGCGGTTTTGCATAAAAGTCATTTGACGCAAGACGACGGTAGTACAGATAATCAAAATGATTGACAGGGTGAACTGAAGAACAACCAAACCTTTTCTAAATGTCGCTGCCCTGCTACCGCTCTTAAGTTGCCCCTTCAAAACCTGAACTGGTTTAAACTCCGACATAAACAGTGCGGGATAGGAACCTGCAATGAAGCCCGTCGAAACAACAATGACTATCACCATTAAGGCTATCCGATGATCGAGGAGATTAAGACGCATTTCCTTTCCCGTAAGGTCATTAAAAACCGGCAGCAGCAAAACGGCTAATATCAAAGCGATGAGTGCACCCAAGCCAACCGTAACAAAAGACTCGCCCATGAATTGGCGGAATAATTGTCCTGGCATTGCACCAATTACTTTTCTTAATCCAACTTCCTTTGCACGCTTTGTTGCCTGAGCCGTCGACAAATTCATGAAGTTGATGCAGGCAATTGCCAACACGAAGACTGCGACAATAAAAAACACTCTTACATTCTCAATTCTTCCGCCGGATTGTACCCCGTTTTCAAACTCTCCATAGAGATAAAATTCTCCTACAGGCTGAACAAATAATTCAACGTTAGTCTCCTTGTTATGCTCTTTCACCTCATGTTTGAACTTGGCACCAAAGTCTACGGTATTCACACCATTCTTCAGCATTACAAAAGTGCGAATGTTATTATTTCCCCACTGATCCAGCCAGCTTTTATTTTCATCCCAAAAGAATTGAAAAGGCAAAAGGTATTCGAATTGAATAGTTGAATTCTTCGGTATATTCTTCAACACGCCCGTCACTGTGAATGACGATTTTGTATTGAGAAGGAGTACTTTTCCGATGGCATTCTCGCTGCCAAAATATTTCTTGGCCATTCTATCCGTAATGACTATGCTATTCTTGTCAGCAAAAGCTTTGTCTGGATCACCAGCAATAAAAGGAAAGCTAAACATCGTTAAAAAGTCAGGATCTACGTAAACGCCAGGCTCATAAAAAGCTTTGTCATCGCGCTGAATAAGATTTGTTACTTCCCAGGTAAAGCGACTCGCCTTTTCAATCTCGGGAAATTTTTCCTTGATGAACGGTGCCATCGGGCCGGGTGTTGATGCAAAGGTGAAAAGTCTTCCATCTGAATATTGTTGATTCTCCATCACCCGGTAAAGCCGGCCGAGATTCGCATGAAACCTATCATGCTCCAGTTCATCATTCACCCAAAGAAAAATTAGTACGGCACTGCATATCCCAAAGGCGAGGCCGAGAATATTGACAATAGAGAATATTTTGTTTCTTAAAATATTGCGGAAAGCGATGAGGATATAGTTTTTGATCATAACTACATTTTTAAGGATAATGACAATTTCACATTCAACTGGTTGCCTATTCTACTGAAGAATTAAATCAGGGTTACAAATTTTCAACGATTCCCTCAGCGAAACTCTATCAACTGGGGAAGCATAAGTAACCAATAAGTAGAAATAATTCAAAATGTGCATACCCCGAACGGGTTAAAGTTGACCGATAGATATTACGTACCTACGAATGGGACTGTGAAGGGAGCTCAATAAAAAACGTAGTTCCTTGTCCGACCACTGTTTCAAACCATATTTTCCCATTCATCTGTTCGATGGCCTGCTTGGCTATAGCCAGACCAAGTCCTGATCCCGATTTCTTGGTGCTGAAATGCGAAAGGAAGATCCGTTCCGCTATATCAGGTTCAATACCCTTGCCATTGTCCCGAAACTCGAGAACGATGTTTTCACCAAAGGGCTCAAGGCTCACTTTTAACTGCCTGGGTTGGCCAGGCCGTGAAGCTTGAAAAGCGTTCAAAATAATATTTGAAAATGTTCGGCCAAGCAATTGTTCGTCGCCCATAACGTATGCCTCGCGGAACGATGTCGTGAACGTAAGATCGCCCGACTGACTGTGCAGTAGTATTATCCGACGAATCAGCGTCACCAATTCGAGTCGTTGCATGACGGGTTCGGGCATTTTCGCAAATGTACTGAACGACGATGCGATGTCATTGAGCGTATTCACCTGAGTCAAAAGAGAAGACAATGCCTTTTCCGTTTTCTCTACCGACAAATTTGAAGATGCAAGTGTTCGCTGCAGCTGTTGAATGGTCAGTTTCATCGGCGTCAACGGGTTTTTGATCTCATGGGCCACCTGTTGTGCGATCTCACGCCATGTACGTTCCCGTTGCGTCTGCTCTAATTCAGCCTTACTTTCACTCAGTTTAAAAAGCATTTGATTGTATTCCTTCACCATCAGACCAATTTCATCCTCAGCTTTCCATTTCAGGGGTTGATTGACTTTCGTGAGTGATGTCCGTTGAAGTGATTGCGTAATGAATTTCAGCGGAAATGTTAACCACACAGAAACAAAATATGACAGGATCACCAGGCCAATAAAGATCAATGCAAAAATATTGAGAATGTTCGCGACAATATTGATCTGCACCTTCTCCATCGAATAGGCGCTTTGAAAAAATGGTATTCCCAATATACCGATCAGCTTTCCGCTTAAGGGTGCCTTCAACGCCGCGTAAGAAACATAAAACTCAAGAGAGCCCACGCGCTCCGTTTCGATTACAACATTTTCGCCGTTTCTGATATCTGAAAGAGCATGAGGATTCACATAACTGGAAACCAGCTCGTTCTCAAATATCTGCGGTTGACTCGTAGCCAATAGTTCTCCCTTTGAAGTATAGACATTCGCGTCCAGATTAGTAAGCTTCGCGAGATCAGTCACCTGGTTTTCAAAACTGACTGCCGTTTCATTTCTCTGATTCAGATAGCTATCGAGTTGCGCCGATAACTGACTGCTGAACATATCAGCCTTACTTCGGTACTCGGCATTCAGTTGATCCTGCGACGAATGACTCGTAAGGTTCAACGTCGTGACGCTGACAAGAATCAATGGAAGAAAAAATGCAAGATTAAGAAGAAGCTGAATCCTTGCGGAGAAGTAAAGTTTTTCTCCATTGATATAATTGGCTATCCCTTCAATGAAAATAAAGAAGAGAATGATCACCAATCCGAGCACAAGCAGGAACGAAAAGTTCGCCAACGCATACATATCTGAACGTTGCTGAGATGAAACAATCGCCACGCGGTGGTTTTGATCTTCCTGCGCGATGTGCATGTAACCCGACGCTACCAAACCCTGATGATATAATACCGGGTTTCCGAGCCACTCGCGACTAAACGCGTGGTCGTAATTAAATTTACCGGAGCTAAACAGCAGCGTAGTATCCGAGTATACCGCGTAGCTAATCTCTTCGGCGTTATAATATTGTTGTACGCTATTATCGACGAGCAATTCAGGATATACATTCTCAGGAATAATCTTTTTCAATGAAAGCTCGAGCATCACATAAGCGGCAGTAAAACCACTTCTCATGATTGGAATTTTAACCAGGTACTTTTGTGAGACGTCACGAGCCGGACTTTGGATAAAGTATACGCCATCGTAGGCAGTGCGATATGCTGCCTGATCATAGTTGCCGATAAACTGAGAAAGCGAGGCATCTGTCCTGTTGTTGAGGGGCTCTCCTGCCGCTGCAAAAAGCCATATCTCAACATCGTACTTGTTAAAATAAGAGGGAATAAAGATCTGCCTGATTTTCTGTCGTACCGCTTCGCGACTGAGTATCGGAATATTAATCCTGGTCTGGATGAAAGCATCATTGGTAATTTTTTTTGCCATGTCATCCAGTAAATATTCGCCAAAAATATCTCTGTCGATTAAAAAATTATCAGCAAACCTGAATTGATTTTCTATTCGTTCCGCGATACTGAATCGATGAATACCATAAGCTCCATTCGCAGACAGAAAAGAAACCGCGATGAACAGGTATGAAAACGTTGCAAATGTCAATCGACGGAGCCCCGCATACAACTTCAAAAAATAGACCATGAAGAAATAAATGGATCCGAGAAGCAAAGACGATTCATACTGCTGACCCGTTTGCGTATTGATCGCGGCGAACAACACAGCCGAAATGAAAAAACAAAGCATAACACGCGTGTTGTTTCCATCAGCAACCAATAGTCTGATGAAAGTATGCGCGAACAAAAAAGAACAAACACCTGACAACAAAATAATGACGATCGCCGTCAACCTTATACTGTTAAAGTTCAGGGATTGGGATATATCCAGCACAATTCCCGAGTTGTTATAGATGGTTTGAATCGAAACGTAGGG
Organism: Chryseolinea sp.; assembly: GCA_039916665.1. Classification (GTDB taxonomy): domain Bacteria; phylum Bacteroidota; class Bacteroidia; order Cytophagales; family Cyclobacteriaceae; genus Chryseolinea. The sequence goes on along the minus strand of JBDSKX010000087.1, from coordinate 28,675 downwards.
AAACAACAACGCAAAAAGAATGCAGGTGCCCGCGAATATTGAGATGATCCACGATTTCCAGGTGTTTTCAAAGAGGTGTTGAAAAATGGAAAATCGCTGATAATTTTTGAACAGATAAAGGCACAAGACAAACAAAGCAAGTTCATTCAGAAACAGGTCGCCAAGAGATGCATTCAGGTTTGATGAGGCAAAGACCTGAGGATTGAATACCCAGCCGGGGCTTCGGATATTCGGAAATGCAAACTCGACCATTGCATATCTGGTTCCATATAGAAAGCCATACAACAACACCAATCCCACTTCAGGATAAGTCAGGTCGCGGCATGTTGAATACAACACAATGATGAGCAGAACAATCGACGCCAACATAAGGAATGTACCGGCGCGCTGAATAAACTCATGACCAGCAATCGAGTCGTTCGGAAAGTTTATTTTAAATGGACACTGACCTTGCGCGCAAACCGGCAGACCAATGTCTGCGGTGTGATCAAGCACGCTGATGTCGCCGGAAGCGAACAGCTGAGCGTTCCACCAGTTCTGCAGATATTGATTTGTGATTTTAAATTTTCTGTAGAGCGGAATGACAGCAATAAGAAACCGATCGTTGTCGATTCTCCATTTCTTCGCCAGATAATCTGCACTGCCTGACTTCAGCAATTTCAACTTGAATGTATCGGCTACGGAAGCCCTGGTAGGGACAAATCGATTATCAGACCAGGACACGAGTTGTGTGTTGTCATAAATGAAGAACCATGGACGACGTGGCGATGGCGCGTGGGAGCTCCCTTTATCAAGGTCTTCAAGGAATGCTGCAGCTTCTTTATCAGTCGTCGTCAGTAACGACTCGAGTTTTGACGAAACTTTATCGATCGTCGATTCAGGAGTCGTCTCGTGGTTGACCAAATTCAACAACGCAAGACCTGCAACCAGGGCAATTCCCGCGATGATGAGTAGAAAAGGCGACTTAATTTTCAATACCGGGGGCGAATTGTTATTTCATAAATTTATGAAATTACAATTGTTTAAGGCTGATAACTGATCCCTCCGAACATGTAGAGGTAAAGAATTCTCGAGTATCGGTAGTTCAATGGAATCAGAAGGACCATTATCCCGACGATAATTCCAATATATGTCCACTCTGAAGGATCCCAGGTAAAAAACAAAAGTAATCCGACCAGGGCTAGTACGGATACGGTGAAGGCATAACCGACATACATGGCACCTTGATAAAAACCTGGTTCAGGCTCAAGCCTTACTCCACACTGCGGACAGGTAGTGTTCATGATGTTGAACTTGGCAATGTTTGATGCAGAATACGTGAATATGTCGCCATGATGGCACCGTGGGCATTTACCGCGCAACATTGGCCCGAGGAAACTGTTTTTGCGCATTTTTACTGGATTTATACCAAAGATATCCGATCGTTCCAACAGCGAGATACGGCATCGCGAGCAAGTAAAGAATTCCCGTGTTGATGCCGGCTCCGATCCCCGGGTTACCGGCGGAAAAGTTATTCTCCAGTGTAGATCGGCACATCGCGCATTGAGCGAATAGATCCTGACCAGATGCTAAAAGTGCCAACACGAAAGCGATAAGCTTAATTTTCATACCCATTTATTTGTAATAGGGACTGATCATCAAATATACAATTACTCCGGTCACTGCGACATAAAGCCATATCGGAAAGGTAATCTTTGCCAGAGACCTGTGCCTGACAAAGTCGCCACGCCAGGCGCGCAGATACGTGAACAGAACCAAAGGTATAACACCGACGGAAAGCAAAATGTGCGAGATCAGTATAACAAAATAGACATACTTTAAAGGACTCTTGCCGCCGTATGTAGTCGGACTGCTAGTCATGTGGTAAAGAACGTACAGCAACAAGAAAATTGCCGAGAGGATCATACAGGTTTTCATCAAAAGCTCATGGCGCTTTCTCATTCCATTCTTTATGGATATGACGGCAGTCACCAGAAGAATTGCAGTTATGCCGTTAATGGACGCATAAATGGGTGGAAGAAAAGATAAGTCATATCCCGGGATCTGAACGCGAAAAAGAATGGCCACCAGAATTGGAACAACAACTGACACCACGATTGCCCACCTTTTATACGGGTCATTTTTCACCTGAACCCTGCTCGTCTCCATTTCAATATTTCTTAAGGATGATAGTTATTTCTGTAAGCAGCCGATCAATCTCTTTTCGGTTGGCCGCGTAAGTACCCCTGATAGAACCATCGGAGTCGACCAAAACGACACAGGTTTTGTCATCCAGAAAAAAAATGCAGCGGCGTCGGAATGCCGTGCGTTCAGACTCAGGGTACGCAATGATCAATACAGGATCGGAAGCAATTTCTTCTTTGGCCCTGGATAACTGATTTGCTTCTTCGTTCTCCATCTTTCCAAAAAACATCACGGTAAGGCTATCTGCCGATGCGATATCATTCATGACACTGTCAGGGACCAGATACGGAAGCTTGGTAACGGCAGGGCAATCCGCCGGAACAACGGGAAGTTCACTGACATAAAGTGGATTGACCGCAAATTCATTCTTGCCAAAGAATTTTAGAAACAGGAATATCAGGATCGGCAGAAGCAATGCAAGAAAGAGGTAGATCGATTTTTTCAAAGGTTATCTATTTGATGATTTCTCTCTGCGCATTTCAAAAAAAGAGGCTCGAGTAAAACCCAAGCCTCGCGTATTATTAAGGGTCGACAAATCTACCTTACGTCCGAGATTGCCGAGCCTTCATAAATAAAGGCTACCAGCATCCACGCGACAAATATCATTGGAATAAGTATAGACCAGAAGAGCACTTTTACTTCATAACGAAGGTGCATGAATTCGCCAACGATATAACCTGCTTTCACAATTGTAAGTCCAACGAAGATTGAGGTCTTCAACGGACCGTGATGCATTGTGAAGGCAATCACAAACTCCACTGCGGTGACCAGGCCAAGAATTCCAGCTACCGTCCAAAGTTGTCTTATTTTTGCCTTATCAGGAGGAAGAACTACAACCTGAACATTTTCTTCACTGTGAGACATGACATTTAGTGATTTGGTGAGTTACTGATTTAGTGATTTGGTGATCGATGTTAAACGAGGTAGAAGAATGTAAATACGAATACCCACACTAGGTCGACAAAGTGCCAGTAAAGTCCGACCTTTTCGACCATTTCATAGTGGCCCCGACGTTCATATGTTCCCATCGCTGTATTGTAGTAAATGAGGAAGTTAAAGCATACACCACTAAACACGTGGAATCCGTGAAATCCTGTAATGAAAAAGAAAAAGGCGGCGAAATCCGGTGGTCCATAAGGATTGTGTGAAAGACTTGCATGCACGTACTCGCCATTTGCGCCGGCGATTCCATGAATGAAGTGAGTCCATTCCCATGCTTGACATCCGAGGAAGGCAAGACCTCCAAGGATTGTCCACAGCATCCATTTTTCAACGGCGGGACGATCCATACGATGGCCGGCTTCAACAGCAAGCACCATGGTCACGCTACTCATGATCAAGATGAAAGTCATGATACCAACAAATACGAGTGGCGCAGAAATGCCATGGAGGAACGGAACAGACTCATAAACCTTTTCCGGAATTGGCCAGTATGCATCGCTGAACACAAATTGCTCAACAGCGCCCGTGTATGCCTTGTGAGCTGAACGCACCAGTCCATAGGTTACGAGCAAGGCTGAAAATGTGAAAGCATCAGACAGGAGAAAGAACCACATCATAAGTTTGCCATAGCTGGCACCCATCGGTGACACTCCACCATCCCATTCGCTCCTTCCAGGAGTTGCTGCTGCAGTTGTACTTGACATATATTCCGTTATACTAAGTTTCCTCTTTTAAAATCGTCTCGCGCGATTTGGCTTTGTTGTTTGCTTCACCTCACCGGTTCAATAATAGAAAAACAAACAAATATAGCCAAAGCCCATCCAAAAAATGCCAGTAAGTGGCGCACATTTCGATCTGTGTCAACCTACGTCCATGAGTCTTATATCTGAACGTTGAAATCAGAACAATCAGCAGGAATACCAGACCGCCAACAATGTGCACTCCGTGAATTCCCGACAGCACATACACAAAAGATCCGGATGGATTTCCTACGAAATATACATTCTGTTTTACAAGATCGCCCCAGGCTATTATCTGCCCGATCAAAAAGGCAACGCCTAATACTGTTGTTATACTGATGGCCAGCTTAGTCATCTCAACGTTATTGCGTTTTGCTGCAAGGTATGCCCAATGCATTGTGCCGCTGCTAATCAAAATGACTGCCGTTGTGATCCAGAACGAATTGGGTAATTCGAATACCATCCAATTCCCACCAGCCTGCCGGACCATGTAAGCGCTGGTGAACGCGGCAAAGATCATCACTACGCTGGCCAAGAAAATCCACAGAGCGAATTTCTTGGGATTCATTGAAAGCGGCTGATTGGCTTCCTCTACAATTCTTATTTCTGTTCTCATAATCTGCTATTCCTCCCCTCAAATTTTATCCAGTACATATGCGATCTGCACGATAGGCAAATAAAGAAACGATGCAAACATGATCTTTAATGCCGACTTACGGTCTCCAGAGCGCATGAGCGAAAATGTCAATGCAAAGAACATTACGCCACACACGGTGGCTACTATGGCAGAGTGAATTCCTGTTATCCCGAACGTTGCAGGCAGCAATCCGAGTGGTATAAGGAACATCGTATAGATCATGATTTGAATTGCTGTATTGAGATCTTTTTGTCCTCCACTCGGGAGCAACTTGAAACCTGCTTTCTTGTAATCATCATCAGCTACCCATGCAATAGCCCAGAAGTGAGGGAATTGCCAGATGAATTGGATACCGAAAATAATGAGTGCTTCATAAGTAATGCTTCCCGTCGCGGCAGTCCACCCCAAAAGCGGAGGAAGCGCACCTGGAAAGGCGCCTACGAAAACGGCTACTGGTCCTACCCGCTTCAATGGCGTATACACAAATCCGTAAAGGATGAGTGAAAGCACTGACAGCATGGTGGTAAGGCCATTGGTGTAAATGATCAGAAGCGATACCCCGGCCGCCATGCAAAACAGCGCCAGGAAAATGGCTTCGTTAACGGATACCCTATGGGTCGGTAAAGGTCTATTCATCGTTCTGGTCATTAACTTGTCGAAGTCCTTTTCCAGAATCTGATTTATGATGGCTGAAGCTCCTGAGATAAGGAATCCTCCAAGAAATAGCATGAATAACTTGTTCCAGTCAACAACCGGAGACGCAAGGACAAATCCGAAGGCACATGAAAATGTAACAAGGAAAGAGAGTCTGAATTTTAGCAACTCAAAGTATGCTTTGGACTTAGCGACCAGAAGCGAGATGCCTGTTAATCCATCGAGTTGTCCTACCATTATCGAGATTGCGCTAGTGCAGTTTCTTCTTTTCTATTAATCTTCAACAGAAACATAAACTGCATTCCGAACGTTGCCGTGGCGAGCAGTAAATGTATCGGTTGGAGTCCTGGAGGCACGGCAAAATATGCCATGGATAATCCTGTCAAAATAGTCCCCAAAATTAACACGATTAGGGTAAGCGCGAAAGCTTTTGAGCCCTGAGTTTTATGTAATTTGACTATTAATCCAACGTGAAGAATAAGGACGATCCAGGAGAACGAACGGTGGATGATAAACTCACCTCCAAGATTCGATATCCATTGCTCACGGGATACGACCGTTGCCACGCTGTCGATGGCTTCACGCACCTGTGTACCCAGCAAAATCTGCACAAGTAATACCGCCATGGAGGCTAATAGCCACCAGAATCCAAGCGATGAATTGATCTCTGTACCGAAGTTGCTCTGGTGAACGAGGTAGACTAGCAATGCCACAATGACTAATGCCAGAAACATGTGTATCGTGATTGTCCACGGTGTCAGATTTGTTGAAACGACGAAGGATCCAAGCCATCCCTGGATACAAACCAGGATCAATGCGGCACCCGCGACTACTGGGAGGGCACTCGTGGATTTTCGAAATCTCAATGACGCGACGAAGACTGAAAATATGAGAAACCCAATGACGACCCCCACCAGACGGTTAATGTATTCGATCCACGTCTTAACAGGATTGAAGTCACTTTCAGCGCGCACAGTCGGGTCGTTAAGAATGCTGGTCGCAGTACTAGACATACCGAAAGCAGCCAGATACTTGGCGAATCTTTGATTCTTCTTGTCGCGGTGATCTGAATAAATCTCTTTGTAGTTGGCTGGAAGTTCAGATGCGTTCGTCGGTGGAATCCAGTTACCAAAACATTTCGGCCAGTCCGGGCAACCCATTCCCGAACCGGTACTTCTTACCACCCCGCCTACGAGGATGAGAACATATACAGCTACAAGGGTTGCCAGAGAAAGCCTGCGGAATGATCTCATAATTTTTTTCCCACGCCACGTAGTCGATACGGGTCAAAAAAAATCAAGGTTCAAAGTTTTCTTTGAACCCTGACATAAGAAGTTCTTATCAGTGCTTATTGCCCTGGATGACAATAGCGCCGTCTCCATCCGTGGACTCCAGTTTGATCAGCTCATTTTCATGAGGAAAGTTCGATTCCGGAGTTTCGGAGTAAGGAATATGCTGCGGAATGTAATCCTCTTTTGCTCCTGGCTTGCTGTAATCATAAGGCCAGCGGTACACTGAAGGAATCTCTCCGATCCAGTTTCCGTGCCCGGGTAGCCGTGGGGTTGTCCACTCCAGGGTATTCGAATCCCATGGATTAGCGGTGGCATGTTTGCCTCTGAAGATGCTATAAAAGAAATTAAAGAGGAAGAGAAACTGGGCGACCAGCGTCACAATAGCAGCGATACTCACCATCATATTCAGATCGGTAAAGCCACTGAAAGTTTCAAAGTTTGTCCATGAATAATATCTTCTTGGAAATCCAGCGATTCCAATGTAATGCATGGGGAAGAATACGAGGTAAACACCAACAAAGGTGACCCAGAAGTGAACATAACCGAGATTATTGTTCATCATCCGTCCGAACATTTTCGGGAACCAGTGATAAACGCCTGCCATCATTCCAAAGAATGACGCACTACCCATTACCAGGTGAAAGTGAGCCACGACAAAGTAAGTATCGTGAAGCTGAATGTCGATCGCGGAGTTGCCCAGGAATATACCAGTGATACCACCCGTCAAAAAGAAAGACACCAATCCGATGGAGAAAAGCATCGCCGGCGTAAACCTCAGATTACCTTTCCAGAGTGTCGTTACGTAGTTAAATATCTTCACTGCTGATGGCACCGCGATGATCAATGTGAGCAACATGAATATGGAACCCAGGAAAGGATTCATACCGGTTACGAACATGTGGTGGGCCCAAACGATGAATGAAAGTATGGCGATGAAAAGCATGGATCCAATCATTGCTTTATAACCAAAGATTGGTTTGCGTGAATTGGTGGCGATAATCTCAGATGACAATCCCAGTGCCGGTAGTAATACGATATACACTTCAGGATGACCGAGGAACCAGAACAAATGCTGGAACAATACCGGGCTACCCCCGTCGTGCGCAAGTGCTTCGCCGCCGATGTAGATATCGGAAAGATAAAAACTGGTTCCAAAGCTACGGTCGAAGATCAGCAACAACGCTGCGGCAAATAGTACAGGGAATGAAAGTATACCGATAATGGCGGTAAAAAAGAACGCCCAAATTGTCAGCGGCATCCGGGTAAATGACATACCCTTCGTTCGCATGTTGATAACTGTGGTGATGTAGTTGATACTACCCAGAAGCGAACTGATAATGAACAGCGCCATGGAAATGAGCCAAAGTGTCATACCCAATTTTGATCCGTTGATCGCTTGAGGAAGCGCACTCAATGGAGGATAGATTGTCCATCCACCTGCTGCCGGTCCCGTTGAAAGGAACAATGAAGTAAACATCACGCAGCTTGAAAGGAAGAAGAACCAATACGAAAGCATATTCATAAACCCTGAAGCCATATCCCTCGCGCCTACCTGAAGTGGAATCAGGAAGTTCGAGAAAGTACCGCTTAATCCTGCCGTTAACACGAAGAATACCATGATGGTACCATGCATGGTCACGAGCGCCAGATAGAATTCAGGATCAAGCTTACCCTGCTCAGTTATCCACCCGCCAAGGACGGGCTTCAGCCATTCAAGGTTTGCGTTCGGGAATCCCAATTGCAAGCGGAAGATCACAGAAAGTGTTCCACCTAATAATGCCCAGAATATACCCGTGATCAGAAATTGCTTAGCAATTACTTTGTGGTCTTCACTAAAAATATAGGACGTCCAGAAATTTCCTCCGTGGTGTTCGTGCTCATCATGGTTGTCGTCTCCATGGGCATGTACATCAGGTTGGGTGTGTATGTTTGTTGTTGCCATGTCGGTGATAGTCTTTTAAATCTTCTTCTTAATCCTTAACCACTGCTACTGACGTTCCCGGATCTTTCTCCATTCCCGCCTTTATCATTGCTGCCTCTTTAAGGTTAGCCGGCACCATCTTCAGATAGTCAGGATTCTGTTTTAACCATGTCTCCTGCTTAGCTTTCCATGCTTCATAAGCTTCTTCCTCTTCAACAACTACAGGTAACTTCATAGAGAAGTGACCACGGCCACAAATCTCTGTGCAGGCCATTTCATAATTGAAGTTTGGATCTCCCAAAAATTCGCGCATCTCAGCCGTAGTCTTTGTTGCCTTAAACTTGAATTGTGTTGGCATACCCGGAACAGCATCCATTTTTACACGGAAATGCGGAAGAAAAACGCTGTGAAGAACATCCTTTGCACGAATCTTCAAGAGTATTTCTTTGCCTACCGGAAGGTGAAGTGCCAGAGACTTGAAATCGTCGAATGTGTTTTTATCTGTCAGGTCGAGACCGAACTCATTGTTTGCGTCAATCAACTTGTAGTTCACTTTTCCAAGCGAGTTATCCTTAACACCAGGATAACGGGCGGTCCATGCAAACTGTTGCCCGATCACTTCGATCACTTCTGCGTCTTTTGAGGCCGGACCAGTGATGTCGTTCCATGCCCTCAAGCCCGTAAAAATCAAAACAGCAAGTACTATCGCTGGAATGATCGTCCAGGCCAATTCGAGATAGTGGTTGTCGGGGAAATACTTTGCTTTATAACCCTCCTTGTATTGGTATTTGTAAATGAACACAAACATTATAATACTGATAATCGCAAATGCGACTACAGTGACTGCCATTGTAATCCAAAACAATTTGTCAGTGACCTTCCCGTGTTCTGAAGCTACTGGTAAAGTATAACCTTTAAAGTGCGCGAATGAATACCAGAAGAACCATCCGAGACTTCCTACCATAAATACGATAAAGAGGGCGGCGTTGACCTTGTTTGCGGTACCACCTTTCTCCTCGACCTTTCCCTGCGCAATTCCAACAAGGCTGCTCACCCTGAAGATCAAGAACAAGATCACCAGTACGAGAACAACTCCAAGAAAAATAATCAGACCTGTCATATCAGTTTCTATAAATTAAATGTGGTGATGAAGACTCTCCTCCAACATTGGGTCATTCTTACCAAACAAAGGCACCTTCGTTAAGCTATTCAACACGAAAAGCAGGAACGCTGCTGCGAAGATCATGAATGTACCGATCTCAAGTAAACCCAATGCTCCATCTTTCTGCATCACGCCAGGCGTTACCATGTTATAGAAGTCAAACCAATGACCGATAATGATGATCGGACAGACAAGTTTCAATGTCGAAATCTGGCGTTTGGCATCTCTCGTCATTAGTAACAAAAATGGCAGTACAAAGTTTACCACTACGTTGAAGTAGAAGATCCACTGATAAGGACTGTTCTTCATACGTTCGACGAAATAGACCGTCTCTTCAGGAATGTGTGCGTAGTAAATCAGCAGAAATTGACAGAACCAGATGTAAGTCCAGAAGATTGTGAAGGCAAAACAATACTTTCCAAGGTCGTGCAGGTGATTGGCATTAACGATTTTGAGATATCCGGCTTCCTTGAGGTAGGCAGCGATCAGCGTGATGATTGCCAATGTAGTAACCCACCAACTTGCAAAGACGTACCATCCAAACATAGTGCTAAACCAGTGTGTGTCAATGCTCATCACCCAGTCCCATGCGGCAATCGAAGAACTTGCTCCAAAGAACACCAGGAACCAAGCAGCTTTACCCCGGTTTGCATGCCAATATTTTGTTGAGGGATCAAGATCCTCCGCGAGCATATTCGCTCTGAACTTCGTATAGAACCAGTACCATAGACCAAAAAACAGAACCATTCTAAAGATGAAAAACACTGGGAATGTTCCACCAGCCAGCGGCCAGTAGAAAAACGGGGCTTTATCTTTAATAATTTTGTCTCCACCATGTTCCGCGTACAGGTCCGCATGCGTCCAATGGAAAATATCGCCTTTGGTTACGAACCAAAGTATCAAAGTGAGTATGCCAATAACGGGTAACCAGGTTCCCATGGCAAGTGCAATACGTGTCACGCCTACTGACCATCCTGCTTGTGAGGCGTAATGGATTCCAATGAAGAAAATGGCAATCAGGCCGGGACCTATGAAATACACGTTATTCATCCAAAGCGTGGTATATAACCTTTTTATCCAAAGGGGACTGCCATGATGTTCTCCGACGGCTGTCGCCTCGTGGCCACCAGCAGCTTCGTGTTGTTGTACGCTGGCCACAAGATGATCTGTTGCAAGCGAGGCTTCATGACCACCGCCGTGTTCACCACCACCACTGATTGCCATAATCAATCCAACCGCGAAAAAGAGAATTCCTATTCCCAGGAGGATATAGATCTTCTGCTTCGCCGCCGGCGTAAATTCAAAATGTTCTTCTATAACTTCTGCGTGATGAGCCATTGTCTTTACGTTATCCTTTAGCTTTCCTGATACAAATTATTTCTGCAACGTCTTTACATACTTTGCAATTTTCCAGCGGTCCTCAGGACTAATTTGAGATCCGTGAGACCACATTAAACCTTTGCCATGAGTGATCACATGGAAGATGTGACCCTCAGAGATATTTTTCAATGCATCACCTGTTAGGTTAGCGATACCATTGTAAGCGGATCTTTCTTTTTCAACGCCATCAATATTGACCTTCACACCACCGGCAACTTTACCATCACCTTTACCTTTCGGTCCATGGCAATGATCACAATACATTTCATAAAGAATTTTTCCATCATTTACGATAGCCGCTGTTGAATCCAACGGGTTCTTCAGTGTGCGTGAAGCAAATTCAAGGCTATCTTTTCCAAGTCTGTAGGGAAGCCAGCCGTTCTTGTTACGTGAAACTGTGTTCGCCGGCATCTCACGCATATTCATGTGAAATGGGTTGAGCTTGTTTGAGTTGTAGAATTCGGCGTGTCCGTCCTTATACTCAATTGACGTCAACCACCTTCCGGCATCCTCGTCGACGATCTGTGTGTAAGGTTCGTAAGCGACAGAGTGATACATGTTCGGTGCGTATTCCAAACCCTGATTTTCACCGCCCGCACCGCAGGAAGCCAGGCCGACAGCTGTTGCAACTCCTGTAACCAAACTCGATATAAAGCGCATTCGCATTGTGGTTCCTTTGTTATTCAAAACTCTTTTCATTGACTTCGCTGGCACCGGCAGATTTTAATATGCTGGTAATTTCGGCCTTAGTCTTGCCTTTGTTCAACGCAAGGTCTATCGCCATCACGTGTTTATCTTCAGTGCTTCTCAAATCAAACTGACGCGGCCATTTGTAAGGCTTAAGGTCACTAACGATCATAAAAGTAGCTACCATGCCAAGTGCCGAAAGCAATACCGTAAATTCAAAAGTGACGGGAATAAATGGCGGCAGGGACGCAAAGTTTTTACCACCGATGATCATCGGCCAGTCATAACCCAGCATCCATATCTGCGTAAACAATGCAAGAGAAGTACCGGTCATACCGAACAGGAAAGCTGCTCTTGGCAGTCTGCTTCTTTTGTAACCTAATACTTCGTCAAGTCCGTGAACGGGGAAAGGAGAATATACTTCGTGAATCTTAACGCCGCTATTTCTTATGGTGGTGACACCATCGACCAGCACGTCTTCATCGTCGAATATTCCTACTAAAAAGTTTTTGTCTGCTTCCATACTTTATATTTTCAATAGGCCATCACCATTAATGATGTGGCTTCTCTTCTTTCGTTTTTTCAGAACCAACTTTGATAATGCTCTTCACTTCCGCCATGTTGATCACCGGGAAATATTTCGCGAACAACAAGAATGCACAAAAGAACAATCCGAATGTGAAAAGGTATTCGCCAATGTCATACATCGTCGGATGGAACATCGTCCAGCTTGAAGGAATGTAATCACGATGTAGTGATGTTACGATAATTACAAAGCGTTCGAACCACATACCGATATTCACAACGATCGACAATATGAACGTTGCTGCGATGCTTGTTCTGATCTTCTTGATCCAGAACAATTGCGGGGAGACGACGTTACAAGTCATCATGGACCAGTAGGCCCACGCGTAAGGACCTTGAACGCGGTTATAGAATGCGTATCCTTCATACTCCACGCCGGAATACCATGAAATAAACAACTCAGTAATGTATGCGACACCTACCACCGAGCCAGTCACGATGATGATGATGTTCATCAGTTCAATGTGATAGATTGTGATATAGTCCTCGAGTTTGAATACAACACGGGTGATCAAAAGAAGCGTTAATACCATCGCGAAACCGGAGAAGATCGCCCCTGCAACGAAGTATGGCGGGAAAATCGTGGTATGCCATCCCGGAATTACCGAAGTAGCAAAGTCCATTGATACGATCGTGTGAACGGAAAGTACAAGAGGCGCCGAAAGGCCTGCAAGAATCAGCGCGACACTTTCGTAGCGCATCCATGTCTTTGCACCACCCTGCCATCCGAAACTGAGCGCATTATAGATGTTGGCGCGAGTCATTCTTTCCTGAACGACTGCACGGTCACGAATAACGGCGAAGTCTGGAATAAGACCGATATACCAAAATACAAGAGATACAATAAAGTAGGTCGAGATCGCGAACACGTCCCAAAGCAGTGGCGAGTTAAAGTTAGGCCACAGCGATCCAAAAGCGTTTGGAAATGGTAGTGTCCAATAGAATCCTAACCAGAGTCTGCCCATGTGCATAAGCGGAAAAGTTGCCGCACAAATTACGGCGAAGATCGTCATGGCTTCTGCTGCCCGGTTGATAGACATTCTCCATCGTTGACGGAAAAGCAAAAGGATCGCAGAGATCAAAGTTCCTGCGTGACCAATACCAACCCACCATACGAAGTTGGTGATGTCCCATGCCCAGCCTACTGTTTTATTGAGTCCCCAAACTCCGACTCCATTCCACAAGAGGTAACAGATGCAATAAAAGCCATAGATGAAAAACACCGAAGAAATGGCAAAAGCAATCCACCACGAACGGGTGGGCTTTCCTTCTACTTGACGGGCAATGTCATGTGATACGTCTTTAATCGTTTTGCCGCCAGTAACCAGGGGATCGCGAACTGCTGAGGATACCTGCATTTATCGTTGATCGTTTATCGTTATCAGTTGTTCTTAATTATCAAGCTTTCGCCGCGTCTTTATTTCTAACCTTTGTGAGGTACCAGATATTTGGCTTCACGCCAACTTCTTCAAGTACCTGGTATGCACGTGGGTTGTGTGCAATCTTGTCTATATCCTCCGGAGTTTGACCTTTTCTTGGTTTAATATCCAGAAGTTTAGAGATCTTACTTTGAGGATCATTAACATCTCCAAAGAGAATTGCACCTGTTGAGCAAGAAGCCTGACATGCGGTGACAATCTCTCCATCTTTCACTGGTCTTCTCTCCTTCTTCGCGGTGAGTTTGCTAAACTGAATGCGTTGCACACAGAATGAACACTTCTCCATAACACCTCTTGAACGAACAGTAACGTCAGGGTTAAGTACCATTTTGCCAAGCTCTGTATTCATCGCCGGGTTAACAGTTTCAAATTGCTTATTGTCGTGGTATTTGAACCAATTGAAACGTCTTACTTTATAAGGACAATTGTTCGCGCAGTAACGCGTACCGATACAACGGTTGTAGACCATTTGATTGAGACCCTCTGTGCTGTGGGTAGTCGCTGCAACCGGACAAACCGTTTCGCAAGGCGCGTTGTTGCAATGCTGACAAAGCATCGGCTGGAATACAACCTCCGGGTTATCTGCAGCTACTTCCAATGCCTTACGATCATCTGCCGGTGCATCGCTGCTATAATAGCGGTCGATACGAAGCCAATGCATTTCACGACGGTTGATTACTTCATCACGGCCAACCATAGAAACATTGTTTTCTACGTTACAGGCTACCACGCATGCGCCACAGCCGATACAAGTGTTAAGATCGATTGCCATACCCCAATGGTGATCGGGATATTTGTGACCTTTCCATATTTTCACAGCTCCTGGATCAACATGCATTTCTGGATCATCCCAGTCCGTTACCTTAGGCTGAAACTCGCGCGTCCAGTGCTTGTCTTTGTATTTCTCAAGTGATGTCTCCTGAATAACAGTCTGACGACCCATCGCTGTATTGTGCGTCTGCGTCTGAGCGATCTGATATGTTTCGTTCGTGTTGGTGAATTTAACATCACCGACATTATAGCTAAGTGAGCCATTGACCATGGCCAGCAATGGATAAGCATTCTCGCCTATTCCACCAGCAACCTTTCCGACGATCTTGGCACGACCATATCCGAGCGGCACGCCAATTGTGCCAGGAGTTTGTCCTGGCTGTATGAGTGCCGGAAGTTTTATCGTCTTTCCATTGGCAGTGATTGAATAATATGTAGTGAAACTCTCCGAGAAGTCGACATCCTTGGCATCCTTTGGAGAGATCGTTACATAGTGATCCCAGGTTGCTTTTGTTATAGGATCTGGCAACTCCTGTAACAAGGGATTGTTGGCCTGTGACCCATTGCCGATGTTTCCACTTTCATAAATTACCAGTTCTATACCAGCTGCCTTATAGTTCGCGACGGCGGCAGCAGCAGCATTTACATCACCTGTGAACGTAACCGTGTGGGCAACCCCGTCCGTTGGCAATTCCATAATGCCATCGTACAAACACTTATCCCAGAAAGTCTGGAATGATTCTGTCTGATTCTTGTAGAACCAGGTCTTCCAGTTATTCTTAACAAATTCAAAGTAATCAGCCTTGGCGTCACCGCTCCAAATTAACAAACTCTCTGGAGCAGGTCTTGATTTGAACAATGGAGTGATCGCAGGCTGCGCGAGGCTGTAATGATTCTTCTTCGGCTCAGCATCATTCCATGATTCGAGGAAATGATGATCAGGAGCCTGGTATTGAACCAGCGTTCCGGTTTCTTCTTCTTTATAAGAAGTCGAAATTGACAATGCAAGCTTCTTAATCGCTTCAGCAAACTTTGCACCGAGTGGGTGATCGTAAACCGGATTACAATTGAAGAAGATGACAGCGTCAACAATGCCAGCGTCAATGTTTGAGACCAATGATGCCATAGCAACATCATCTCCCTGGCGATAGTTAACAGGCAATCCCGGAAGTATGGTTGTACCATAACTTCCAAGCATGTCATTAATACCATTCACCAATATTTGTATTGCCTTATCATTAGATCCGGCCACTACCAATGCTTTTCCTTTGGCCGCCCAAAGATCATTTGCCGCTTTGGAAACATTTGGCTTATCAACGCCCCCTGAAACGGTAGGTCTACCTGCTTTTGAAGCGATCTGATTGTAAAGTTGAACAATTACAGCACCTTCTTCAGAAGGCTTGATCTGAGTTCTGTAGTCGGCGTTTGCTCCGGTGATGGAAAGGATCGACTCGAACTGATAATGTCTCGACATATCGCGCTTCTCAGAAGAGACTTCGCGTGTAAGAGCGTATTGTTTTGTGTATTCGATTGGTGATATCCAGCTTCCAAGGAAATCGGCAGCAACACTGACGATAACAGCAGCCTGGCTGAAATCATATGAAGGAACAACCGCAGCGCCGATAGACTCTTGATTAGCCTTCAATATTCCGTAAGCGGAGCTTTGATCATATTGAACAACCTGAGTGCTGGGGAACTTGCTTGTGAAATTGGCAATGGCTGCCTTTGTGCTTGGACTTATGATTGAGTTACTAACAATGCGTATCTGACCACCCTGCCCCTCTACTTCGCCAAGCTTGGCGATGATTTTGCTGTCAAGATCTTCCCAGGTAATCTTGTCTTTTCCACTCTTGGGTCCGCGAAGGCGGGCGTTATCGTATAAAGAGAGCACTGAAGCTTCAACTTGAGCACTGGTTCCGCCTTTTGAAACGCCGGAAAGTGCATTTCCTTCAATCTTAATGGGGCGCCCTTCTCTTGTTTTAACTACGATACTGCAATAATCACCTCCATTAATATATGAGGACGCATAATAGTTGGCTATACTTGGATCGATGTCCATTGGCTTGTTGACATATGGGATCGCTTTTCTGATCGGCGCTTCGCAGGCAGCCAGTGCGGCAGCTGATACCCCAAATCCCATCATCTTCAAAAAGTCTCTGCGAGAATGTCCAGGGTCTTCTTCTGGTGGTTCCGGAAACTCCTTATTTGCATTCCTTACAAACTCCGGATTGTTCGCCAGTTGCTCGATACCTTTCCAGTATATCTTCTTTGATTCTTCCATAGATCCTTATACCAAGGCGTTGATCGTAATTACTCTATTATATTAATAGTGACATTTAGCGCACTCAAGTCCACCGATGTCCTCTACCTTCATTGGAGTCTTGCCAGCTTCTTTGCTGTGATATTCAACAAGCTTGTCATAGTATGCGTTGCCTTTGTTATTGACATCCGTTTTACGGTGGCAATCAATACACCAGCCCATCGTTAACAAAGAGTGTTGACGAACAACATCCATGGTTTCGATTGGTCCGTGGCAAGTCTGACATTCAACACCACCGACGTTCACGTGTTGTGCGTGATTAAAGTAAGCAAGATCAGGCAGGTTGTGAACACGTACCCATTCGATAGGCTTCTTATTATCCCATGCTGAAACAATCTTCGCGATTTCACCTTCTCCAGTCTGTGTACCTGACTTGATCTGATTATGGCAGTTCATACAGATGTTGACAGAAGGGATTGTCGCGCTCTTGCCTTTCATAACACCGATGTGACAATACTTACAGTCGATCTCAAGTTCGCCCGCGTGAATCTTGTGAGAGAAAGCGATCGGTTGCTTTGGTGCGTATCCTTGCTGAACGCCGATACCATATAATCCGTTGATCACAGCTTTGAAACCAAGTGCCGAAACGATGAACAAAACGATGAAAATGAAACCAGAGCTTCTTGTGAATGTTGAAAAAGTGATGGGTGAATTGACAACTTCCTTGTCTTCATCAGACAAAGGTTTTTGTTCGATGAATTTCTTGAGTGTAGTGACTATGAAACCCAGTATAATAATTAACAAAATAAGGATGAGAAGCATCCCAACTAAAATGACATCAAGATAGCCTGATGGAATTCCTTTTTCTCCATTATCAACTCTTGCAGGTCCGCCACCACCAGCTGCTGGAGCCGCAGGTTTTTCAGATTCAGCTTTTATGTAAGCCAACACATTCATGATGTCTTCATCTTTGAAAGATGTGAAGGCAGTCATTTGCACTTTACCATTCTCGTTATAGATCTTGTTGGCATACACGTCACCACTCGCGATGAGACTTGCCGAATTCTTTACAAATTTTTTGATCCAGTCGGTTGATGGGACGCGATCATAAACTCCAGCCAATGCAGGTCCTATTACTTTCTTGTCTACAGCGTGGCATTGCTTGCAGTTACCCACGAAGAGCGTCTGACCAGCTTGAATAGCGGCTGGTTCTTTTGAAATATCTTGTGCGTAAGAGGAGAAATGAGAGACAGTGAGAAGAACAATTAGAAGGAGAAACTTGTACGCGGAGGAGTTTAAAATTCTATTCATGTTAGGTACAGTGTCCGTTTTCAAAACAAGTGGCACAAATCTACTATCGGAACTCATCTTTTCAAATTAATTTGAATCGTTGCACAATAATTATTGCGGAAAATGCGGTGCTTTTCAAAACCGGTGAAAGGTAATTCAGGAACGTCAATTCAAAGCATTCACTCATAATTTAGAATCATTTTAAATAGACAGAACCGGTCAAACATGGTGACTATCGGACATATTTGTGATGTAAGATTACGTCGTCGTAAGCGATAAAATTTTGAGGATAACGAGTGCCTATTTCAGCTTTGACCAGCCTTCATCAATGCCCAATCCGAACAAAGCGAAGTCATACTTAACAGGATCATCAGGGTCTAGTAACGACAGATTCTGAGTAAGTTCCAAAGCCGTAAGCCAATCCGTTTGCTTTCTTCTGATCAGCTTAAGCCTCCGCCCTACCCGATCGACATGCAGGTCGCAGGGACAGATCAACTGTGACGGAGATATTTTATTCCAGATCCCAAAGTCGACACCGCGGCCATCGTCGCGTACCATCCACCTTAGAAACATGTTCAATCGTTTACAGGTCGACTTGCGATCTGGTGTAGCGACGTGCTTTTTGGTACGCGGTGGAAAGTTTTCAAGGCTAAAGAATAAATTATGGAAGTGGCTCAGGCCGCTGTGCACAGAGGTTGGATCCTCGCCAATGAAACCCTGCTCCAGTGAATCATGGCGTTGGTAATACCAATTGAGGAACGCGATGAAATAAAGTGTGTCCGTACTGTTAAACGTTCGATGCTTGAAATTAAGGAGCGGTTTCAGATCACGTTCGGAATGATTCCTGATAAATTGATAAGGATCGTTGTCCATCAGTTGAAACAACTCACGGCATTTACGGACGATAGTCACACGCTGGCCCCAGGCCAATGTCGCCGCAAATAATCCTGTGATCTCTATGTCTTGCTTTGTTTTGTATTGATGCGGAATAGAGATGGGATCGAATTCAATAAACCCTGGATGATTGAACTGGTCTGATTTCTCGTTCAAAAATTCCTTGAGGTCAAGAACATGTTGTTTCCGTGAGCCTTTGTTCGCCATGATCCGTTCTCCAATATGCGCGGAAAGATAATGTTGTTTTATATTCGTGCAGATCCATCAGTGAAACAACCTTCACAGGGGGACCGAAAGTCAGAAATTTTATGAAGAAGTTTTTTAAGGTCCTGGGTTTAGTGATTATTAGTATCGTTGTCATTGCCCTGATCTACGTGGCCATCTATTTCCCGCCAGTTATGGCTGGTATGGCTGCGAAGACCATGTGTTCATGTGTTTTTATAGGTGGCAGAACGCCTGAAAGCGTCAAAGCGATGGAGCTTCAGGTATTTCCAGGACTCTCATCTGCAGATTTCGTTTTGAACAGGCGGGATTCTACGGTTGAAGCCCGCATCGCGTGGAAAACAACGAAGAGTATTTTCAGGGAAGGTCTTGGCTGTACGCTTCTTTCCGAGGCTTCCGAAGCAGACATCCGTGGTCAAAGGTTGTCCTTCGCCAAAAGACAAGACCATGATGCAATGGATTGGCCTGACGGAGATCACACGTCACCTTCAACAGTCAGCAATGGTGTGAATATGTCGATGATTAACGAAGCGATTGCAGGTGCATTCACGGACGTTGACGCATCAAAACCTAAAAACACATTGGCTGTTGTTGTCTTGCACAACGGACAGATTATTGGTGAGCGCTACGCCGACGGCTTCTATCGAAACAGTCGATTTGCTGGTTGGTCGATGGCAAAAAGTATAACCAGTGCCTTGATCGGTATTCTTGTAAAAGAAAGGAAGTTATCCGTTGAGGAAAATGCGCCAGTGGCTGCATGGAGGAGCGATGAAAGAAATGACATCACCATTAACAACCTCCTTCAAGCTAACAGTGGACTAGCATGGTCCGAATCATATTTCGTTCCGACGTCAACTTTTCACAACATGTTTATTCTGAGTGATGACAAAGGCGGTTATGCATCGGATCAGAAACTGAAGTACGCGCCTGGCAAAAACTGGTTATACTCAAGTGGTTCGACAAACATACTTTCGAAGATCATTCACGAGACGGTTGGTGACTCAGCTTATTATCGCTTTCCCTATGAGCAGCTGTTTTACAAGATTGGTATGAACCATACACTACTTGAAGTCGATGCTTCCGGGACTTTTGTAGGTTCATCTTATTGCTTTGCGAGTGCACGTGATTGGGCACGGTTCGGACTTTTATATCTTCATGATGGTGTATGGAACGGTGAACGGATTCTTCCGGAAGGATGGGTGAAATATACTACGACGCCATCACCTGCTGCTAAGATTGGTCAATATGGCGCACAATGGTGGCTGAACGTTGGCGAACCAGATGACAGCAGTAACAGGAAGTATCCGACACTACCAACAGACGCTTATTGGGCGGATGGCTTCGAACAACAATGGGTTATGGTCATTCCGTCGAGTAAACTTGTCATTGTGAGATTGGGGGTGTCCCATCATGGTTCAGATTTCGTAGACATGACGGAGATGATCATCAGGGCTGTAAGCACAAAAGAATAATCAGTTCTGCCTCACAACTTTTACTAGCGTAGAAGTGTCTACTCTCTCATAACGTTATCAATCATGAAAAACGTAGCCTATTCCTTGTTGATCATGATCGCCTTGGCGTTTCAACCCGCAATTGCGCAGGAGTACGATTCAGATTCGGTCTACTACACTAAAATGACCAGGCCTGCTGCCGGTACTTTGAATCGTAAACATGCCGCCTTCCGAGATACAATCAAGCACAGCACTCTTGTTAACTACTATTTTCAAATCAACTCTGGCGCCTCGATAGGTTGTTCTAATTGTAACGCCGGCTGGGAGTATGCTTATTCTTTATCTACTATATACGGCGTAACCGTTGGACGCAAACTTAGACTTGGTGGAGGTACCGGATTCGACTCCTACACGCGTTGGCGGACCATGCCATTTTACGCCAATGTCAGCTACGATCTATTCGGAACAAAGGACACCCATGCCTTTTTCGTTCAGGCACAGTACGGTGGAGCCATTGGATGGTACACCCGGACGGATCAAGACTATGGGTTAAAAGAAGACCATGGCGGAAAATATATGGCCGCACAACTTGGATACCGGATCAAGTATCATGGTTTGAGAATCTCAATAATCACAGGCTTTAAGCGTCAAGATGTTTCGACCTACTATGAGTATCCGAATGAAGGGCGAACAGCACCAAACACGCAGACGAATAAACGCGAAATGCAACGACTTACTTTGTCGCTGGGTATAGGTTGGAAATAAGAATCGATGGTCTTTTATCTTCCGAAATCGTCCTGAACGCGAATGATATCGTCTTCGTCAGATGGCTTGTCCTGATCAGTATGTTGCCATATCTCAGCGATGATTCCCCAGCCATCAAGTCCCACCAACCGGTGGCGCTGACCTTGTTTTAATCTGATGACCTCTTCCACTTTCAAAGTTTGAACAGGACCTTCAGTATCTGTTTCACTTGTCGCAACGCCTGCGATACCCGCAATGAGCTTCCATATCTCAGCTCTGCGGTTGTGATACTGCCACGACAACCGTCTCTCAGGTTCCACCATTAGTATCTTCGGACTTAATTTTCCGCTTATCTTAAGTGAATCGAAATCTATACCCGGAAAATATAAGTGTGCAAACTCTTTAGCCTGCGATTCTTCCAATACAAAAAAACCACCCCAAGGACGTTTGAAATCTTTCGCTGCCACTTCAAAGTTCAGGTCTGATAAATACTTACCAACTGAAGTCATCACCTGTTCCCTAGAACCGCTGAGTATTATTTCTTCTTTCATAATTGTATTGATGCGAGTGGTGAAATTAGCGTTTTTATACGTAACACTCAATAATCAAAAGGGAATATAGTCGACACTCAAGTAATACTAAACCATGATTTCGTTCAATATTCTATATTCAATACATCAATATTTCAATATTCATGACGTGCGAAAACCATTTGCAATGGCGACTTTAACAATGGTCTGCGGAAAATTCAGCGTTAAAACGGGGACAACGCATTTATCAACATGCCCGCACCAGCAGGCAAAAAGGTGATCTATTGACTGTTCACAACTTCAATCCGCTGCGTATCTTATCCCACAAACTTTACGAATCCTGTCGAGCGTTTCCATCAAAAGTATAGAGTCTTCGAGTTTCATGATCGGACTTTCAATCAGATTTTTCTGCAAACATTCTGTTACATGTCTTGCTTCAAACTGATAGCCATGTCCTGTTTCCCTATGTACTTCCACTGCAACCGGTTTATCTTTCCCTAAGGCTAAAATAACATTTGATGTGGCGTTGTGGAATCGGTCTCTCAATCCGATGTAACCTTTCATTCCTGATATGGTTGCCTCTACAGGTGTTTCTGTTTCAAAGGTTGACCCCAAGATTGCGAGAGCGCCAGAATCGAATTTCAAAGTCATCGAGATCTGACTATCAACACCGGAAGGAAACGCATTCATAGTTGCAATGATGCTGGCAGGGCGTCCTAGTAGACTAATCGCAAGAAATACAGGATATATTCCGATGTCGAGCAATGCACCACCACCCAAATTCGGGTCATACAATCTTTGGGGTGTAGGTTCTGATGCACGAAAACCAAAGTCGGCTTGGATCATTCTGATCTCCCCGATCGTATCTGCTGATATCATTTCCGTTACTTTCTTATACTGCGGCAGGAACTTGGTCCAGAAAGCTTCCATCAAGAAAACCTTCTTCTCTCTTGATGTCTTTACCATTTCTGCTACTTGCCGGGAGTTCAACGCCAGCGCCTTTTCGCAAAGAACTGCTTTACCATTATGAAGACAAAGCATCACATGGTTGTAGTGAAAGCCATGTGGGGTGGCTACATAAATCACATCGACTTGATCCGAGGTCACCAATGCTTCATAACTATCAAGTGCTACTGGTACGCCATAGACTTTTGCAAAAGCCATTGATCGCTCTTTATCCCTCGAAGCGACAACCGTTAGCAATGCATCTTCTACCAAACGCAGATCAGCGGCAAACTTATTTGCAATCTTCCCACAGCCAAGAATGCCCCACCTTATTTTGTTCATACTTATGAATAGTTTTGTTTCCGTCTATGCAACAGACGTTACGAAAGTATGAAAAGCGCTTCTCATTTTCGCTTCAAACAATTCTCAGTACGGCATGACTCTAGTGCGATGAAAGTAGGCACAGATGCTGTGTTGATTGGATCGTGGTCAAATGTTGGTGATGCCCAGTCTATACTTGACATTGGAACCGGCAGTGGTATAATTGCATTGATGATGGCGCAACGGAGTAGCAATACGACACGGATCGACGCGGTTGAAATTGACGATCGTGAAGCGGCCCAAGCGGCAGACAACGTCTCGAACTCTCCGTGGACAAATAAAGTGCATGTCCACACTGGAAGCATACAGAGTTTTGATCCTGGACGTCAATACGACGTGATCATTAGCAATCCACCTTATTTTATAGACAGCCAAAAACCGCCGACTCAAAACCGAACAATGGCGAGACACACCACCAGTCTCGACTACAAAGAATTGTCGCACTGTGTCAGGCGGCTTCTTCATACCCAGGGTCGATTCTACATTATATTACCGGCTGCAGAAAGCACTGTATTTATTACCACAGTTCGTTTTGACGGTCTGTTTTGTACTAAAAAAGTCTTTTTCAAAACCCGGAACAACAAACCGGTGGAGCGGATGATGATGGAATTCAACCTAAGACCTGCTCAATGCGAAGAATCGGAACTTGTTCTTTATGAACACGGATCTACCTGGACAGCCGAATACCGAGCATTGACTGATGATTTTTATCTCGAGCAAAATCGAGTATAATGTTGCCTAACAAAGTCAGCTTCAGAAATTTGAAAAGTCCAATTTCATGTCCCGCTGTATTTCAATTAACTGAATATCAAGAGGTGAGATGAAAATTAGGGAGATTAATTACTTGTTTAAACAAATACTAAAAAGTTGTTCTATTTTTGTCGTTACTAAAACTCATTTTACGACTATGAAAAAGATTAACTCATTGTTTGCACTCCTGTTGATTGGCGGCGGTGCACTAGCGCAAACAAGTTGGACAATTGACAAGGCCCATAGCAAGGTTGGCTTTACTGTAACACACATGGCTATCTCTGAAGTTGAAGGCAACTTTAAAGACTTCGATGCAGCTGTAAACGCCAAGACTGATGATTTCAGCGGATCAGACGTGACGTTCACTGCCAAAGTCGCTTCGATCGATACCGATAACGAGAGAAGAGATGGACACCTTAAGTCTCCGGATTTTTTCGATGCTGAAAAATTTCCCGAGATCGCTTTCAAAGGCACTCTTGTGAAAGCAGGAGACAAGTACAAACTCAAAGGCGACTTTACCCTACACGGCGTTACCAAGCAGGTCGAATTCGATGTTACCTACGGCGGAACGATGGATACTGGTAAAGGAAAGAAAGCAGGATTCAAAATAATGGGAAAGATCGATCGTAAAGATTACGGTCTAGTATGGTCGAACAAGACCCCGGGTGGCGAACTAGTCGCAAGCGACAAAGTAGATATCATCTGCAAAATTGAAATTGATAAAAAAGCTTGATTTATATTTAAGACCCCGATTTCAAACCGGGGTCTTTTTATTTGTCATTTATGAAGATTGAGGATGAAATCAAACAGCAGAAATTCCGGAGCCCACATCAAAAGGCTTTCGTCAATCTGCTTTATACAACCAGCTGGCTACTGGGAAACCAAAAGGAATTCTTTAAGCCATTTAACATCACTGGTCAGCAATTCAACATTCTCCGAATTCTTCGTGGCCAGCACCCCGGAAGCATTTCCGCGACAGAGATCAAGGGGCGGATGCTCGACAAAAACTCAGACGTCTCGCGCCTACTGGACAGACTGTTCGCAAAGCATCTTATAGAAAGAAGGGCCAGCGCCAATGACAAGCGCGCCGCCGATATTACCCTTAGTGACGACGGTATAGAACTACTCAAGACTATCGACAAGAAACAACATCTGCTTGACGGCATTCTCACCCTGAGTGAAGACGATGCTTTTTTACTGAGTGACCTTCTCGACAAGGCACGCGGCTAAAGCCGGTTGAGTTCCTCGCGGACAAAGGCCATCAGCTCCCTTATGTAACCTCTACTGAAATCAAAGCTGATTCCTGCAGCTTTATAGATTTCGGGAATCGATCTGAGATATCCGAGCTTTAATGCATTCTGATAACCTTGAAGTCCTTTTCGCGGATCTTTTCTGAAATTTCGCCAGATTGCAATCGCGCCAAGTTGAGCCATACCATATTCAATGTAATAGAACGGCACCTCATACAGGTGAAGTTGTTTTTGCCACAGATAATCTTTTGCAGCCTGCAGGTCACTCCAGTCTGTTGCGGTATCAGAAAATTTATCAAAAACAGAATTCCACTCGTCCTTTCTCTGCTCCAACGTATGGGCTGGATTCAAATAAAGCCAATGTTGAAATTGATCGATAGTCGCCACCCAGGGTAATGTCTCAATAATATCTTCGAGATGCTCGCGCTTGGCTCTTTTTAAATCTGCGTCATTGGTGAAAAAGACATCCCAGTGATCCATCGAAATCAACTCCATCGACATAGATGCTAATTCGGCAACTTCTGACGGAGTTGATTTAAAATCATTGAGCTCAAGGTTACGGGTAAGAAAGTTATGAACCGCGTGCCCTCCTTCGTGCATAATCGTGACCATGTCTCTCAGCGTTGAAGTTGCGTTCATAAATATGAACGGCACCCCGATCTCCGCCAATGGGTAATTATATCCTCCAGGCGCCTTACCCTTTCTGGATTCAAGGTCCAGGTGGCCCATCTCTTTCATAACAGCAAGACACTGTCCTAAAAACGGGTCAAGTCTTTTGAATACCTCAATGGTCTTATCCGTTAACTCTTTACCATCAGAAAATGGCTTTAACGCTTCACGACCTTTTGGATCAACGACTTTATCCCATGGACGTAATTTATCAACCTTCAATTCTTTCTTTCGCTCCCTGGAGAACTGATCCAATACCGGCACAAGTTCGTGTTGAATAGCTTCGTGAAAATCAAAACAGTCTTGCGGTGTATAGTCGAAACGCCCGAGAGATTTAAACATATAGTCTCTGAAGCTGGCAAAGCCTGCATTGATTGAAACTTTATGTCTAAGTCCAATCAACTTTGTGAAGAGATCATTCAATGTTTCCTTATCCTGAAGTCGTCTGCCTGTAATCTTCTGATAAACTTCCTCACGTTTCGAACGATCTGTTGATTGCAAAATCACCGATGCCTGCTGCAATGTTAGTTCCTTGCCTTCAATCTCTACCGTCATCGCACCATTGATCTGTGCATACTTTTGAGTCTCAGTATTAATTTCAGTATACAACGGAACATTTTCTTCACGAAATATTTCGATCTCCTTTGTCAAGGAACGGATCATGATGTCATAACCCTCAGTCTTTGCCAGACTCTCGAGATATTTTGACGCAGCGGCCTTCTTGTTTAATTTATCAGAAACAGGTGCGACCTGTGGCTGGATATTTTCAACGAAGTCCTGATACTTCTTTCTGTTGTCTAAATTATCTGTGTAGCGCGTCATATTAATATACCTCCACGCGAGGTCTTCGGCGACCACTGATTCAATTTCACTGCGATCATGAAACCATTGTTTAAGATCTTGAACAGAATTGAGTTTACGGTCAAGAAGGTCGTCGAACAAAGGTTTGATATTATCCCAAGAGTCAAATTTGAGATCTTCTGCAACAAAATTTCGTTTGGGACGGTGCGGTAATGCCAGCAATTCAGCCATGTCGTAAGTGGATATTAATGGCCGCAAAATAGTCATCGCACCGTAATGTATACCATATTGATGGCTGTATATGTTTGAAAAGATCCGTCAGCACGGATTTGCACAACGTAAATTTTCGTTTTGTGGAGATGCTTTATAGAATCGTTGTCGCGGCATTTATTTCTTCGAAGTACTTTGGTTAACACCACTTACGCTCCATATAGTGTCGTTAACATCATCCGTAATTAAGATGGATCCATTTGAAAGCAATGTCAATCCAACCGGTCGACCATAAACTTTGTCCTTCTTTAGATCAGCAACGAACCCTGTCAGGAAATCTTCAGGTGGACCTGAAGGCTTCCCATTTTTAAATGGAACAAATACAATCTTATATCCCGATAAAGTTGATCTGTTCCATGAACCATGTTGTCCTATGAAGGCTCCATTCCTATACTTTTCAGGAAAGGTATGACCCGTGTAGAATACTAGACCCAACGAAGCAGTGTGTGAACCGAGTTGCACGTCTGGCACAATCGCTTTCCCTAATGAGGAAGGTTTTACATCTTTAACCCGTGCATCAGGGTGATCACCGAAATATGAATAAGGCCATCCATAAAATCCCGCTTCTTTTACGCTCGTCAAATAATCGGGCACCAGATCGTCTCCCAACTCATCGCGTTCGTTAACAACAGTCCATAATGTATGTGTCCCAGGCGCCCAGCCCATACCCACAGGGTTGCGTAGCCCGGAGGCATAAACTTTCATGTCCGTACCATCAGGTTTAATTTCAATGATATCTGCTCGCAACAACTCATTCTGAATCCCAAACTCTGCGGCATTGCTTCCGGATCCAATCGCAATAAATATTTTAGATCCATCCTGACTTGCAATTAGATTGCGCGTCCAGTGACGGTTGTGTTTTCCGGCCGGGAGATCGAGAATTTTTTCGCCTTTGCCTGATATTGCAGGATCTCCTTCAGAATAGGCATAACGCCACAAGCCATCGGTGTTTGCGACATAAAACCATTTTCCGAGTATTAACATCCCGAAAGGTTGATTAAGATCTTTGAGAAAAATGTTGCGCTCATCTGGCACTCCATCATTGTTTGTATCGCGCAAGATCGTAATACGGTCTGCGCTATGATGTAAATTATTTGACTTTGATGCACCGACGATGTGTCCTCCTACTCTTTCCCAAAAACCATGATTTGTATTGCTTTCGGCAACAAGAATATCTCCATTGGGTGTCACATAAGTCGTGCGAGGGTTATCAAAACCATCGGCAAACTTTGCAACGTAAAATCCCTCTGGCGCCGACGGCTTACGACCATCTTTCCAGCCCTGAACTTTACTAAAATTCATTTTTGACTTGGTCGCATGTGGTGGAGGCAGTGATGACGTGTCGTGAATTAACGATTGCTTCGCCTTTTGTTGCGCATCCGCGGTTGTGCCGACACCTAACGCAATCGTAAAAATGATGCATATGAATCTCATGCGTGGCAAAGGAGACAAAATCATGCCATGCGAACTGGTCCTGAGATACTTCATTCGCATAACGCCTGGTGCACTTTCATAACAACACCCGACAAGTTCTGGTGATAATAATCTACGCTATTGGGGGGGTTCTGAATTTGCTTTCGCTATGTCATCCTCCGGCTTTCGTCTGGTACCTCCATACAATTCGTACTCAAGCAATCGCGAATCCATACGCGCGGTATAGAATTCGATCCGACGCGAGGCCTTAAGTCCGATTTTTTTCGCAAGCTCAAGGTTTCCAGTAAAAATATATCCCAGATATCCCTGGCATTTCTTTTTCATGAAATCGCCGATGCGCGCATAGGTAAGTTCTAGCGTTTTTATGTCGCCAAGTCGTTCGCCGTACTC
>JBDSKX010000086.1:0-45856 GCA_039916665.1 Chryseolinea sp. | reverse complement strand
GCGATACAACGTACTATCCAGCGTTAGAAAAATTCGCAGCGGGAGCAGATTACCTGGTGCACGAAGTGATGTATGGCCCTGCCGTTGACGACATTATAAAGCGCCGGCCAAATGCAACGAAGCTAATTGCAAGTATTAAATCGCACCACACTTTGGCTGAAGATGTTGGCCGCGTAGCGAAGGCGGCAAATCCAAAGAACTTGGTCTTAAATCACTTCGTGCCGCCTGATGATAATTCGCTCACTGATCAGGTTTGGCTCGACGCGGTAAAGAAGACTTTTGACGGGAATGTAATTGTGGGAAAAGACCTGCTTCAATTTGAACTGTAGCAGTATGCGCTGACTGCCGATTGTCGTTACGCACCCGGTATAACGATGTGACGTTCCGCTCTGATTATACAACCCCTTTGGGTTCCTTTTGGGGTCGCAATAAAAGACTTTCGCAAATAAATTGAACAAATAGAACGATTGCCACATGGTCTTGTCGCCTACAATAGGTAACAAGACCACCTTCACTTTCCTTGTAGATGAAAAAAAACGAGTGTGGTTAGCGTCGACGCAACTAAGGCGGCTTAAACCTCTACAGCGCTTGTTACTTTCCGATAAAGAAAAGAATGATAAATATGTCTCCGTGCAAATCGGTCCGCTGCATCTGAATTTACCAACTTGATGTAGATGTTTTTTGGTAAGCCGAAGTATTCATACACGCTGCCATCAGCAAAATTTATGCGTAGCGTCTGAGATTTGTATTGGAAGTCAGTGATCTTATTTGAGTTTACGACTTCTGTATATTGCTCTGATTGTTTCTCATGCGTTTCAGGAGAAACGCTTACTAACAGGTGGTATGCTTCTATGAAAGCTTTGCTCTTCTCTTCCGCTTCCATTTGCATGGCATGATTGTCCACGAACTTATCAGGATGCCACTCCTTCATAAAATTCCTGTAAATGGTCTTTAGTTCTTTGAGATCGGCGGATTTGTCAATCCCCAAAAGCTTTCTGGATTCAACTATTTGTTTCATTCGGGTGCAAAATTACAATTTTTTGCGCAATGACGGTTGCGAATCGATAGGCATTATTTTAGCTTGAAATGGACTTATTTGGGCTGTTTTTGGATCAATTATAGGCTACTTTGGAAAGACAGCCGTGCTTAGGAACGAGGACCAATCACAAAATCACTCACTGACGAAATCGGCAAATCGAGCCTAACCCTCAATTTTCGGTAGTTAAGATTTATAACAGACCATTGGTAAAATTGCCGTGAACGAAAGATATGGGGAAAGTTAGTTCACTATGGATTTGCTCATCTGCATTATGGAACAAGTAAGGCAGCGCCATAGCGTGCCGACGCTGACGAAAATACTACGATCGAATTCAGTAACGACGTCACTGTCGACGGCAAATCACTTGCCGCAGGCAACTACGGTTTCGTTATTGCTATGGGCGCTGACAACGCAATGATCGTATTCTCGAAATACAATACGGCATGGGGAAGTTTTTATTACGATAGCGAACGTCGTTCCCCCGGGCCTTAAGATCATATAAAGCAGGACGTCACCACGAGTACCAGCGTCATCAAGACAATTTTCATCATATAAAGATAGAAAAAAGTACCCTGCTACAGCGACGACTGTAAACTTGTGCTAAGACTGTGTAAATTCCACCATTCAACGGCATATATATGATGCGAACCCTGTCAATCGGATTTCTTTTTGTAATTGGGTCTGTTAGCACGTTTAAGGCGCAGCAGGTAGACTCATCAATACAACATAATTCGAAGTTTCTTTTGGAAATGGATAGCATCCATCGTGCTGATTCTGCTCAGCGCGTAATGCTTGAGCATCAAATTAAACAACTGAAAGGCGCAGGCAACAGCAACCAAAGGGGCGAACTGCTTTCGAAGCTTAAGCAGATGGAGCACGACGACTCGGTTCGAAAAAATAGAAACGCTAAGACAATCGAACGCCTGAGGTCAAGTGCTGTTGGATTTCCTGTAGCACCATTTCAGGATACATTATTCTTTATATATACCAGGCAAGGATCGTTCAGTGCCGCTGACAGGGCAATTGCTATCAATGAGAAGATAGAAAAGCTTTATGATGATTACAGCTTTAAGCCCGATTCATTGGTTGTGGTTGACTCTGAAGGGGGAACTGAAATTGTGTATGGTGACCTTGTAATGATGAGTGTCAACGAAATGGAAGCACTTTGGCATTCAAAACCTGTCGAAGCACTTGCCATACAATATCGGGACATATTGCGTGAGGAAATTGTTAGAGAAAGGGAAGACAATAGTATTCTGAACATAGGTTTGCGCATTGGAGCTTTGCTTTTGGTTATTGTCGGCATTTACATATTAATCAGACTCATAAATTTAGGATTCACGCGAATCAGGCGAAAGGTCTTTTCTCTAAAGGACAAAGTGCTCAAAGGAATAAAGTTCAAAGGATATCAGTTCCTTGACAGTCATCGTGAATTGAAATTTATTTTATTTGCGATAAACGTTCTGCGGTTATTTATAATCCTGATTACATTGTATGTAGCCTTGCCGTTGCTTTTCAGTGTCTTCCCCTGGACTCGTTTTATCGCAGAAACGCTTACAAGCTGGACGCTTTCTCCATTGAAGTCGCTTGCGTTGGGATTTGTAAGTTACCTTCCCGATTTGTTTACCATCCTGGTCATCTCGACGATCACGCACTATATTATCAAGTTTTTGGAATTCATCGCCGGAGAAATTGAGAATGGGTCGTTAGTCCTTTCTGATTTTTATCCCGATTGGGCAAAGCCGACGCTTAACATTGTTAAATTTCTGGTCTATGCGTTTAGCTTCATAATCATTTTCCCCCATTTGCCAGGGTCCGATTCACCAATATTTCAGGGAGTTTCTGTCTTTGTCGGAATTTTATTTTCTCTTGGGTCATCCTCAGCAATCGCCAACGCGGTGGCTGGCTTGGTCATAACCTACATGAGGCCATTTAAGAAGGGAGACAGAGTTAAAATCGGAGAGTTGTCGGGAGATGTAATTGAAAAGTCACTTCTGGTGACAAGAATTCGTACGATCAAGAATGAATACATTACTATTCCCAACGCCTCGATTTTGTCGGGCCACACTATTAATTACACAACATCTGCTCTGGACGTAGGATTAATTCTGCACACCAGTGTTACTATTGGATATGATGTACCATGGAAGCAAATTCATTCGCTTCTTGTTGCAGCAGCTACCAGTACAGAAGGGATTGTCACGGACGAAAACAGACAGCCATTTGTTTTGCAAACCAGTCTGGATGATTTCTATGTTGCCTATCAGATCAATGCTTTTACCATGGAGCCATCCCGGATGGCCGTAATTTATTCGAGGCTGCATCAGAATATTCAGGATAAATTTAATGAGGCGGGCGTGGAAATTATGTCACCGCATTATCGGGCCGCACGCGACGGGAACACAACTACAATACCAGCAGACTATCTTTCTAAAGACTATAAACCTGGATCTTTCAATATTAAGGTCGATAAAGATTAACTTTCAGTGGGCGCAATGAGTTACAATTGCAATAATGGACTCTTATTGGTAAGCCCATCAGCACCTACGCGTTGATATGTTGTTGCCGTGCTTCAGCGACCTGGTCGGCCGGAGTCAAATGTCTTCGCGCCGGAAGGACACACTGGAGAAGATCGACGCCACTTGAAATTGTAATGGGCCTGGCAAAGGCGAAGTCAGCGCCCATTCGGCAATAAACCTCAGCAACTGCTACCGGCATTGTATCCGAAAGTACGGTAATGCAGCAACTATCAAGTGCCTTATTGTTCCTGAATGAATTGAGGCAGGAAGAAATAGGAGTGCGTTTCAGGCTGGCATCGATAAAAATGTGCGATGGAGGAACGAGCATTTGATTGTTAATGATGTCCAGCGCTTCATCACCATAAACAAAACTTACGCATCGTGCTTCAGGATCCACCCGAGGAATGATATTTTCAAAAAGTTCGATGTTCTCCAAGTTATTATCGATGACGACGATGTTTTTATACTTCATGACAGTCTATTTATATCCGGATATAACCGCAAACGTCTGTCCAAAGATTCATTATTTATGTTTTTTATTTTTATTTCATACCATGCGCGCTTCGACAGAGATCTGCAACGAATTGACACGAATTGACACATTGATCTCGTGTGATTAAATCGAAATTAAAATGACATTAAAAGACTTATAAAAATGATATCAATTGTAGAAACCGTTGTTTACTGGATGGATTTTTGTCCCTGAGCATTGGAATTCCTACTTATGTTTTTAAAAGCCCGCACCCCAATTGTTATGACGATCATCGTCACTTGTAATTTTTTTACGAATTGCAGTGACAGCAGAGCAAATAGAAAGATAGCGTCTGCACCAGAGTTGAGCGTGATGACGTTGAAAGCGTCCAATTTTACCATTCCCAAGGAATATATTTGTGAAATTAGTGCGGAACAGTATGTTGAGATACATGCACGAGTTCAGGGTTATCTTGAAGATATCTATGTAGATGAAGGTAAGTCTGTCAAAAAAGGTGATCCGCTATTCAGATTGAGTTCAAACGATTATAAAGAAGCCATCACACGTGCCGAGGCAAATCTTCAAAAGATGATTGCTGAAGCCAAGGCGAAGAAGTTTGATGTTGAACGCATCAAACTCATGGTTGATAAAGATGTGATTTCGAAGACGCAGCTTGATGTGGCGTCCGCTCAACAAGAAGCATCGGAGTCAGCGATCAAAGAGGCTAGGTCAATTCTGGACAATGCAAAGATCAATCTGGGGTATACCTATATTCGCGCGCCGTTTGATGGAATCATCGACCGCATTCCGTATAAAATAGGAAGTTTAATAAATTCAGGCACCTTGCTCACTTCGGTGTCAAACATTAATGAGGTGTTGACGTACTTTAAAGTGTCCGAAACGGAGTATCTGAAACTATCTAATGGCGAACTGGTAGACAGCAACTTCAAGGAGAAGTTCAGGCAAGTGCACCTCATCCTTGCTGACGGCACAAAATATCCAGAGCCTGGTTATGTTGAAACTATAGAAGGTGATTTTGATCGTGAGACTGGATCAATTGCATTCCGCGCGCGGTTTCCCAACCCCAAGAAACTATTAAAGCATGGATCGTCCGGTA
Source organism: Chryseolinea sp. (assembly GCA_039916665.1). Lineage (GTDB taxonomy): Bacteria > Bacteroidota > Bacteroidia > Cytophagales > Cyclobacteriaceae > Chryseolinea. The sequence goes on along the minus strand of JBDSKX010000086.1, from coordinate 40,709 downwards.
AAATTGTGATGGAAAAATCCTGGGACAATGCTATACTCGTTCCGCAGGAATCGGCATTCAATATCCAAGATAAGAACTACGTTTACCTGCTTGCCAAAGGCAACGTCGCCAGAGCGACACCATTCGAAACTGTGGGCCGCACCGACAAAGATTTTATTGTAACAGGATTGAAGCCTGGCGATAAAATCGTGGTAGAGGGCATAAGTCAGTTACGAGACGGAATGCTTATCAGGCCGAGATTTCTGAAATCTGAATTCGCAAGAGTTTCTCTACGTTAGTTCATATCCTGTCAAAGCATGCTTGAAATATTTGTACGGAGACCAGTGCTCTCCACGGTTATATCAGTAGTAATAACATTTCTAGGATTCTTATCGCTTGTAAAACTCCCGATAACCCAGTTCCCTGCGATTGAACCGCCGTCAGTTACTGTGACTGCAAATTATACGGGTGCTAACGCGGAGGTGTGTGCAAAAACAGTAGCAACCCCGTTGGAACGCGCCATTAACGGGGTGCCTAGCATGACCTCCATGTCGTCGGTCTGCAGTAACAATGGTCTTACGATCATCACTATTTTCTTCGAATCCGGAACGGATGCTGACCTGGCAACCGTGAACGTTCAAAACAGAGTGACCAGCGTATTGGATGAATTACCCGAAGAGGTGATCAAAGCTGGTGTGATTACTGAAAAGGAGGTAAGCAGCATGCTCATGTATCTCAATATTACCAGTGCTGATACACTTCAGGATGAGAAATTTGTCTACAACTTTGCCGATATCAACATTCTTCATGAGCTGAAACGTATCAATGGCGTCGGGTTTGTCGAGATTATGGGAGCGCGCGACTATGCTATGAGGATATGGCTCAAGCCTGATCGTATGGCGACGTACGGCATCTCCGCCCAGGATATCGTAACGTCAGTCCAGGAACAGAATGTTGAAGCGGCGCCCGGTTCCACCGGTATAAGTTCCGACAAGGATCCACAACTTCTGCAATACGTACTGCGATACACTGGCAAGTTTAACGCCGCCGACCAGTACGACAACATTGTTATAAAATCGAAGTCTGACGGATCAATGCTTCGGATACGCGATGTTGCCGACGTCGAATTTGGCTCATTGGATTATGATATGGTTTCGATGACTGACGGCAGACCTTCTGCTTCCATCATGATCAAGCAGCGGCCCGGATCTAACGCCCGGGAAGTAATTCAAAGTATCAAAGCAAGGATGGAAGAATTAAAAAATACCGCCTTTCCCGCCGGAATGGAATACAACATTTCCTACGACGTATCTCGTTTCCTCGATACATCAATTCACGAGGTGCTCAGAACCTTGCTCGAAGCATTTCTTCTGGTGTCTATTGTGGTGTTCATTTTCTTACAGGATTTCAGATCCACTGTTATACCTGCCATTGCTGTTCCGGTCTCGCTGATTGGCACATTCTTCTTCATGGATATGCTCGGCTTTTCGATCAACCTACTTACACTCTTTGCATTGGTACTCGCCATTGGAATAGTAGTCGATAACGCGATCGTGGTGGTGGAAGCAGTTCACGTTAAAATGCGCAAGGGTTTATCAGCAAAAGATGCAACGCTGGCAGCGATGAAGGAAATCACGGGCGCTATCATCGCGATAACGCTCGTGATGTCAGCAGTATTTATTCCGGTGGGATTTATGACCGGACCGATTGGCGTTTTCTATCGACAATTCTCACTTACATTGGCGATAGCAATTTTTATTTCAGGTATCAACGCATTGACTTTGACCCCTGCGCTATGCGCAATGATGCTGAAACCACAACATTCGGAGAGCCACCGGCACGGATTGCTCAACAGATTTTTTCGACTATTCAACAGATCGTACGAGAGCTTTGAATTGAAATACGGATTGCTTCTTGTGCGCGTAGTCCCCAGGAAGTTAGTTGTTACCGGCCTTTTGCTGTTATTCATTGTGGCGACCTTTGTGTCTGGACGTATGATCCCAACGTCGTTCATTCCAACGGAAGATCAGGGGATGATATATGTAAACGTTACCCTGCCCGCAGGATCTACTGTGGAGAGAACTCAAAGCGTTCTCTCTGAATTGCAATCGGTAATCCAGAAAGAGACAGGCATCGAGTCTGTTTCAACTTTGGCGGGATACAGTCTGCTAACGGAGTCCGCGGGTGCTTCATTTGGAATGGCCATGATAAATCTCAAACCCTGGGATGAACGTAGTATGAATGTAGATGAAATGATTGCAATACTTGAAACGAAATGTGCCGTCGTTAAGGAAGCACAGATACAGCTCTTTCCGCCGCCCGCTATTCCGGGGTTTGGTAACGCCAGTGGTTTTGAAATCCGTATGCAGGACCGTACAGGCGGACCGTTGCTTAATACAGCTGAGATGACGACGAAATTTGTTGACGCACTCAATGAGCGCCCGGAGATAGAAAACACGTTCACTAATTTTGATCCGAACTTTCCACAGTATCTTCTGAAAATCGATTACGACAAAGCATCCCAGCTTGGTATCACCGTGAAAAACTCAATGGATGCTTTACAGACGCTCGTGGGTAGTTTTTACGCTTCCAATTTTATTCGATTTGGACAGATGTACAAAGTCATGGTACAATCTGGCCCTGGATACAGAAGCAAGCCACAGGATATTTTAAAACTATATGCCAAGAGCGACCAGGGAGACATGGTTCCTTTTTCAAGCTTCATGTCGCTGGAGCGAACATACGGCCCCGAACAGCTGACACGATACAACATGTTTACATCGTCTATGATCAACGGCGAACCATCAGCCGGGTATAGCAGTGGTGATGCTATTGCAGCCATTCAATCCGTCGCTGCTGAAAAATTACCAAGAGGATACACTTTTGATTGGTCTGGCATTACACGAGAAGAAATTAAGTCGGGGAATCAGGCGATGGTCATATTCGCTATTTGTCTGTTCTTCGTTTACCTCTTACTTGCCGCGCAATATGAAAGTTACCTATTGCCCTTGGCCGTTATTCTTTCACTGCCGGCAGGAGTTTTTGGAACGTATCTTTTCCTTCAGATAACTGGACTTGAGAACAATATTTATGCGCAAGTCGCACTCGTCATGCTCATCGGGCTGTTGGGAAAAAATGCTATTCTCATTGTGGAATTTGCATTGCAAAGAAGGGCGGAGGGAAGATCGGCAGTTGATGCAGCAATCGAGGGCGCTATCGCTCGATTACGACCTATCCTGATGACGTCGTTGGCATTTGTTGCCGGTCTGGTACCGTTGTGTCTTGCTAATGGTGCCGGCGCAATTGGCAATCGTTCGATCGGTACTGCTGCTGCTGGTGGAATGATTATCGGAACGCTCGCAGGTATTGTCCTTGTGCCTGGGTTGTTCGCCATCATTCAAAAGTGGAGCACGCAGGATTCAGGAGATATTACAACGTAAGCTTTAAACATGAACATTTTTAAATACTCGTCTTCAGTTTTTAAGGTTGTCATAATGATGCTCGCGATAACATCGTGTAAAGTCACAGTTGAATCGTTAAAACCTGAGGCGGCAGTTCCGACTACTTATGGCCTACACAACGACACGGCTAACATGGCATTTAAGCCTTGGCAGATTTTTTACACCGATACTACATTAACAAAGTTACTTGGGGATGCTCTTGAACGAAGTCTCGAAATGAAGATTACGACCGAAGAGGTTAATTTCTATGCCGCTCAATTTCAGCAGGCCGGGAGAATTCTTTATCCCGTTGCAAGCGTGGGGGCCACTTCCCGAGTTGATAGATATGGAGAATACACCATGAACGGAGTTGGTAATGACGACACCAACCGTTCGGAAAGTCTGCCGAGAGATCAATTGCTTCCTGATCCATATCCGGAATTGTTTGTCGGTGTATGTTTCCTGGGAAGCAAATCTATGGAAAAAGCTGAGCAGCAAACGCAAAGCTGCGCAATCAAGATTTATGGCTTCTGTCGAAATGAAACACGGCCTCACTACCATGCTGATCGGTAGTGTTGCGCAAACTTATTTTGAGCTTCTCGGACTTGATCAGGAAAAATTGGTTCTCCTTGAAAACATCAAACTTCAATCTTTAGCTGTAGGTCTCGTAAGAATTCAAAAAAGCGGCGGACGCGTAAATCAACTTGCTGTTGATCAGTTTGAATCACAATTGCTCAATACGCAGAACAGGTTGATTATGATTGAACAGGAGATACTGTCAACCGAGTCAAGGATAAACGAACTCATCGGGCGCTATCCAAGACTCCTTGCGCGTGGTTCGCTGAATAGCTTTGACACGCTTGAACGATTGTTGCCCGGCTCGCCGCAGCAAATGGTATCGCAACGTCCTGATATAAGGCGTGCGGAGTACCTGTTGGAGGCATCGGGTGCCGATGTGATGGTAGCGCGCGCAGCATTTTATCCGTCGCTTCAACTTTCAGGAAATGCAGGGGTATCAGCATTTAGTTTATCCAAACTGTTGCTTACTCCTCAATCGGCGGTGTACAGCCTGGCGGCGGGAATTTCCGCGCCATTGCTCATGCGTCGGAGAATCAGAACGATTTATGACCAGGCGACGGCTAAGCAGCGGATGGCATTGCACCAGTATGAGAAAACAGTTTTGAATTCTTATCATGAAGTTTACAGGTCGCTGAACAACGGGGTAGCGTTGGGAAAGCAGATTAGTGTTAAAAAAAGAGAAGTCCTGATACTGGATCGTGCCGTGGTTAACTCTAAGGATTTGTTTGACGTTGGGTTTGCAAACTATCTCGAAGTTATAAATGCGCAGCAGCGGCGTCTGGAGGTTGGGTTAGAACTTGCCACACTTAGAAAGTTGCAGCTTCAGAATTTTGCACTTGTTTATCGGGCCCTTGGTGGAGGCTGGACTCAATCAAAAGTTGAATAATGATCTACTATTGTTTCCAGTTTAAGGTTGTCGATGATTTGGCAAACCTGTTGAACATTAACAACCCCGTGTGTGGGACCGGGCTTTTGCAATGCGGCAGCAAAGCCACCTAGTTTAGATTCAAGTTGATTGAATCTTGATTGAGATAAATATTCAGAATGTTGCACATGCCTTTATAATTATACGGAATTGGATAGATTGCAAAGGCGCCAATTGTTCTTAGATCATCGATACAAATGCGGCCAGGCGAATCACAATGCACAATCACCGGGATCCTGGACAATGACTGGATATTTCGAATTCTTCTTAAGAAGTTGAATCCATTGATGCCATACGTATCGAGTTCAATAAAAATATAATCAGGCACAATTGAATCTTCTCTCATAATCTTCAATGCATGCGTGTCATTGTCAGCAAGAAAGCAAACCGTATCAGGTGAAGTATCGAACAAGGCGGTGACAAAAATTGCTCTGTCTGCAGGGTCCGAATTTATAAAAACACAAGATCTCATATTTTCTTAGTTAAGAGTTCGGTAGGTAACATTCTCCAATCGATCACCCGGCTGTTTCCTCAATGGCAACCATTCGTTTTTCCATTGCCACAATTAACATGACATCTGGCAACAAAGCGAGACATGCTCATTAAATCGGAATTAAAATACCATTAAAGCGATCACACCGGGAGAGAGACCACGAATTCAGTCGTTGGATTTTTAGAAGCTACTGTTACGTTGCCGTGGTGCATATTCACGACGCTCTTGACGAGAGATAATCCGATACCAAATCCTTTGCCAGACGCACTTGAAGTCACAGCCCGATAGAAGGGATCAAAAATTCTGGGTAGGTCGTCAGAGCGGATCAAACCTGAGTTGGAAAAAACGAGTGTAATCATTCCGTTGGTTCCAGGGCTAAGTTGCACCTTCACCGAATGATCTGATGAATATTTACACCCGTTATCCATTAGATTGATGAATGCAACTTTCAGCAATTCCTCATCTCCGTGAATGACTAGCGCGTCGTGTTGCAACTCTAGTTTAAAATGAATATCTACAGTATACTCTGGATGTGCTTTTGTCAATTCTTCTTTTGCGTTCCAAACAATATCGTCGACGCGTAAGGCGACGAATGTATGTCTCGCCTGATCATCGGCACTTTGTGCCAGCAGCAGCAGCCTTGTGGATAGATTATTTAATCCCTTGAGATCTTTAACAATTTTTCGTATGAGGCTTTGATAGTACCCTATGTTTCTATCTTGCAAAAGGGCCACTTCGAGTTGACCGGACATTACTGTTATAGGTGTTTTTATTTCGTGCGAGGCGTTCGATATGAATGCCTTTTGCGATTGGAAAGCGCTCTCCAGGCGGTCGAGCATGTTATTAAAAGTATTTGATAGTTTGCCTAACTCATCATTGGGATTAACGACGGTGAGTCTCAGGTTGAGGTTGTTGCCCGACATTTTACCGACATCGCTGACAATGGCGCTGATGGGCTCAAGCACTTTGCCGGCATAAAACCAGCCAAGGCAGAGTACAAGCAGGGTGGACGTTCCAAAAGTGATGAGTAGAATAGTTTGGAGATTTAGCAGGGCTTCCATACCATAAGCATCGGTGGCGGCAGCAAAGATGGTTAACCGAGCGTTATTTACCTGGTACAGAAATCCAATTCCTTCGTATTCTTGTGTTTCGAATTTCACAGCTTCTCCTCGTCGAATGTCACTCATCATTACTGCATCAATTTGAAAGGATGGCTGCCCTTCAGATTTATAAAGTTCTTTGTTCAGTTCGTCGTAGATAATGATGTATTGGTTTGGAAGGCTCGCAGGATTATTCCTTTCCATTCTCATCAATAACGACGCATTGACTTCTTTAACTTCCGAAAGGACTTTCGCCACATTGATCGCCCTGTTCTTCAGACGTCTGTAGAAATCCACCTTTCTGAACTCGCTTGAAAAATAATAGATGGAAATCGACATGATGGAAAGCACGACGGTGACGATTCCGATGAAAAGTACCGTAAGTTTTGTACGAATATTCATGAGTCCAGACTTAGGCCATATCCGAGTCCGATGCGTGTCTGAAGATACTTCGGCTCGAAATCGCGATCAATTTTATTTCGCAGCATGTTGATATAAACTTCCACAACATTTGTACCCGTATCGAACTTTAGATCCCAGATCTTTTCGGCCAATTCGGCGCGTGGTATTACCCTGCCGGTATTCCTCATAAAATATTCCAGCAGGGAAAATTCCTTAGCTGAAAGCTTTATTGTTTTGGAATCGCGTATAGCCACTTTTTTCTCCAGGTCCAGTTTGAGGTTTTCAAATCTGAGCAGCCCGCCAATATTGCCAGCACTCAGAGAATGTCTTCTTGTGAGCACTTTAATCCGGGCAACCAATTCATCAAACTCAAATGGCTTTGGAAGATAATCTTCGGCACCAGATTCAAAGCCGGTAAGTTTATCGGTCATGGTACTCAGTGTTGTAAGCATCAGGATAGGAACCTCGGGTTTTTCGCGCTTTAAAAGTTTGCATAATTCGAACCCGTTAATCCCCGGGATAACGATATCGAGCAAAATGATGTTGTAATCTCTGGTTGCGGCCAGGCGATGGCCGATGTTACCGTCGTAGGCAACGTCAACTTCATAACCTTTTTCTTCCATTCCCTGCTTGATAAAGGATGAAACTTGCTGCTCATCTTCTATTACCAGTATTCTCATATCCTTGAATATAACAAAATTATCATCAGATATAATTGTAGGAGCTTTTGTCGATTTAATGAGTTTTTAATATCCTTTTAACTGGATCCTAACGCCACATCTTCATTATGGGCACTAGCTTTGTATAAGTAAGATGATGGTCGGGAGTAGTTTTGATATTTTGACATGTTTACTCTGGTTTGATGAACGCAAAAGACCCGTTGGGAACAATGGGTCTTTTGTTTTTTTGCAGGGAGCTGATGAAGATGTGTGGAATGATCTAATCGAAGAAGTGATGTAGAATTAAATTATATTAAAATGGAACAAATGCGCCCTGAAGCAGCAAATACAACTGGCGACCTGGTTCGCCGGTATACGGAGTCTCAACGAAGATTGATATTGCTGGATTATGATGGCACGCTTGCGCCATTTGCATATAGACCTGAAGACGCTACGCCCTCCAAAGAAACACTCCAGCTTTTGCATACACTTGCATTCGATGAGAGAAATCACGTCCATATTGTTAGCGGACGCCAGCATTCCTTTCTCGAGCGCTGGCTGAACATAAGAAATGTCACGCTTATCTCAGAACATGGTGCTGGTGTCAGACAAAAGAATAGCGAATGGGTGTTCAAGACAATGGATGAAAGCTGGAAACCCGCGATCACCCAAATATTAAAAGACTTTTGTAGTTCATCGCCTGGGTCGTTTATTGAAAACAAACGCTTTGCATTAGTATGGCATTATCGAATGATGGATAGCGAATTGGGATTGGTTCGTTCAAAGGAAGTTCTGGACATCATCATGCCCATAGCAAAGCAAGCAAATCTTGACGTATTAAGTGGCAGCAGAGTGATAGAGGTCAAGCCAAACTACATCAACAAAGGACTTGCAATAAGCCGGATTCTTGAGCAGAATAAGTATGATTTTATTATTGCCGTGGGTGACGACAAAACTGATGAGGATATGTTTAAAGTACTTCCGGACTCAGCGTATACCATTAAGGTTGGAAACGGTTATACAAGTGCGAGATATCGAATCTTGAAACAAGATGATGTTCCGCGTTTACTTGCCCGTCTGTCGCTTTCAACTCAAGTGCGTCACAACTAAACGTTCATCAAATCGATCATTAGCTTGAAGGCGTCTTTTGAAGATGACGTCTCTAGTCTCAATGGTTTTTGGATCAATCCTGAGATTCCGATGTGCTCGGCCGTCCTTACGTCGCTCTCATCGTATGTAGATGTGAGCACGAATATTTTCATTGAATTGTATGCCGCATCTGTGCGAATTTTTTCTGCCACTTCAAAGCCGCTCATTAGCGGCAGATGTATATCTACAAGCATAATGTCAGGCTTTGTGTGCAATTTGTCTAGTAATGACAAGGCCTCTTCGCCATTTTTTGAAGCGCGCATATGATATAACACGCCCCGCTTATCCAAGGTCTTGCGTACTTCCATCTGATCGAGGACATCAGCCTCTACCAGAAAAATGTTGATAATGCGCTTCATTCATTTCATTTTTTGGCCAGTTGAAACAAAATACATATCGTTTGCCTGGCTCGATACTCATTTTTATTTGTAATCCACGTTCGGAAATAATCTTTTTTGCTATTGGCAAACCGATTCCCGCTTGTTCAAATTGATAAACATCTTGCATGCCCGTGAAGGTGAGAAACATTCGTTGACGAGAAGGATCTTCCGAGGGTGCCATGATATGCTGAACATAGAATAGATACATATCATGTTCCTCACGACAAAATACACAGACTTCGACATCATGAAGTGAATCATGAACAATTGCATTTAACACAAGATTGGTAAGGACTTGCTCCAATAGCAGTTTTTCAGTGTATAGCGTCGGCATACCTTGCTGAACAATCAGTCTCACTCCGGAATGTGGAGTAATGTAACTTTTCACCCGGTCCAGCATGTGTTCAACTTCGACGACTTCCTTATACTGATCAGAACCCCCGGCGCTGGCATAAGAAAGTAATCCCTTGATGCGACTTTCCACATTGAGAACCTCACCTTCTATGTCCTCTAACAAATCGCGTAGTTTTGAATTTGATTTTGTGGATTTTTCATTCTTTGCAGAAGCCAGCATATTGGTTATGCCGTTCAAGGGTGCTCTTAAATCCTGCGAAATAATGTGTGCAAATTGATCAAGTTCGTCCCGTTGCTTGCTGATTTTCGAAATTGTATTTCGAAGTACTACGGCCATCTGGTTTAGCGCCTTTCCAAGTTGATTGAATTCATTCTTTCCATCGGCCATGGTTCTGACATTGTAATCTCCATCTGAAATTGCTTTTGCCATCGACACCATACTTTTTACACGGGATGAGATATACCAAGAGAGCCATATCGATATGCAGATGCCGATTAGAGTCGTGGTGAAGGTGAGGTATAAAGAAATATCATGTGTTATATTCATGAAGTTTATGAGGGACTGTGCCATTGTGTTTCTGAAATTGTACTCGTATTGCGCAAATTCATGAAACTTTTTCTGAAGACTTTTCTGAACATCCTGTTCAAGACCAGTTTTCAGCTTGGTGCGATAGAGGTCATTGAAAGAGCCGCGTGTATCCGAAGATATTGATGACACTTTTTTCGATGAGATCAGCGGGACTGCAAACTCGTCGACCCAATACCTTTCCAACTGGATTATATCTTCAAGGAGTGCCCGCTGTTCGGAGCCAACGCTGATAAATGTCGCAAGTTCTGATCCGATTTTTTTGTTGTCCTGAAGTGCTGAATCATAAGTTTGAATAAAAGACGTTTCATTGGTCAGCAGATAGCCACGCAGACCACTGACCATAGAGATGAAATTTCGCTGAAATCTGTTGGTGAGTTTAAGCACATCTCCTGATTGTCCTAGTCTGGACTCAGTTTTTTGAAATGTCTCTTTTTGCTGCTTCCCCAAATAAGTACTGACAGAGAATAACAGCATTATTCCTGAGAAGCTTAATAATACAACCCCTGCAATTTTCATGATGCTAGGGAAAAAGTGTGGGTTCGGAGACGGATGTTCATTATTGTTCGCTTATGAAGTATTCGAGTCCATTGTTCCGATCTTTTATTTTCCCGTTCATTCGCAATGAATATGTGGGAAACGCAAATTCGATCTGATTTTCTTCAAAGATTTTATAGAGCTCCAGGTTGATAGCCTGTTGGGCGTTCATGTAGTAATTGTAGTCAGCGCTTTTGATATAGTAAACACATTCAAAATCCAAACTGTATTCGCCAAAACTTGCAAAATGTGCGCGATCGAATCTTGTGTTGTCCTGATTCTCAATTATTGTCTTCACGATTTGCGGAATTTTGGTAAGCTTAACTGATCCCGTGTCGTACAACACACCAAACTTAAACACAATGCGCCGCTCCTGCATCCGTTTATAATTGTGAATGATTGAATTGGTAAGATTGCTGTTCGAGTAAATGATCTGTTCGCCGGACAGACTTCTGAGTCTTGTAGTTTTCAGACCTACGTACTCGACGACACCCATTTTATCGCCGACAATAATGAAATCACTAACTTCAAACGGCCGGTCGAAGAAGATTACGAAATAGTTGAAGATATCACCCAGGATAGTCTGCGCCGCCAATGCGATTGCAATACCGCCAACGCCAAGGCCGGTCAACACGGCGGTGACATTAAAACCGAGATTATCGAACAGTAGTATCAATCCGATGACCCACAGAATTCCGTTTAAGATCAAAATAATTCCTCTGATCTGTTTGACTTTTTCAGACGTAGTCTCCTGATGTGCAAGGTATCCGTAAATAGCAACGCGGACCGTTGCTGCAAATAGACGGGTAGCCAGAAGTATAAAAGCAACTGTGAATGTATAGCCGATAAATTTTTCGGCCTTGATCGGTTTATCGAGTGCGTGAAGCGCTGCAAAGCATATCAAAACGTAAATGATAGGAAAGATGTAATTGTCAAGTTTTACGTAGTACGATGCAACATTACCTTTGGAGTCTTTGAGCCTGGATTTTAGAATCCGGCGAACGAACGCGGCGATGGAAATGCCGACAACAATTACCGCGGCGCAGGTTATGTACGCCTCAATTGAATTTAGGTAAAGCATTTTTTCGATAAATCCCTCTCCTGGAATTTTGTTGTAGGGTAGTTCGTCGTTCATCGTTATGCAACAATAGCGTTTCACTCACGCATCACCCGGAAGCATCGATTAAATCCGCATTAAATCGACCTTAAACTTGATGGTTGGATCCGTTGTTGAAATTTCTAAAACTATATTGATGATAAAATTGTCGGGACCTGGCCTCCGGGTACTCATAATATGAAAGTCATAGTCGTCATTTTCTGGCTCTGTGTTGTTCCGGTGTTGCTGACCTGGAATTTGGTAACATTTTATCGAACAGACTTGCCGCCTGGGACGCTGACTTCGAATGAAGGGGTTGTCGTTAAGGAGGGCGAGGAGATGATCACCTTTGAGCCCGTCGCGAACAGGCGGGAGGTTGCTATCATTTTTCTCCAAAGCGGCCTGGCTGATCCGAAATCGTACGCGCCATTGTGTCGAAAATTAAGTGAATCCGGATATGTTGTGAACCTGATGAAGATGCCGTGGAGACTACCTCAGTTTCATTGTACACGCCTCATGAGATTGTTTGATTTTGATAAGAAAAAATACGTGATTGGCGGGCACGGGCAAGGGGCGAGTGCTGCATCTCAATTTGTTAAGGATCATCCGAATTTGTTACGCGGTTTATTTATTCTCGGAGCAAAGGGTACGCGTAATATTGACCTATCCGCTTCAAACATTTCTTGTATAAAGATATATGCAGAGCAAGATGATATTAATGAAAGTAATGAGAGCTTGCCAACCGAGAATAGACTTCCAGACGCTACGCGACTTGTGCTGATAAAGGGCGGCAACTATTCACAGTTCGGCTACCTTGGTAATCGCTATGGAGATCTAACGCCTGAAATATCGTTGGAAGATCAGCAAGCAACAGTTGCAACAGAGATGATCTCATTCTTAGACAGTTTATAAGTCCGACGTCCAGACAGCACATGAAAAACGCTGCGTTCGGAAGAGGTAGCTTCATTTTCGCAGGTATCTGATGAATCGACCCATACTTAATCCTTGTACCATGATTGAGAATAATACGATTATAAACGTTATGGGTACGAAAATATCTTTATGGGCTGTCGACGGCAGTGATAACGCCAGGGCAATTGAAATTCCACCGCGCAGGCCACCCCAGCTCATTATGGCAAGAGTATGTTTTTCAAGGGTTTTCTTGATTCCGAACATGTAGGATGGGATGAGCAATGAAATATATCTGGCTCCAACCAGTAGGATAGCCGTTGTGAGGCCAATCCAAAAGTAGTCCATCCTAAACACCACGATTACGATTTCAAGTCCAATGAGCATGAAAAGGATTGCGTTCAGAATATGATCGATGACTTCCCAAAATTTTTCAAGATAGTCCATCGTAATATCAGACATCGCTTCTTTTTTGCCTTTGTTTCCCGTGATCAATCCCGCGACAACCATCGCCAACGGGCCGGATACATGTATCAGATTGCAGAGTGCATAACCGCCCATGACCATAGCGAGCGAAATCAGAATTTCCGCTGGGAAGTCGTCTATTGATTTCATCATTCTAAATCCGATGTAGCCGATGACCAACCCTGTCAGTATACCACCAAATGTCTCGCGTGCAAACAACAACAATATTGAGCCAACAGTGATATTCTCTATTCCCCGCGAAGCGATGCCCAGGAGCGTCACAAATACCACCACACCGATGCCGTCGTTAAATAGAGACTCGCCAATAATTTTTATTTCAATCGACTTTGATAAATTCTCCTTGCTTATAATACCCATTACGGCAATTGGATCAGTGGGGGAAATAAGAGAGCCGAACAACAAGCATTCGATATACGGGACATTCATATTAAATGCGAGAAACAAATAATATATGGCAGTTCCAATAATTCCCGTCGACATGAGTGTACCCAACGTGGCAAAGCTGAAAATGCTTTTTGCCGATGATTTCATGTGTGCCCAATGTACGTGTAAGGATCCTGCGAACAACAGAAAACTAAGGAGAATGCCCAGAATGAATTTTGAGAAATCAAGTTCGGCAAGACTTTCTTTAATTGACGAGGTGAATGAAGAGGAAAGAATTCCTGTAGAGATGAGTCCGACAGAGACAATCACACCCATAAGCATCAAACTTATTCCTGAGGGAAGTTTGAGAAAACGTACGTTAAAGTATGAGAAGACTGCGGCCAGGGTGATAAGTGCCGAAAACAGCATGAAGAATTGCATGGTTGTATGTATTGATTAAGATCCCAATGACGAGGTTCATCAGCGTAAATATCGCAGGTTTGACCAACAATGGATTCGATTATTTAACCCGCTAAATGATAAGTCGTACGCCACCAAGCTCAGCGATTTTGTAGGGAAATTTATCGCCTGGTGACGCGATAAACATGAAGTTTATTGGAATTTTCCATTCCTTGCTAACCTGTGTGATAAACTCCGGGTTAAAGATTCCTGGTAGTTCGATAAATTCGATATCGATGTCTGGGTAGGCTCGGTCGAGCACCTCAAGATCAGTTAAAAACTTTTCAGATACTTTTTGACCATCCTTCACCACGGTTACAATCTTCAACCGATGCGTAACTTCGTTCTCCTGAACATACATCATCACCTTATTGAGCGATGCTATCGAGTCAGCCTTTGAGAAATAGACAAACTGTTGATCGTGTAATTGTTTTAATGCATGCATTATTTTTATGCGGAAGATGCGTTCCATGTGTGACATTGCTTCAAAAAAACTTTTTAAAACAATCAATGCCATCTTTAGGATTTCAACCCGGTTCATGCTTAATAAAATGATCAGGATCGCGGGTATAAAGTATTGCAGAAAAACAACAAGATATTCGGGATGAAGTTTCACGTTTCCATACAACGCAACGATTACGGCAGCGACCGCGACGGCAACAGCGAACGGTGAAGATGTAACGGGTCGGGGTAATGACTCCCTTTTTATTTTTAACAGGATATTTCCGATGCCGAAGTAAGACATCACGATCAAGAAGCTGATGGTGTATACACCTGCAAGCGTTCCAAGATCGCCATGGGTTACATACAAAACGGAAACGCAAAGCAGAAAGAAAATTGTTAGTATACGGTAAGGACTTCCTCTTTTGGTCTCTTGCAAAGTAAATTGCGGCAGTATTCTATCAAGCGCCATTCTTTTAATCAGACCACTCACCCCAACGAAAGAGGTAAGCACTGCACCACTGAGTACGAGAACTGCGTCGGCGGATATTAGGGTGCTTAACCAGGCTCCGCCTGTATTGAAGCCTATATGAGAAAGTAAAGCCTCACGATGTTGAAGAATGTCGGATCTCGTTAGAACTGTGATTGCGATAAGGGCCATGAGTGGATTGATCACGGTTACAGCTATCCACATATTGCGTAGCGTTTTCCGAAATACACCGGACTGTTGTTCTTCTACAAAGTTCGCCGAACTTTCGAATCCGGATATGCCAAGCATGGCAGCGCTAAAACCAAAAAAGATAGCTGAACTAAAACTTCCGGTTATAGGTAATTTGAAATTCGAGATCGCGACACCAAGTCCATTCACCATGACGAACCAAAGCCCGCTTCCCAAAAGTAGCGCCATCGAACACAAGTGAAAAATGAAGATGATCGTTGCTACGACCGCGGATTCCGAAATTCCGGTGATCGTGAGCGCAAGAAAAAAAGTAAGCAGTCCTCCGGTGGCGATCAACACATGCAGCGATGGGACAAGATCGCGTAGATAATGCATCGCTTCAGACGCGGATATTACAGCAGTTGCCATGTACGATAAAATAGTAAGGCATGCGGCGACTGAGGCGTTGCTTTTGCTGGTTGTATTAAGCAATACGTTGTAAGCCCCCCCATTAAGTGGCAATGCGCCGACAACTTCGCCATAAATATTCCGAAACAAGAACAATACAACGGCTACAATAAGTAATGCGACCCATGCATATTGTCCGGCATAGGCGATAGTGAGCGCCGATACATAGAGACAAGAGGATGTAATATCGTTACCACAAATGGCCGTCGCTTGTAATTGGCCTAATTTCTTCGCGTTGCTCATGATGTCATTTCTTGAATCACCGGTGTTTTTGTTCTTGTTATAAACATCTCTGGCACGTCGTCCCCTATATCTGACTTAACTTAATTTGCTTGACGATCATTTTGCATGTTTCGTAATCCTTGAACAAGGATAATTCCTGTTGAATCATTTTAAAAAGAGTTTGGCCGAAAAAATTAAAGGTAGTCGTTTATTGGCATAGCCAATTGTTTTCGTGAAATGAATATTTGTTCACGGTTCGATTTTAGAATCGAATATTTATGTTCCTTTCTGGAAAAGTTTGTTCGACGGCGAATTGTCAACTCCTTTCTTCTAAAAGATTGAAAGATGTATTGTGTAGGATCAAATTGAATTCGCATTTTATAAGACAATTGTGCGCCACAAAATCCTTAAGTGGGGAATTTTTTTCCTTTTTTCCAAAGTGCCGGAAAATTACTAGCCTTCTTTCGAGCAAAACACATTGTCGAATTACTTCAGTTGGTACTCAACTTCAGCAGCGATGCGGGCCAATTGCCTATTATAGTGCATGGGTAAAAGAAAATTGTTGCGTGTTGAGCTTTGAGGATAAGCCAGTGAATTATGGATGAAATTCACGGCATGGCATGATTATAGCAAGTATTTGACTCTATAGTCTTAAGAAGTGATTGCCTCCTGTCGTCATTCCTGATTCTTCTTTTTTCTCCAAATCTTTAACAAAAATAGTTATGCTGACTAGAACATCATTTTCGAAGATCTCTTTGCTTTTTTCTATTCTATTCATAACCGCGTCGTGCGCCAGCAACTATCCCTTTCAAACTTCAAGTGTCGTGCCTGCCGCAGAAGGTGGTGTTAAGGTAAAACGAGATAAAAACTCGAACTATGATGTTAGCATGTCTACAATCCGATTGGCTCAGCCGACTAGATTAAGTCCATCCAGACAATATTATGTAGCTTGGATGACCACCGAGGGAAATGGTGTCAAAAACATAGGACAATTGAAAAGTTCATCAAGTTTATTCTCAAAAACACTGAAGAGTTCATTGGAGACTGTAACATCGTTTAAACCCACTGGCTTTTTTATTACAGCAGAAGACAACAGTTCTATTCAGTATCCTAGTGAGCAGATTATACTACGCACCAAGTAGAAGTATAGTCACATGTGTAGTTCAGTTCACTCGGGCGTGACTTTTAATGCCATCAAGCGGTGGCGCCAAATTAGTTTGCGAGCCATTGCAGCATGCATCAAAGTATTTTGCGATAGAGGATTTGGCTATTTCTCGATTTAAAATTAAATTATTCTATAGCAGAAATCAATTTATTGAAGCGCATCGTATGAGCAGTGGCATTACTGTAAAGAGAAAAGGAAAGATCAATTTGGGTATATGGATCAACGAGAGCTATCATAAGGTTGTTAACAGCATTGCATTTTATCCTGCAATAATTGCCTTCCTATTCCTCATATTTTCGGTGCTTAGTATTTCGTTCGATTTCTCAGATGAAGGCAAACAGCTGAAATCTCAATGGCAATGGCTCAGACTAAAGGATCCATCGACGGCGAGAAGCATCATCTCGTCTATCGCGGCAGGTGTTATTTCTTTGACAGTGTTCAGCTTTTCGATGGTGATGATTGTACTGAACCAGACTGCGTCGCAGATGAGCAACAGAATCCTCGACAAACTCATCGGCAGTCGTTTTCAGCAGATCGTATTGGGAATATATGTCGGCACTATTGTCTACGCGCTGTTTCTGTTAAGTACAATCAGGGATGTAGACGAGGGCATTCATATTCCGGCATTGAGCACTTATATGCTAATTGCCATTACGATTTGTGATATCTTCCTGTTCATCTACTTCCTTCACTATATCACACAATCTGTAAAGTACGATGTTATTATCCGACGTATCCACCAGGAAACAAAAGATGCCCTGGAAGGAACGTGTAATTTAGAATCGGTTACTCAACCTTGTAATACATTCACCAATGGTTCGATTATACGAACCGAGCGGTCAGGAATATTTGAGGGTGTTAGCGAACCGACACTGATAGGTATCTGTGACAAGATCGATTCGACCGTCTTGATTCTCCCCACACCTGGAAGTTTTCTTCTAAAGGGAGCAAAGGTGGGTCAGTCGGACAAAGAATTGACGGAGGAAGCTGTCGGGCAAATTCTTTCTGCAATTTATATCCATGAGGCGGAATCTATTGAGGGAAATTTCTTTTACGGATTTCGACAATTGTCGGAGGTGGCTGTCAAAGCCCTGAGTCCTGGAATCAACGATCCAGGCACGGCGATCCAGGCGCTGAGGGCATTGTTCGAATTGCTTTCTTATAGCGTTTGCCATTATCACGATAACGTTATTCGGAATAAAGAGGGTAAAGTAAGAATTATCAAAGCAGATCTGACTTTCGAAAAGATATTCACTGTAACTGTTATGCCTGTTTGGGACTATGGTAAAAATGACAGGTGGGTGAAAAGTGAAATGAAAAATTTGTTGGAACAGTTGCAGTCGATCACGCGACATCGCAGTATAAGCAACCTGCTCGTTGAAATTGACACTTATAAAGCAATATAGTTGAGTTGAGCACTGCAACCAGGGTAGACGCAGGGCAGGAATCATGAATTAGGGGCGTTGAACTTTGGTTGTCAAATATCGGCCGTCACTGTAGGCTTAAGTTAATAGCATTGATTATAGATCTGGATTGTTAAAATATTCCGTCCAACACCTGCCTAGCCGCGCCGGGGTCTGAGGTGATTCCATGAAGGCATACGAGTTTTGTGTTTATCGCAGTGGCGTTTATTCTCACCCAGGTTTTGTTATTCTGTTTTGCATTCAGATTCATCTTTAAAAACGGGAGAACAGCGTCTTCAAACCGAGGTAATCTGTAGGTTGAACTTTTGTGGACCACTGTACCAGCAGTTGTCTTTGTAACGCTGCTTCTCTGGGGACAAGTGCTCTGGTCAACGATAACAGGTCCGCCCGTAGACGATGCGTTGGAAATCGGTAATCGCCGAACAATATAGCGGGCACTTCAGGTATGCTGGCTCTGGTAAAGCACTCGGACGACCTTCCTTTCGATTCGATTCGGCGAGCAACACGATGGGAATCGAATCAACGAATTCTAGTGCAAAAGATGATTTCATACCGTTGCAAATGCACATACCAACGCACCGCGCTGTGAAACTTACGCTTCGTTCCAAAGGTATGATTCACAGTTTCTACAATCCGTCGTTCCGAAGTAAGCAAATTGGATCAATCAGGTGCCTGGTGCGGCGTGGCGATTTTTTAGAAAGTTGTTAAGAGTGATCTTTATGGTCGCTGGAGTTGTATTAGGATATTTATGTGTCAGACTTTTTTCCTATTTGCGCCAGCGAGCGTGAAGTGCAAATAGACAGTTCCATCAACGAGCGGCAAATGAACTTCACTGATCATCCAGCCAGCCTCCGCGAAACCCCGCTTTTCGAAGGCCACTAATCACGTAAGGAATTTTCTTCGTGATGTTCCAGAGTAACCCTGACTCATAATTTTCAATCATAAGAATGATTGGCCCCTGATTCAGTCCGAATTTCCAGGATGATACCCATCCATTCGGATTTTTACTTTTATCAGGATATGTAGGATTAAAACTTGCATCGAAGCCTTCCCACGTATGATTTTTTAAATTCAGACGTTCAATGGCATGACGAATTGTATTGATTACAATCTCAGGTGCAAAAGGTATTGATGCGACAACCGCCCATGGTGAAACCGTTCCGTCATCGGGGCCGAATGGCGCCCCTCTTGCGATATAGTTATAGAATTTAATTCGTCTTCCTTTTATCATCCTTGTCGAAGGCCCAGGCCCATCGCTAGCGGTAAATCCCCAGCAATTTTTGCCATAGTGGGCAAAACCATGTTTGTTTTCAATTGCGTATTCCCGTTGCATATAAGTGGCACGCCTACTGTTCTCAAAATAGTCAATATCGTGTTGGCGATTAAAGTCATCCCGTATGCCTTTGAAATCGATCCAGATGTGCGACAACTGATGTATGAAGAGCGGCCCGGAATAAAGGTGTTCGATACCATAAATTGATTTCCATTTAAATGTAGAGATCCATTTTTTGTATCCTTCCGGCGCTATCGGAAAAGTAGGTGACCCGAGCGCAAGAACGTACATGAGCATTGCCTCTGAATAATCACAATCCCAGTAATATTTGAGGAATCCTGATGATGGTTTCCATCCATGACAAATATTTGCAGTGCCATTTAAAGCCCATACCCAATCGATACGTCGGTATAAATAATCGGCAACAGCACGAAGTTCTTTTTCCTGATCACTATCTTCGTTAAAGAAGTCAGCCGCAGTCAGTGCCCCGGCAATGAAGAAAGTAGTATCTATAGTTGATAGTTCACATCTCCAGGCACGTCGACCAGTCTGCATGTCGAGGAAATGATAGTAGAATCCTTTATAACCCATGGCGTCGGGCTTGCGACTCTGCGTTCCTTCTTTGAAGAAATTCAATACGGTAAGAACTTTTTCAGCGGATTCCTGTCTGGAGAGTAATCCTCTTTTGACGGCTACCACATAGGTGGAAAGTCCTAAACCAACGGCTGCGATACTGCACGGAGATCCCGGCTGAGTTTTGTCGGCGATAAGGCCATTTTTACTGTTTACTTCCTTTACAAAATATGTAAATGTTTCCGTCAACAGACTGTCAAGCATTTGTGAATCCGAGCCCTGTGGATCGGACTGAGGTAACGCTTCATTACAACTGCTTTTCATTTGGCTTGATCCATTATCATTGTAATACAGGCAACGCCCTGCGGCGGCATGACAAGAGATATGACTATTCCGTTGTCGTTGACGTTGAAATCGATCGACTCCTTCATTAACAGGGAAGCGTTTTCCAGCAAGATGACGTCTTGTTTTGAAAGACTTGACGGCCTTCCAAGGTCGATCCAATGTTGATTTGAATTAGCATGTTGGTCATCGATTCTTTCAATGAACGCCGATTTGACCGTAGCGATAGCGTTGAGTGTGAGCTCAATTTCTTCGGATTTTAAGTCATGTTTTGGAAGCGCTGAATTTGTGATCAGAACTTTAATATTAGTTTCATTAAGTGTTGCCCAGCAATCGACCGTGTCGTGGGAGCCAGTTATCTCAAGTATACTATGTCCCAAATTATGCAGCAACTGAAAGGCGCGATAGGCAGGTTTTGGAATTCCATAAATATTTAGCAAACCAAAACCACCGTGGAAAGGGATGGATGAAAAATAGTTTTCTTCAAACAAATCACTAAATGTCCAATAGCTATACCCTTCGACATATCCAGCGGCTTCCATAACAGTCTTGGTGATAAATGCCGCAGCGTAAGGCTGATCATGCAGCACGTCGAAAGGATTGGAAGAAGTACTCCACTCCGTATAATAAACGGGCCTGTTCAAAGCCTTTTGCTTTACGTCGGCTACCTGTTTCTGTAATATGCTTCGCGTGCTGGCCGCCAGTTGCGCGATAGTATCATCGCCTGGTTTCCCAAAAGCATCAGTGGGATAGTGATGGGTTGAAATAAAGTCAACCGGCACTTGATGTTCATCACAGTAATTTAAAAAGTCGGAGATCCATGCGTTCGCGGCTGTGGCAGGGCCGCCGATTTTTAAGTCCTGGTTTATTTCTTTTATACCCTTTACAGCGTGTCTATAAAGTAAGAAATAGTCGTTCTGACTTCCAGTCCAGAACGCCTTAAGATTTGGCTCATTCCAGATTTCAAAAAACCATTGACTTACTTCATCCAATCCATATCGATCCACCCAGTGTTGTACGAGATCTTTGATGAAGTTTTCCCATTCAACAAAACTACGGGGTGGCGTAATGTTCCCATGATAATTGAAAACGGTATCCGAACCAGAAGAAAGCGTCAGCGGCATGAATGACAATTCCATAAACGGCTTCATATTTATGGCGAGCAAAAAATCGCAGATCTGATCTGAATTAAAGAAGGAAAAGACTTGCTTGTTGTTTTCGTTTACTAATGTGCCCATGTCATCGGAAAGTATGCCATGAAATCTGACATGTCTGAATCCTAGTTCTTTCTGACATCGTGCAAGTTGCTGTTGCCAGTCTGCGCGCAGGGCAAGCGTGGCGTGTCCGCTGCCAATTGTATGTTCCCAAAAATGTGGAAAGTGCTTTGGGGAATTGCTCAAGTCACAATTGAAGCATATTGGTTTTTCATCCGTTGCCATATCAATTCAACGTTAATGCCACTTCAATTGTTGAGGTGTGTTTGTTGGGCGGATGCGATTTGAAACCGATAAAAGCTTGAGGAAAAGTTTATTTTTTAAATTGGGCTGATCGGTTAGCAAATTGTTTGACTTAGTTTCCCCCATGTATAGGTCGAGATATTTACATCAAAGCTCTGACCCATGATCATGGCGTTGATAGTTTTAAGGGCTTTATCGTCTCATGAGCAAGCACTCGCCCTGCAAAAGTAGATTGAATTGGTTTAATGAAGGCATGCTTTAGCAGGTTTGCAAGAGCCGTTGCAATATCTAAATGCGGCTTATCAAAGGTGCCTGATATCGGAATGATGGTGACCACTTCATGGTGTTTAGCATCTTCAAGAGCACGTAGTATTAAATTTAACATTACCTTTTCAATCTTCCTGAATACACCCGTTTTTTTGATTCCGTCGGCAGTAATTTTAATTTCTTTAAACACTGGCTTAATATATCCTTTCAGTATAGAATCATTGATGGCAATGTCAACATACAGCGCCAGATTTCCCTGCTGAAAGATAAAATCCGAGTATCCGGTAAAGATTCCATTAACAGCAGCGAGATTGACATTCTTCATCATCAGTTTAGCGTCGAGGTTCAGCTTCTCCTCCATGGGTCTCAGGATACTTTGGAAGGCGATTCTGCCATCGAATACATCTGCAGCGCCAGTGAGTTTGGTCATTAAGCCAAGTGAGGGATCTGCATTATTTAAATCTGAAACGTTCACTGTAACATTGCTTACTACTGCCGAAATGCCGGAAGTCGACTTGATGTTTGAATAGTCAAGTTGTCCATTCACGATTTGAACATCAACCTGAAACGACATGATGTTTTCAAGCAACGTTCGCAATTTGATTGAGTCGTATGTTGTGTTTTTGAAAAGATGCTGTCCGGTTGAAGACTTAAACAGGAGGGAGGGATAGTTTATCCGAATTACGCCAATAAATTTTTTGTGCATTAACGACCTCCATTTAAAAGAAATACCGACCCAGGGCGCACTAATGTGAAGTAATGGCGTCTGATCGTGTTGATCGGATCTGATTTCAATTTCATTAACAAAAAAAGACGCATGGAATACACTCATGCGAATCTTCCCAACGTGAATTTGATATCCATTTATACTACCAAATTTCCGGTTAACATATTTTAAGACCAACTCGGGAAGAAACAGGAATAGTGATCCTGTGAGAATTGCAAAGATGAGAAGGGATACAACAACAATACTGTTCATTTCATGCGAATGTCCAAAAACGTGCCAATTAACGCAAGTAATTCCTTGTGTCAGAACGCAGCAATTGTTAATTATTCGCGGAATGAATTGCCCACCGAGGTGAAACACTGTGCGTTTGTATCCAGGCTTTTCGAATATTAAATCGATATTAAAGTTTTAGGGTGTGACATCATTTCCGGGTTATGCATGTTCACTGTTGACTGAATGGTACTCACAGTGAGGTTTATGGTTGGACTAAAAATCAAAAGTATATAGACTGATCAGGTCTGAGTAAAATTGCTTTCAAAATCACGATTAGCAATGTTTGATAAAAAGCCTGTTGACCAGGAGAATGGTTGTTAGTATTCGGAAGGTAGTTTTGAAAGACTTGGCAAGTGGTGCTGGGAGCTTGTAGCTGATAGCCTGCCAATAGATTGTGAGCCCGATGACGAATTGGAAACAGTCGGGTTGTCGGAGTGGTAAAGTTGAAACAATATCAAATGGCTAGATAGCCAAGTATCAAAATAACCAAATATATCCGTGGCCCCGGCAGGAATCGAACCTGCATCTTCAGAATCGGAATCTGAAATTCTATCCATTGAAATACGGGGCCATGTTGCTTAACGGTTGCGACTCAGCGTTCAGTCCAATTCGGCCCACCGCCAAGCGGATTAAGAGTTGCAAAAGTAAGCAATGGAATCTTCGTAAAAAAGCAGGTAAAAAAGCTATTTGAAGTACCGCAAAATGATATCTTCGACAAGTTTCGGCTGATGCTCCAATACCAGGTGGTTGCTACCCGGGATGATTGCCAGACTCCCTTTCTTTAGTTTTCTATACATATCTACATAACGTTCTACGGGGCAGCTGTCAGTTTCGCCCGCCATGATCATTGTTTGACAATTAATGGAAGAGATTACTTCAGGAGAAACGTATGAATCAGCCTTCCAGACTGCGGCAAGTTTATCGACAAATTCAGCAAAGCGGTGAGGTTCGGGCATGAGCTTCTTACGCTCAGTAACAAAACCAGCGAAATTCTTTTCGAATGCCTTCCCATTAAGGTTGTTCATCCATTCGCGTGTCTCGCTATTGAAATCTGCCGCGCCCCAGTTGCCACCGATTGCTACGAACTTGGAAACGGTTTCGGGCCGGGAAGTCGCGAGATAATAACCTTGATCGGCACCATCACTAAAACCGATCAATCGAATGCTGTCGTTCGTTACATTTCGGATAACCTTGTAGGCATCTTCAGCAAATTGCTTGTACGAAAATGTGGCAGTACCAATTTCCGATTTGCCGTGACCACGTGTCGCGATCAGAAGAACCTGGTATTGCTTTGCAAGGGACGGTATGATACTTTGATATTCGTCGATGTAGCCAAACAGTCCACCATGCAACAACACAACGGTCTTTCCTGTTCCATAGACTTCGTAGTAGATTTTAGCATCACCAACATTTAGATATGCTCCAGCCTTGGGGTTGCTGCCATATGGTATTTGCGCCGATGCAACACCAATCGATAAAATTTTAGCAAGGATAAATAATACAACAACGCTCTTTATTATTGGCAACATCTATTGTGGGGTTTAGAACTAACTAACGCTTCACTCGGGCAAATGAACCTGAATAAAAGTTAGCAGTAAGGTATGAAGTTCTGACGTCTGTATACACTTGTGCTGAATAAATGCGAAGTATTCCGAACATTGCAATAAAGTTCGCCGTGACGATAGTAGCTTGATGCAGGCTGGTCACGCTCCAACTTATAACTCCCAACTCATAACTGCTAATTGTATTTGGACTCGTCGAGTCTAAAAAAACGGACCGCATTATTAAAAAGGATGTCTCGTTTCTGTTCGAAAGATAAATAGTTTGCGCTCTCTATCACGTTAATTGAAGTCTCGAGAAGTTCGGGCCAGATCATTAGATCGGTGCCATACATAATACGCTTTCCGAACCCTGCCTGAATAAGCCTTCTCAGGTAATCGTGGATTTCTTCAAGGGGATAACTCCAGATGAAACCCGCTAGATCAACGTATACATAAGCATTCGCACCCATCAGTGCAATCATCTCATCAACCATCGGATAGCCAGCATGCATTACCCATAATTTTAATTTGGGATGTTTCGCAAGAACGTCTTCGAGAAGAAATGGATTTCCCATCGATGCGCGATATTTAGGGGAAGTGATGTTGGCCATACCGTTGCCTCCTGTGCCCATGTGAATACCAACGGAGAGATTAAGTTTTTCAGCGATGGCAAAATACTCATCGAGCGAAGGATCACTTGGCGACATTCCCTGGTACTGCGGCGCTACTTCACCGACAACTTTGTAAAAACCACCAGACAATGAATCTTGAAAAGCTTTTGCGGTCATGTTACCTTGCATACCAAACCCGAGGCTAGCGATAACTCGACCAGGCATTGCTCTACTCCACTTTTTAATAATTGCGGCGTCTCCCGACGCGACGATCGTCATGTTCAGCCTTTTCATTGTTGCGACCAGTGCGTCCTGAAATTCCTGGTCAGACCTGGCTGCCTTTAGAGGCTCGGCACACTCAAGATTGATGAAGGATGGAGTGGGCTGATTTGGATCACCGCCAGGCATATTCTTAAGGAACCATGGACACATATCACCGGCGAAAGCGGGATTCACTTTCATAGCGTGTACGTGCACATCAATTATTGGCAGATGTTTTTCCTGTGCGCTAGCGAAGTGTACTGTGTACACAACCATCGAAAGAACCAAAAGAATCAGTCTGGATACAAAGCGTTTTTTGTTCATGTTTTGGAAATTGTGGAATGCGTTTCTGAAAATTAACAACACATCAGCAAATTAGAAGTTAGCACTAAAAATCAAAACTTAATTTGAACTTGATTTCAATGGAGTTTCTTCAACGATGTCGGTGCTAAAGGCAATTTCCATCTTCTGGCGATCAAATTCCTTTTCATTGTTTGCAAGCCAGATGGTAGCTACGCCGTTGCCAATAAAGTTTGTAATCGCGCGCGCCTCCGACATAAACCGGTCCACACCAATCAGCAGGGCGAGCCCCTCGACTGGAATTACTTTTACAGCTGTTAACGTGGATGCTAAGACAATAAATCCGCTTCCGGTTACGCCAGCCGCACCCTTCGAGGTCACAAACAATACGCCGATGATGGATCCGATCTGTCCCCAACTGAGTTCAACGTTAAAGGCCTGCGCAAGAAAAATGGTAGCCATTGACAGGTAGATGGTAGTCCCATCAAGGTTAAACGAATAACCAGCCGGGACAACAAGGCCTACGACAGGTTTGGAACATCCCATGCGCTCAAGTTTCTCCATGAGTGATGGTAAGCCGGCTTCTGATGATGAAGTGCCAAGCACGATCAGCAACTCTTCACGTATGTATTTTAAAAACTTCCAAAGACTGACCTGATAGGAGCGAAGGATAAAGTACAACACAACAAAAACAAATAGCGCCATGGTTGTGTACACGGATGCCATCAGTTTTGCAAGCGGCACAAGACTATCGATGCCAAATTTTCCAATGGTGTATGCCATACCTCCGAAAGCTCCAATGGGAGCGGCCATCATAACAATGAACAGTGCTTTGAAAACGTATTTGGAAATGATCCGTAAAAGATCAATTATTTTTTGTGCTCTTGGGATTTTACTTAACACGATACCTGTGAGTATGCTGAAAAGTAAAACCTGGATCGTAATATTGTCTCGGAGGAAACCCCA
Source organism: Chryseolinea sp. (assembly GCA_039916665.1). Taxonomy (GTDB): domain Bacteria; phylum Bacteroidota; class Bacteroidia; order Cytophagales; family Cyclobacteriaceae; genus Chryseolinea. The sequence continues at coordinate 13,844 of JBDSKX010000086.1, read as the reverse complement.
CCAGCTAAATGCGCTGGCCTTCTCAGAATAAGTGGTGACATCTATTATGTCTCCCGAAGTTGTTGCAATACCAGCGCCAGGTTCAATTACATATGCAACGGCAATGCCGATGATTAGAGCAAGGGATGTAACAATTTCAAAATACAGAATCGCCTTACCTCCGACACGGCCAACCTTTTTGAGATCGTTCATGCCACTAATCCCCAGTGATATCGTCAGGAATATGATCGGATAAATAAAAATCTTGACTACGCTGATGAATCCATCGCCCAACACCTTCATTTTGATGGCTTGTTCAGGATAAAAATGTCCTAGCAATGCGCCGGCCGCTATTGCCGTGAGTACCCAGAAAGTGATGTTAGAGAATAGTTTTTTCAGTGGGGTAGGGTATAGAACAGCGATGATAGTAATTGTTGAGTTAATTGCAAAATTTCAATGCTAGGAGGATGGGGTACGCTTAGGATCGCAGCGTTTTATTTCTTACGAAGCTAAAGTCCACATTTGCTCAATGTTCAGGTTATTGATCGAATTCTAACAATGTATTGAACACTAGAGAAATAAAACTCTGCAGCGCGTCTCGTCTCAACTGTGCAGGATTTCTCGCAATCTTCTCAATCCATCTCCTTATTCCGCTGATCACTAAACTGGTGATCCAAATTCAAAGCAGCGGTGATCAACCCGAGGTGAGTGAAAGCCTGCGGGAAATTTCCAAGATGTTCACCTCGTGCGCCCAACATTTCGGAATAGAGTCCGACATGATTCGCACATGCCAGCATTTTCTCAAAGTATAATCTTGCCTTGTTCAACTGGCCGGCGCGCGCGAGACACTCTACGTACCAGAATGTACACATCGAGAAAGTACCTTCACCACCGGTCAGCCCATCGAGTTTTTCATCAACGCGATAACGGTAGACGAGGAAGTCGGAAACAAGTTGTTCCTCAATTTTCTTAAGAGTCGATAGCCATTTAGGATCTGTCGGTCCTATAAAGTGAACAATGGGCATCAGCAATGTTGAAGCATCAACGGTTTCGGCGCCTTTGAATTGCACAAATGACTGGAGCGCTTCATTCCAGAAGTCATGATGAATGGAGTGAAATATCTTGTCCCGTTGTACGCGCCAATTTTCATTTAGCGGATATGATCGGCGTTGTGCGATCTTAATGGCCCGGTCAAGCGCAACCCAGCACATCAGACGCGAATAAAGAAATTCTTTCTTGCCGCCGCGAACTTCCCAGATGCCCTGATCTTCATTTTCCCAGTTCCTGCTTACCCAATCGACCTGGCGAGAGATATTATTCCAGAATTCATAAGAGATAGGTTCCGCATATTTGTCAAAAAGATAAACTGCATCGAGAAGCTCTCCATAGATATCAAGTTGAAGCTGCTTATAAGCATCATTACCAATTCTCACAGGTTTCGAATTCTTGTATCCGCTCAAATGTTTTAATTCGACTTCTGACAATTCTTTATGACCATCGGTTGCATACATCAGACTTAAATTTCCACCTTCACCAATATCCTTGCATTGTCGTTCTACCCAATTCATGAATTCACGTGCTTCTTTTTTATAACCGAGTCGTAGCAATGTAAAAATCGTGAATGAGGCGTCCCGTATCCACGTGTATCGATAGTCCCAGTTGCGAATGCCACCGATCTCTTCAGGTAGCCCAAAAGTTGGGGACGCAACCAGCGATCCCTCTTTGCTGGAGATCATTAGCTTCAGCGCGAGTGCAGATCGATTGATGATTTCCATCCACCGGCCTTTATAACCTGACTGAGCTACCCAGTCTTTCCAGAAATTAATAGTGTCGAATAAGTTCTTTTCAACGAATTTGCTCAATGAATCGATCTTACTGGTCTGATCGTTTAAGTAGATGAGAACAAACGTGACGTGTTCTCCGGCTTTAACTTCGAAGGTGCTTATCCCGTCATTGCCCTCCTGCTTCATCGGTACTGATGAAATCAAGCGGAGTTTTTCATCCGGGACGTCACGATTGACGAAAGTGAATTCATTTTCATTGGCTACTTCAACCTGATGATCAGATTGTGCATAGTTGAATCTGGGGCGACATTCCATTTGAAAATTTAATGAGCCACGAACGCACGACAACTTTCGGATCAACACATTTGAGATTCCGTCGATAGGCATAAAGTCAGTGATTTCCGACACGCCACTGGGAGAAAGAAATCTTGTAACAAGCACGTTTGTATCCGGAAGGTAAATTTGTTTGTTTCGAATGTCTCCCTCAATCGGCGCGATCTTGAAGTGTCCACCTTTGTCCTTGTCGAGGAGTGCAGCAAATATTGAAGGAGAATCAAAGTTCGGGAAGCACATGAAATCTATAGATCCATCCAGTGCTACGAGGGCTACGGTATTTAAATCACCGATCACGCCATAATTTTCAATTGGATTATATCCTTTTTGCATATTGTCAATCAACTAGGCGAAAATATTCTATTCGGTACAAGATAAGAAAGCCGGAGCGAACGGGCTTTCAAATATGGAACCAAAGATAATTACGAATTAGTAATTACGATTAGAGCTCGTTGAGCTTCGGTTTTCTGTTACCGACGCCTTAAGTCAACAACATTGAATTGTATGTTATGCGTTAGGCGACCTAGGATTCGCCGACTTTGACTATCAAACTGCACAACTAACGAATGACACCTTCGCAGTAATCACATTTCGCAATTTGGGGTAGTTTGTCTCACCATTTCACGATTCTCTTGGTAATGACCTTATCACACATCTTGAGTTTGATAATGTAAATTCCGTTTCTTTTGCCTTCGAGCGCGATCGTAAACGCTTTGCTCAATTCTGCCACGGCGCCTGTCAGGACAGACAATTGTTGTCCATTGGTATCAATTAAGGTTCCATTGATGAGATTTTTTTCATTGGAAGGGAACGTCACAATAGAGACTTGGCCACTTGTAGGATTGGGATAAACCGCGAACACGGGCAAACAGGGTTCAAGATCTTCAATGTGGATTTTTGTTACCGAATGTTCACCTATCTTGATGCCGCCAGTCACGAGAACGATACTAAATTTTATAGTCTCTAAGTCTTCATCGAACAGGTCTGATTCCGGAGTAAAATTGAAGTTTACTTCACTTGCATTCGCTGGAATTTCCAACCTAATGTTTCCTGCACGTTGCGCGGGATTTGTAGTGTAGTCTAAGAGTTGTCCCCAGTACAATGTATCGCTATCTGACGCAGAAATTGTAACTGTCTCTTTAGTTTGAGAAGGTTCACTTAACAAAAGTTTAATGGTCTGTGCACCGCTTCCCTCCCTGAATGTCTCATTTGTTTTTTCAAACGAGATCGTCGGAGCGGTGGAGTCAATTGGCATGAACTTATAGCGCGACAATACAGGCAGGTGATCTGAGGTTGTTGTCGCATAATTCGGAATGATTGCAAACGGTATAAAAATGTGTGCTGAGCCATCCAGATAATCACTCTGCAACCTGTTACTTAGAATCTGGTGATCGATCACATCCTCAAAACTGATCGTCGATCTAGCTCCTTCCTGACTAAGTCGTAGCGTTATGGGTTTGTAGTGAGCAGAATCTCTAATAAAGGAATCGTAAGGCGAGGGTTGACCCCTAACAATTGACTGATCAAGATCGTCATTAATATCCCCGAGGATTACGAGCTTGTCATTGGCAAAATAGGCATCCAGCGAATCTTTCAAAAACTGCATGTCGTATTTGCGACGATTCATATCATCCAGTGTAGCACCGGATTTCGAGTGAAGATCAATGAAACGAATCCGCTCGGTCCTTTTGTTGATGGTAATGTCAGCCGTGAGCATAAAAGGTAATCTTCCGCTCGACCAGAAACTGCTCGCATTCCCACCGGGTATACCTGGAAGCAATTCAGGGGCGGTTGTTCGGGCATCGTCGAAAAGTTTCTCGAACATGGGGCGTACAGAAATCACTCGTACTGTAGTTGTGTCATAAATAAAACATACTTTTTGTGGCGGAAATGAATGATCGCCATCAAAGTCGTGTGAGAAACGCGGTGAACATGCGGATGAATATCCCGGAAGGAGTTCCATCAATTGTCCAAAGAAAAACGGATTTGAAACTTCCTGAACGGCCAGTAGGTCTGGTTTCGCTGCAAGAATAACTTTGGCTGCGTTGTCACGTTGCAGCGGTTCATTTGTCGGCCCATATTCCTGCAGATAGTCTTCCCGTTGCGCGCCGAAGAAGTCAAGGTTCCAATTCATAAGATCGAACGTGGCGGTTACGGGAATCGTATCAGTTGACGTCTGTGGATACGTAGCGCCAGGAACATCGTTGCGGAAACGTGGGAGTAACTGTGTATGTGACTGAAACCGTCCGACAACGCCGGTAATGTTTGTGGGGGCTTTGGGTTTGGAGAACCCGGGTATATCAGTATCTCCATCGATTCTTAAGTCAGCTTGAAAGGATCCGGTGCTGATTGTTTCCGTGCTTTGAGGATAGAAAACGAAAGCCTTATTCAGGAATTCAACGTTGAACACCGTAACGAGCAATCCTTCATTGGTGGCCAGATCCTGTAACGCAATTTGTTTTGGCGAAATTATCCGTGTTGAATTGTCAGCCTTGAAGAATGTGATTCCCGTTCCACTTATCTGTACCTGATCATAAAACAAACTTACTGGCCCCGTTACAACGAGGCTATCACCGATCTCGACGCTGTTGCTGAGATCAAAACTGAATGCTGGAATACCGCCAGTGGCGTCTTGCAAATAAGAAGGGCTTCCTTGCTGGTTGGCAACGGTCACTCTCCCGGTAACGGTGACACGCGATCCTATAGCCTGCGTGCGTGCTTGTTCGATAGGTATAATATGCGCAGCGGCATCATAACCCTTGCCCTGTACGCTAAGTGCTTTGCGAAACGTGTCGTTGATGTGCATAATGGTGTCAGAAAAACTGCCATCCGCCGCTGGCGTAAACCTTACAAATATTTTTGTATTTTCAGCCGCAGAAATGCTATTGGTAAATGACAAACTATCCGATGACAATGTGAAAGCTGTATTGTCAATAATGAGCGTGGCTGAATCTGAGCTCAGGTTTGCGCAGTCAAAATAATAAGTCAATGTCTTTCGTTCGCCGATTGATATCTCTCCAAATTCAAGTGATGAAGGCTTGAATACAATGTTTGGTTGATCACCGGGAATCCCCTTAGGAATGATAGAAAAATCGTCTATGCCCAAGCCATCATCAGCACCACTAACATCAAAATCGTTCCACCTGATCCAGAATGTGCTGCCCTGATAAATTGAAATGCCAGAGATCGTCAATGTTTGGATTGTACGCGCTGTATTACCATTAAGAGCACCTGCAGTTCCTGCGATGATCGGGGCAATAAAATCAAGTCCATCGAAGTCAGTCCATAAACCAGTTTCAAGTGACGTGGCATTTGTGCTAAATTGAAAATCGAGACGGTCTCCTGTGGTTCTTTGCGTTGCCCCGAGCCTCCACTGTTCACCTGCATAAGAGATTTCAAGGGATGTGATGATGGCGCCAGTAATGTTGATAAAGCTTGCGCCAATAGTTGGTATCAGCGACCCGGAGCGAATGCTGCCGAGTGACCTCTCCGCTGTCGTTCCAAAGCTGTAAGTATTGCCGGAACTTGAAGTGCCGGTCCCTACTGAATAAGTAGAATTCGCGCCGGATCCTGTTTCGAGCAGTACCCATCCCGTTGGGAGTGTTGAGCGTTCTCCTGTTCCGATTGTTACGAGTGTGTTGAAATCTTCCGTAACAGGTATATTGATTGTTGCAAGAATTACTTGCGGATAAAGCCTTACGTACAAAGCAGAAATGAAGAGGATAATAATGATTGTTCTGATAAATATTTGTTGCATATCGGTCTTGTTTGATTTCGAAGCAGATATCTTTCGTGTTTTAAGCTGATGTCGCGATAAAATTTAGTGAGCGGATGTCTCATACGTTGTGACAAAGAACTGAACGAGCTACCCAATAGCAATAGAAATATCCTGGTAAGGGAAAATCCAAGTTTTACCCGCAGTCAATCACCAGGACTTTTATGCTACATATCGTGAATTTGAATCTACACCATCAAGAATTAAAATGTTGACAGTGTAGATGGATTATCAGGTTAACTGAATGTTATTTGCCATGTAGAGGCAGGTTTATATCCTTGACGCGGCGAATTTTGTCATCGTAAGTACAATAGACTCGGATGTCATCGGTTCTGAAGTTTCGTTTGCTTCAATCTATATCCGACTTCTCAAAGTGTTCAATAGTGGCACCCTGATTGATTTAGTTTGGTAAAAAAACGTAACACTATGGCATACTTAGAATCAAAAGCAGGCAATGTTCCTGTCCAAATTTATTATGAAGATCTCGGAAAGGGCAGACCCATTGTGTTAATTCATGGATGGCCGTTGAGTGGTTCCATGTGGGAATATCAGGTGCCTCCACTTTTATCCCGGGGATTTAGATGTATCACTTATGATAGGAGAGGATTTGGCAAATCAGAGTTTCCGGCAGATGGATATGATTACAATACTATGGCTGGTGATCTGAACGCACTTCTTGATCACCTTAATTTAAAAGATGTAACGTTGGTGGGTTTCTCGATGGGTGGCGGGGAGATAGCCAAATATTTTTCGATGTATGGAGGAGAGCGGATAAGTAAGGTTGTTCTGGTTAGTTCCGTTGTGCCGTTCATGTTGAAGACATACGATAATCCTGAAGGTGTTCCACAAGAAATATTTGAACAAATGGAGGCGGGGATGAAAAAGGATCGTCCTGAATTCCTTTTGATGTTTACAAAGATGTTCTATGGTATCGATGGGTTAAATCATCCTGTATCCGACGCATATATCAACATTGCAGTATCAAAGGCGATGGAGTCATCACCAATTGCGACTGTAATGTGCGCAAAGGCATTTGCGACCACTGATTTCAGAAATGATGTTACGAAGATCAATGTTCCTACGTTGATCATTCACGGCGATAAGGACAAGACGGTTCCCATCAAAGCAACTGCAATGGAGGCCGCGAAACTAATATCGAAGAGTCAGTTGAAGATCTATGAGGGCGAGCCACATGGATTATGGTTTACACAAAAGGAGATGTTAACCGATGACCTTGCGAACTTCGCGAATGACACAACTACTAAACGCACAGTGGCTGGATTCACTGCGGGAGTCGGCGTTTGACTACTAGGAAATAAAATGTATGAAGGCACATTGAGAAAGTTTCTCGTGTGCCTCCTGCACTTCCTGCATGCACCTCTATAATGATTGATTTATATGCAAAAGGCCCCGCATATCTGCAAGGCCTTGGGAAAAGCTTACTTAACCTAATCTTAGTTGCTTCTCGCCTGAGTTCAACTACACAATTCTGCGAATCATTATCATATCCCCATCCGGATACTTCTAACTAGCAGAATGTATTCCCTCTTGCTTCCTTTACCACAACTGTAGTTAATGAATTGATAGATTTTATAAGTCACATTCTATTCACTTTCTAAACTGCCATTCCAGAATATTACAACATCGCTTAGAGGTATTTTGTCCACTTTAATTCCGGATGCGACCCCTTATAACGGGCATACCATACGCAAGCAAAGTAGAGTATCACAACGTCAATCGCCCACGTAGTGTAAAGCATGGGTAGTCCCCAGCGAAATTCTTCCGCCAACCCAACAAAAGGCGCGGTCTCATACCAATCCTGATGAACCGTTCCGAACACAATCATATTGACAACATAGGCTGAGAGGTGTATCAACAAGATATGAAGCAGGTAATAAAACATGGGAACGTGTCCGATGGTCTTCAATACCTTTGAAAATGGTCCTTTTATCTTTTGTGCCCAGGGTATCAATGCGATGATTGGTCCCAACGTCATCAGAATGTACAGCTGCGACGGCGGGTATTTCTGTTGACCAAGCGCTCTGAAAATAAATGGCGCATCATTTCCTGCATCTCCCATTCTTACGGCTAGGATCGTAGCGAATACAAGGAACAGTGCTATTGCACCAAGACCAATCCTTAGGCAAAGGCGTTTTACGGTCGCATCATCTTTCAAAAGCAATTGTCCAAAGCCATAACCCGCCATCATCACACCGAGCCATGGAAGCAAGACGTAGAATATGCTCACACCCAAAGCGCTGGGAAGCGCCGCAGTACCTGCGCCTATCACAACGCCTTCTCTACCCGCCAATGCCGAAGGATAGAAGAATGACCAATATTTTATAATGACCGGCTGTATAGATTCAGGAAACAATGCCGGAAAAAATCCTAAAACTTGTTGAAAGGCTATCATAGACACGCCAATGATCGCCAGGTTCGATGGTTTGAGTCTTAGAAACGGTGCTAGTAACACCATACACCATCCTAACATCCATATCACGCCCGTGATGCTGAGGTTAGTGTAGTCGAAATTGAAGGTCCAGAAATATCTGACGATCGTTAATTCAAATACCACAAGCAGTAGCCCGCGCGTGACTAGAAATTCAACAAGATCTTTTTTACTTCCAGATTTTCTATAATAGAGGAAAGCGCTTGTTCCGGCAAAGAAGGCGAATGATGGTGCGCAGTAATGTGTGATCCAGCGTGTAAAGAAAACGCCATATGTCAATCCACCGGCCGGGATACCAGAATACACTCGGACGTGATCGATGGCCATGATCACCATCACAAGTCCGCGGAGGATATCAACCGATTGGATTCGAATTTTGTCCTGGCTTACCAGTTCGGTGGCCGGGTATGTCGTCGTGTTTTGAAGAAATGGAGTAGAGGTCATGTGAGGTGTGGGACTTATATTTTGAGCATGGAGGTGGTTGGGTCCATGGTAAACTTTACTTCGACAATACTGTCGGCGGGAAAGCCCCCTTGCTTGGCGTGTTCAGTAACCGTTTCCTTGTCGGGAGCGATGTGTATACAATATAATTTGTTATCGGTTACAAATGTTTCAATCCAGTGATAAGGAGCCTTTAGATTGTTTACTGCCTCGCATGATTTTGTCGCGATAGCTTTCAATTCAGATTTGGTGAGATTACCGGCGCCAGGCAGGTTTCTTTCGATGATGAATTTTTTCATTGCTGTGGATTTGGATGTCGATCCAAAAATCGTGAGTTCAATGAAATTTCGCGCGGAAACCATTCCCCATTTATCCTGACTCGATTCCCTATTTTAGGATGCCGAGCTTTAAAGCTTCCGCGACGGCTAGATTCCTGGACTTCACTTCCAGCTTCGCTAAAATAGCCGAGATGTGATGGTCAACGGTTTTGGAGGAAATGAAAAGCTTGTCGGCAATTTGCTTGTTTTGAGCGCCATTCTTCAACAGCAAAAGGATTTCGATCTGTCGGGTTGTAAGTTGAGCAGGATTGCTCCGGGTACTTTCCCGCGGACCACGTGGAATGTTGCGCATACCGCGATCGCGCATTTGTCCCTTCAGCATCTCACTGGTCGCGGTGGCGCCGAGCTGATCAAGCAACGTCAGACCTTGTCGTTGGTGTTCTTCATCTCCCTCCATTAATGTGAGTGCGCATTCGAAAAGACAACCGACTGATTTCCATTTTTCGGCGGCCTTTAACCAGTCGCCAGAACTTTGATATTTAAATGGTCCGGTGTATTGTACTACTCCATCAGCCGGGATGTCCATCTCGCATTTACGCATCCAAAAAGCGATACCGGTAAAGTGCCAGGAATCTGTCGGATCTGGCAGCAATTTGATGGCATCCTGAACTTCCTGTTCTGGGATGGATTGTTTTGTTGTCCAGCATAATTCCAGTTCGGCCTGGATCACCGGCATAACCCGGTAGGCTTCACCTGTTGTTGACGCGAGGATTTTGCATTCCTCGATAAGCTGTCGTGCCTCCTCAAATTCTCCATGGCGAATTTTTATCCGCGCCAATGATACGGTTGCACCAATCTTTGTGAGCTTAAGATTTTCGGGATTCTGTCGCAACGATATGGCTATTTGTTCGGCCTCATTCCAATGTCCTGTGTCGACAAGCAGTCGTGTTTTCTCACCAAGCAAGTAGAAGTACCACGACAACAAATCCCGATCCTCACAATACTTCAAACCTGCGCCCAAAAATTCACGTGCCGCGGAATACTCGCGGATCAACACGTGAAAGCACCCTCTGTTGGTGAAAGCCCGGGCAGCATGTTCCTGTAATCCATGCTTCAACGCAATCGAGAGACTTTCCTGGAGCATGTCGATTCCGTCCTGACGTCGCGATGACGTTTTCATCGAGATGCTTCCAACGTTATTGAGGGCGTGAGACAAAATTTCAGGATCGTTCATTTTCTCCGCAAGCTCGATTGCCTTTTGTCCCCAGTGGATCGTATTTTCACGGTGATCATGAAGCATGTTAAGCTGTGAAAGATTACTGTATGCCAATGCCAGCTCGCGCGTAGGCATACCGTTCTCAAGTACAGCGATCGCCTCTTCGCCGTATTGCGTTGCATTCACCCGTTCTCCTGAAAACCAGGTCAGTCTTGACAGAAACCGTAACGCATCACCAATCTTGAAGTCAATTTTTCGTTCACGCCAAAGCGCCAGTGCTTTTTCCTGCGCCATTACTCCTATATCAATCTGATTTGTCAGGTAGCATTCGTATGCAAAGCTTGAATACAAATCGGGCAATTCTGGATGTTCATCGGAGGCGAAGTCAATTCCGGTTTGGTAAAACCTTGCGGCCTCAACATGCGCACCCATAGATGATGCTTCTTTACCGGCCTTTGGAGCTAGGTCGAGCACCAGATCTTTGTCTTCTGCGCTCCGCGCATGGTGCACCAGTTGTGCCAACGTTGATGTCGGCGACTTCAGCATGATCTTTAACACACGACTGTGAAGCGCTTTTCTCCTATAACGCGATAAAGATTCTTCGATCGCAATTCTGAACAATTCGTGTTTGAAGGTCAGGTGGTCGTTTCGATTTACGATCACACCGGATCGGATTGCATCCTCTATCCCGTTAGGATAATCTGGTTCTATTTCTTCAAGAAGATTGAAGTCGATTCTCGAGGGAAGGATTGATAACACTTCCCATAATTCGCGCATCTTTTCGTCTTTCGAATGAAAGGTTGTGATGATTGAATCTTTTACGCGCTCCGGAACAGTAAGGCCATCGTTGGCAAGAATTTCCTTAACATAAAACGGATTGCCTCCGGTGAGCGCATAAATCTTGTCGCCTGATGCGTATCCTCTCTCGACAGCCATCTTATTCACCGCTTCTTTAGACAACACCCGAAGGTGGATCTTGGAAAATGAATCAGGTGTTAGTTGTCCGAATATTGTACTCAAAGGATGAGGTGCAAGGGCTTCATTATCGCGAAATGTGAGTATGAAAAGGCACTTTGATCGCGTAATTCTTCGCGCCATGAATTTAATAAAGTCGATCGTTGCCTCGTCAGCCCAGTGAACGTCTTCAAAGACCATGACTACAGGCCGGGCGGACTGTGATATTGCCTGCAGAAATGTTGAGAATATCTGTGTGCGATCTTTTTCATTTCGCAGTACTTCATGAAACTCACCCGAGAGCTGACCAGAGATATCGTGCAATGGCCCCAATGGTCGGGGCGTGAAAAGACTATCGCAAGCACCGATATAACAGATGGCCCGATGGCCAAGCGAGTTTGTGAAATGATTGACCAGTGAAGTTTTTCCGACGCCAGCTTCGCCCATGAGGAAGATGGCATGACCCGACCCTTGGGCTACTCGCGCAAATTGATTATTAAGATCATTGAAGTAGCCTGTCCTTTCAACCAGTTCCATATCTGTATAGGCCTGTTTATATCGAACCAGGGATCACTCGACTGACACCTGTTGATTCTCAAATATTGATCTCAAATCTAGCGAAATTCACGTTCGGCGGTCAACGTTGTGAAATGTTTTTAGCGCCTAATTTTACTGATCAAAGGCCTCTGAGTAATGAAATTTTATGGACAGTTTTCGAAGTAGCGCCTCGAGTTCGCTGATGATCTTCTTTTCATTTCGTATGGGGATTACTCGACGGATGAATATTTCATCTACAACACCCGGATACTTTTTAGCAGCAGCAATATAGATGGCGAGATCGAACTGCGTGTTGTCACCAATAAGGACGAATTTCTTGTCAGGGAATAAAGGAACGATGAAATCAATCATCTTCATTTTGTGGATCTCTGGTGATGGAAGTTTACGGTAACGGATCACATCGCGGAGTTTTCTCATCTGTTTAAGAAACAGCGGCCCTGCTGGAAAACCGTGATGAATAAGAAATCTGTAGATCAGCGGATAAAGATTTTGCTCGCTGTTGGAAAGATAAACTGGCGTGGCGCCCTTTCTCACAAAAGAAAGAATGAGTTGTTTGACAGGCTCTACAGCCTTGCGTTTTTCAATCGGCGTGAAGAGCAGTGTGCGAAATTTCAAAAGTTTTCTCGAGATATATGAATGAAGCACAGTGTCGTCAATGTCGGAAATCACAATTCGCGGTGTATTGACCTCATGCATCGATAGTGCATACTGTCCATGATGAAGATCAACATTTTGTCCGTTTGCAAGGGTCACTTTTTTTAAAACGCCTGTAATTGACTCAATGTTTACTCTGGAGAGAAAAAAGCCAGAAATATCAGTGTTGGTTTTGAATTGTAAAGTATCGTAACTCAATGTTATCGTTTCATTCGCAATTGCATGGGTTCGATAAAGCGATAGCAGTGTTCTGAACGTTCTTCTGCGACTGTAGTCGGTAAAGCTGAGATCATTTATGCGCGTACTCGACACTTGTCCAAATACAAGAGCTTCTTTGCCGTTCGATAAAGCGTAGTAACTTAATAGGATGGGAACTCGTGCCGACATTATGGTACCAATAGGGTTATTGCTGATGCGAGAATTTTTACGCTTAGATGATCAATCATGCCCATATATTCGCCATCAATTTGAAAATGAACCTTTTCACTTGTAGTTATTTTTGCTTCAGTGCATGAGATAACATCTGAGAACATATTCTTGTCGACAAATACGTTTAGTGCTGTAAGTCCTGCTTTGATTGCGTCATCCAGCGCAAGGCGCGGCACATTGCAAATCTCAAACTTTCCATCTGAAACTGATCCTTCTGAAATAGAAACTCCTGTGCCATACTTGTTGGCATTCGCGAAGGCCAGCATGTAGCCTTCTTTTTCGTAGGTATTTTGCGGCGTATTGATCGTGTACTTTACGAGCGGACTTTCTTTCATTGAATTTATAAGATGTCTGGCATACGCAATCATACCCCGTCCTTCCGATTCTTCGTATTCCTTTACCATCATTGCATTGACGCCGATATCACCGAGATGGATGCAGAGGTGCTCATCGTTAAACTTTAATAAATCGAGTGGTTTCGTCTTGTGTGCGTTGAGGACAGCAACCACCGCTTCAACGGAATCCTTCGGGACGCCGATAGCAGTAGCGAATCCGTTAGCAGATCCTAACGGAAGAACACCAAACGCAATGTTCTTGTAGATTATCGCGCGGGCGACCAGCTGTAGCGTCCCATCTCCACCGCCTGCGATGACCCGATCGGGCTTGTAAATGGCGATTTGTTCTTCGATTAATTGAAGATCGTCTTTACCTCTTGTATAGTGGAATTTGAAATCGAAGTGCATCTCGATAGCACATCGGTGAATCCGCAGGATGGCGTCGTCAATACCATTGGTCCCGGAAACAGGGTTAATTACAAAAAGGATCTTCATCAGTTAAGGGTCATTCAATCACCGTTAGATAAAAAAGGTGCCAGGCTTTGAGTGGTAAAGTGACAAATATTAGACGTGATTTTTGCTTCTTAAGCAAAGGAATGCTACACACATTCCCAAGGCGAGGAATATTTTGCTCGTAAAGATGAATAGCCACGGTTGTT
>JBDSKX010000085.1:0-11440 GCA_039916665.1 Chryseolinea sp. | reverse complement strand
TGAAATATTGGTGACCCTGTTAGTAGCAGGGATCCCGCTTAGGAGAATCCCACGCCTATTTCCCTTCGGGCTTAGAGTTAATTAAAACAAAATTACTATGGGAAAGTTAGAAAAAATTAATTTTAATTGCCGCGGGCATTGACATTGGTAGCGAGAAGATTTTTGTTGCCATTGAAGATCAGGAAGTAAAGAGCTTCGCTACGTTTACAGCTACCCTTTATCAAGCGGTAGATTATCTCAAGTCGAATGGAGTTTCTACGGTAGCTATGGAATCTACAGGAGTTTATTGGACCGTTCTTTATGATCTGATCCAACAAGCCGATATAGAAGTATTCTTAGTGAATCCGCAGCAGACAAAAAATTTGCCGGGTCGTAAAACTGATGTTCAGGACTGTCAATGGATCCAACAATTGCATAGTTACGGATTGTTGCGGAATAGCTTTGTTCCTGAACAATTAATTAGGGCGTTTCGAGTATATGTCAGACTTCGTGAAGATCACATTTCAATGGCATCGGCCCATATTCAACACATGCAGAAGGCACTTGTTCTTATGAATATCCGTCTACACGAAGTGATCAGTCAAATTCAAGGCGCATCAGGATCGAAAATAATTGAAGCAATTCTAGCGGGAGAACGAGACCCGGAAGAACTGGCCATGCTTTGCAACAAGCAAATTTTGAATAAAAAAATGGAGATGTCATCAAATCTTTGAGAGGCAACTTCAAATCGGAATATCTTTTTGCATTGCAGCAAGCTTATGATAGCTGGCAATTTTATCACATAAAAATAAATGAGTGTGACAAACAAATCGAATCCTTGCTCACCCAATTGACTAAAAATAAACCGGCATTACAAAATTTAAAAGGCCAAACCAATACGGCATCATAAGTCTAATATAAAGATGCTGCATGAAAAACTGGGGCAATTATTAGAGGGCAAAGATCCAACGGTTTTACCCGGAATTACAGACTACAACTTAATGCAATTGATTGGAGAAGTAGGGACAGATCTATCTCAATGGCCTTCAGCAAAACACTTTACATCATGGGCTGGTTTAGCCCCTGGACAAAATAGTTCGGACAAGATGGTCAAGCGATCACGACGGCGAATATCTACAAGGACCGGTCAAAATATTTAGGAAAACAGCTCAAAGTCTTCTTCAAAGTAAACATATCGCCTTAGGTGCATTTGCAGGAAGAATAAGAGCCAAGCGCGGACCAATGATAGCAATCAAGGCAACTGCAAGAAAGCTAGCAGTGATGTTTTATAACCTGATGACTAAAGGGCTAGAATATGTTGAACAAGGAGCCAAACAAGCAGGCATACACAGTTCACATGACGAAGTTCCTCCGGAAAAAGGCGCACGAAATGGGAATGGTGCTCGTAGCCCAGACCCCTGGGGTAGTTCATTAGGAGCGTCCTCACTTTAATTAGAAAGCAGTGACTCTTACCCATGCCTGCTTACAGCTTGATGAAAAATCACTCAACCGCGAAGGATCTTTTTCTTTACGGCGTAACACAGTGAATGTAAAAAAGGTCCTTCGCGATGACGTGCACCACCCTCACTCAAACCCTGCGTATGAGCAACTTGTTGTAGCTCCGATTAAAACCCTGCGCGCTCTGGACGACAGCCAGAGAGGAGTGAAATATTCTGCCCGTTCTGGACGAGAGGTAGAAAGATTTTTACCGAAAAAGTTTCAAAGGCACGACCTTAACAATCTCGTTCCGATAGATCCAGAGCAACAACAGCAATGAAATAATCACGTAGAACGCATGATAAATCCATCCATACGCATGGCGAGACAATGGTTCGATAATAACAATCAAGCCAGCCAAAAGCGTCGGTGCAATTACAATTTTTATCGCGCTAAACTTGTATCTGAACCTGTCGCGAATGAAAAATTTAAGAAGATAAACTTCACTTATAGCGCTCGCAATTGATGCGCTGATCACGCCATAAATTCCCCAACGCGACATCGTCAATAGCATCAAAGAAATCTTGATGATTACAACGATAATATAAACAACTGGCAAAGGCTTGGTGTATTTTAGCGTATTGTAGGGAATAGCGAAATAGAGCCGCATCGTCCTGAAGAAATAAATGACGCCCACATATGGGATGTATTGAATCGCGAGCTGATACCCAGGCTTGTTTACAAATGCAACAATAAGTAGCGGCACTACCAAAATACTTCCGGTGACCAGCAACGTAACTACCGACGTGAGACCGTGATAATAGGTATTGATCTCTCCAGCAGTCGATTGATCTGGCTTGCCCATCAACGCACTCACTACTTTCGGATAGAATGCGTTATGAAGACTGTTCATAAGAAGCTCCACAGGAAGGAGACACTTCAATGCGAAATCATAAACACCAACATCAGCAAGCGTGAGGTAAAAAAGCATGAGTATTTTATCAAACTGGTTGATGACCCATTGCTGGAGCTGATAGATGAATTGGTATAAATTAAAACTGAACGACGATCTGAGCCATGAAAAGTCGGCATGAAACCCGTACTCTTTCGCGATTCGCCACAACACCCACACACACGGAATAAATGACCCCGCCAGTCTGCCGAATATCGGTCCGGCTAGCGAATGTGGGAAGAAGTGTAACCCAATGACGATCAGGATCGCAATGACGGAGAATGAAAATACGTTTGACCAAAAATAAGTCTCAGGCTTCTCACGGGTTTGCAACAAGCTGCTGTTGACTTTGAATATTGCCTGGAAAACTCCCGATCCCACAGATGCGAGGCCATAGGGAAAGAAAGAAACATTTTTGTCTGAGAGCGCGAGCGAAAAGATCATATCACCGGCAAAGGCGAGGATTACCGCCGCTGCGACACCAGCGATGATCATAAATAAAAATGCCGTTCCCACAAACGCAGATAGTTTTTTTGAGTCTCCTTTCAGTTCATGGTAATGAATGTATACCGACGAGTCAAAACTGAACGTCACGACTATCTGAATCAGCAACGTGAAAGTAGTATAGACCACGAGCGCGCCATACGCTTCTGTTGAAAGATTCTCGATGTACAACGGCAGCAATACAACTGCACTGGCCATCGGAAGTATGCCGGCCAGCGTGTATATAATTGAGTTCTTTATGAAATTCCTGCTGATCAATTCTTTTTCTGATTCAAAAAACTACTGCCGCAAAAGCTCAGCTAGCTGTCGCGTTACTCCGCGCCGGGAAAATTTCTCTCCCACGGATGACGGTTTATTTGTGTCCTGCTGCTGCCACCTTCCAAAGTGATTGAGCAGCGTGCTCTGGATAACTTTATCGCGACTACTATCAATCATAACTCCTGAAGCTGTATCGTTGAGTAAATTAGCAGCATCACCCTGTTCCGGACCTGTGGCAATGATAGGAAGTCCCGTGGCAAGATATTCGAATAACTTACCCGGCATATAGCCCTCAGCATCCTTGTAGCCAGTAAGGATCAATAACATCACGCTCGATGAACCGTACAACGCAACAAGCTGTTTGTGTGGAACCGATGGCGTGAAGATGGTCATACCCGAGAGTATCTCGGACTGCATTACAAAACTTATGAATTCAGGATGAACTTCACCAACAAAGTCAACCACAGTATTCACTTTGAATTCAGGATTCTTTCTCGACAATTCTTCCAATGCAATCATAAACGGACGCGGGTTGCATTTTTCATTGACGGTTCCTATATGACGTATGACAAACCTTTTTGTAGGGACGATCTTCAATAACGCAAAATCTTCGTCATCAAATCCGTTGGTCAACAGGCGAACTTTTCGACCTGACAGCCGTTCGAACTGACGCACATAAAACGGCGTGATTGTAATCACTTCATCAGCAGATTTAAGAACCTTCGATTCAAGTCTTTTATGTAATCTTCTAGCCAGCGAGCTAACCATAATACTATCCAAAAATCCCCATTCACTCCATGGGTCGCGAAAATCCGCAAACCATTTCAAATCTTGGTTGCGTTTCTTCAAGCCGAGGCCGATGAGATGAACACTATGCGGCGGACCGGTGGTAATTATTTTGGTAATGCCATTCTTCGTTAGGTACTCATCGAGAAATTTTACTGATGGCCTCACCCAGAAAATACGCGGATCCGGAATAATAAAATTTCCTCTGACCCAGGTGCTGATCGTTTGAAAGAATGTCTTCTTCTTCCCTGAGACCATCGCAGTGGGTGTCTCCGCTTTCCTGCCTTCAATAGCCGACGAGATTGTATTGAATGCGCCGTAAGGTTCCCATATCGGAAACCGGATTATCTCGGCTTCTTTGGGTACGTCCCTCATGAGTGATTCGTCACGCACATCGAACGACGGATTTTTGGGAGTAAACACGTAAGGTTTCCACCCGTATTCAGGAAGGTACTTTACAAATTTCAGCCAGCGTTGAACTCCGCTTCCGCCGCTCGGTGGCCAATAATATGCTATAATAAGAACCTTTGAATTGTCCATTCCAATTACTTCACGACTGGGACACGATGGTCATAATTTTTTCAATATTAGCAGGATCCAGCCACATTATATCTTTGTCTCTTTTGAACCACGTTAATTGTCTCTTGGAATATCGTCGCGAGTTTCGCTTGAGTAACCTGATCGTTTCATCGCGGTCATATAAACCTTCTAGGTATCCAAAAATCTCCTGATAACCGACCGTCTGTAAAGCATTCAACGCCCGTTGAGGGTAAAGATTTTCGGCTTCCCGAAATAATCCATGTTCGATCATAAGGTCCATTCGTTCATCAATCCTCGTATACAACACATCGCGAGGTAACTCAAGTCCAAACTTGATAATTTTGAAATCGTGTATCAGCTTGTTGTTATGATGAAAGGAGGATAAAGACATTCCGGTTCCGATCACTA
Organism: Chryseolinea sp.; assembly: GCA_039916665.1. Taxonomy (GTDB): domain Bacteria; phylum Bacteroidota; class Bacteroidia; order Cytophagales; family Cyclobacteriaceae; genus Chryseolinea. Next base: position 6,576 of record JBDSKX010000085.1, on the reverse strand, counting down.
CCTCCAGCGCACGAATAAGCCTTTGAGGATTTTTTGAGTCAATGCTCTGATAATAGTCCGGGTCCAGCGCCTGGAGTTTTTGTTGCAAACTTGCTATACCGGTCAGTTCAAACTCGCGAACCAATTCATCCCGGATCTCGCCGGGCACTTCTGGAATATCGTCAAATCCGTCACAAACTGCTTTAACATAAAGTCCCGATCCACCACACATCACGACATAATCATGAACCTTAAAAAGTTCATTAATCACCGCCAAAGCTTCTCGCCCAAAGGTTGCAGCGTCGTAGGACTGTTGTATCGAATGACTATTAACAAAGTGATGATGAACCTTATTGAGCTCTGATAGAGAAGGCTTTGCCGTGCCGAGGTTCATCTCTTGGAAGATCTGACGCGCATCTGCGGAAATAATCTCCGTTCGAAAAAAATTTGCCACCCGAATAGCGACATCTGTCTTTCCGACTGCTGTGGGGCCGACGATAACTATTAGTTTTTTGTGATTTTGCACGGACGCAAATCTAATAAATAGCACTGCTCACGCACACTGAACGCCCTTGGCGGGACCCAGGTTTTCGCTATCTTTCGCACTTGAAAAACCAACCACAATGGTCAAATACACTATCCAGTTTCTAACCAAGTTCGAGGACATGATTGCGGAGTCGGATTACACACTTCGTTATGAAAAAGGACACTTCAAGTCGGGATATTGCTTGCTAAAAGATGAGAAGATCATCATCGTCAACAAATTTTATACGACAGAAGGTAAGATCAACGCACTTCTTGAGATCATCAAGAATGTTACCCTTGACGGAACTCGCTTTACGGAGAAAAGTCAAAAATTATTCGAAGAACTCTCGCAACATCCTGAACCAGCTTGAAAGTTACATTACTGGGCACCGGAACCTCTCAGGGTGTGCCAGTCATTGGCTGCACTTGCGAAGTATGTCGTTCGCTTGACTACCGCAATAAACGCTTGCGTGCCTCTGTCATGATTCAGACAGACGGACAATGCTTTGTCGTCGATACGGGTCCCGATTTTCGACAGCAAATGCTGCTTGAAAATGTTCAACGCCTCGACGCCCTGATATTCACGCACGCCCATCGCGATCATACTGGTGGGCTAGACGACGTCCGGGCATTCAATTTCCGACAGAATATGGACATGCCGGTGTATGCAACGCAGCCGGTACTGGATCAGCTGAAAGGTGATTTCGCGTACGCATTTGTAAAGGATAGTTATCCCGGACTTCCTAAGCTTGAATTACACCAGATCAGCAATCAACCCTTTGTTATCAATGGAGTTCGGATAACGCCATTGCCGGTGATGCATTTACGGCTTCCGGTCATGGGATTCCGCATTGGAGATTTTAGTTACATCACAGATGCCAATTTGATTTTTCCAGAAACATTTGAAAGTCTGAAGGGAACTAAAGTACTGGTACTGAACGCACTTCAGATTGAACCACACATATCACACTTCAACCTTAGCGAGGCATTAAAGATGGTCGAGATTATTCAACCCGAGAAGGCCTACTTTACACACATCAGCCATAAGCTGGGTCTGCATTCTGTAGTGGAGAGATCATTGCCGAAGAATGTGCTATTGGCGTACGATGGATTAGAGATTTCGATAACCTGAGTCTCCTGCGCGTGCCTTCCGCAATACTGTGTGATCCTCCGTGTTGATGGATTTAATACATTTGGAAATCACGTATGACTCATTGTAAACCTATCGACACAGAGTTGCCACGGAGGAATAAAGGAGTTTCACAGAGACGGTAACCCCAACAAGCGCCCTTGCAAAACAACTACCACTTTCTAAAACTCCTCTCTCCCATTCTCGAAGAAAAACTCCGGGGTGCCGTCATATCGGAATGCTACACGCAGGAGAAAAACGAATGCATCATCCGTTTCGAGATCAATACGAAATCATTCTTCATCAGAACAAGCCTCTCGCCTGCTTTCTCATGCTTGTCATTTCCCAATGATTTTAATCGGGCTAGAAAAAATAGCGTTGATCTCTTTCCGCTCATTATCGGTCAAAAAATTGTTTCGGTCACCCAAACACCTTACGATAGAAGTTTTGCAATTGCATTGTCTGACGATCTTTTGCTTTTGTTCAAAATGCACAGCAATCGTGCTAACCTAGTATTATTTCAGCATACAACCGTCGTTGACATCTTCCGAAAGAAACTAAAGCAGGATTCAGAACTGACCCCGACTGCTCTGGCACGAGAAGTGAACTGGCGTTATGAGAACTTTAAATTGCATGAGGGCCGTCCGCAAAATCTATTCTTTACATTTGGGAAGGTCACGTGGAAATATCTTACAGATACCGGCTTTTACAATAAGTCAACAGACGAACAGTGGTTAAGTATCGAATCGCTATTTTGTGTTTTGGAAACGCCAGATTACTTCATTACAGAAGTTGATGGCCATCTCACTTTTTCATTGCTGAAGGTAGGGAGCATAAGACGGGAATTCAGGGATCCAATTATAGCCCTGAATGAATATTATCAAGGCTATGCACTACGAAGTGTATTTGAATCAGAAAGAACTTCTCTGCAAACAAGAATACGTAAGCGTATTCAATCTGCGCAGAATTTTGCAACCAAGGCGACGGATCGTCTCAATGCACTCAAAACCGATAACAATTTCAAAGTCTGGGCCGACGTCCTAATGGCAAACCTCCACGCTATTAAGCAAGGCGCCGAACGCGTCGTGCTTCCGGATTTCTATCACGACAACACGTTTCTCGAAATCAAGTTGAAGCGAACACTAAGTCCGCAAAAAAACGCAGAATTATTTTATAACAAGTCGAAGAAGCAGCAAGTCGAGATCGAACACCTTACGCAGGCGCTGAAGGAAAAAGAAACTGAATGGAAAGAAGCGTCTCAGGCACTTGAAAAAGTAGCAATCATCACTGATTTAAAAACTTTAAGGGGCGTTGGTCAGCAATACGAATGGTCATCACCAGACGACGATGAAGCGCCATTGCCATTTCATGAGGTGGCGTACAAAGGTTTCAGAATTCTCATTGGGAAAAATGCACAGTCCAACGATCGGATGTTACAGCGATACAGTCACAAAGAGGATCTATGGCTGCACGTCAAAGATGTTTCCGGATCACATGTGCTGATCAAGTATCAATCAGGCAAACCTTTTCCAAAAGACGTTATTGAGCGCGCTGCTGAACTGACAGCCTACAACTCCAAACGAAAAACCGAATCGTTGTGCCCTGTGGTCGTTACGCCAAGAAAATTTGTACGCAAGCGAAAAGGCGATCCCGCAGGTGCAGTGGTTGTCGAGAGGGAGAGGGTGATTATGGTTGAACCGAAATTGTAGTACGGAATAATCAATCCGCCTGCGCGCTTCACTCCGGCGGACAAGTAGGTCATTATTCCGCACCCAGCAGAACAGACAACAGTCAATCACAACTACTTGACCACATTGATCTTTATCGTATTTGTCCTCGATTTCTCTTGTATCGGCATACTCGCCAGCACTACAATAATATCTCCCGACTTTACGTGCCCATTGGCTTTCAGTACTGATTCAACATCAGCCATAGTTTCGTCAGTAGAATTGGTTTTGTTGTACAAGTAACCTTGTGAACCCCAGACGAGATTCACCTTGTTCAACAACGATTCATTGCTGGTAAAGACAAAAATATTCGCGTTGGGTCTGTAAGAAGACGATTTAAAAGCGGTGTAACCAGACTGCGTCATTCCGACAATAGCCTTTGCTCCTACATCTTTGGCAAGCTTACACGCCGCCAACACAAAGCTATCATGTATCTGAGTCGGTGACTTCTTATTAACATCGCGGAAGCGATAATATATCGCGTTGTTTTTCTCCACGGACGCAATCGTGCGAACCATGCTACGGATTACTTCCAATGGATATTTACCGGAAGCCGTTTCAGCTGAAAGCATCAAGGCATCTGCTCCATCCATTACGGCGTTGGCGACGTCATTTGTTTCCGCGCGTGTTGGCCTCGGATTTTCGATCATACTCTCCATCATCTGCGTAGCTACAATCACCGGCTTGCCAGCATTGTTACATTTCTCAACCAGCATTTTCTGAACCATTGGAACTTCCTCCATCCAGATTTCGACACCCAGATCACCGCGTGCAACCATTACGGCATCCGTTGCAGCAATGATCTCATCTATATTGCTAAGTGCTTCAGGCTTTTCAATCTTCGCTACAATTTTCGCTGCCGATTGTTTCGAGTCAATAATACTTCGCATCGAGATGATGTCTTCTGCCTTTCTTACAAAAGACAATGCAATCCAGTCGACATCATTGGCAAGACCAAACTCAAGGTCTATATAATCCTTTTCAGTAAGAGAAGGAGCAGACACCTTGGTAAAAGGCAGGTTAATACCTTTTCTTGACTTCAGTGAACCACCGTATACTACCTCCGTGACCACATCACCATCACTCATAATTTGAACGACCTTGAGTTCAAGCTTTCCGTCGTCAATGAGAATCATATCTCCAATTTTTACATCCCTCGGTAAATTTTTATAGGAGGTGCTGACAACTTCGCTATTACCAATTAGTTCCCGGGTTGTAATCGTGAGTTTTTGTCCGCTTTCAATGACTGTATCAGGTGCCATTACGTTGACACGAATCTTCGGTCCCTGGAGGTCTTGCAAAAGGGAGATTTGCGTTCCTAGTTCTGCGTTTAACTCCCTTACATTCTTGATCACTTTAAGATGGTCTTCGTGAGTGCCGTGAGAGAAGTTTAGGCGAAAAACATCAACTCCCTCCCTGATCAGCGCGCGCAATGTGTCCTTTGAATTTGACGCTGGCCCAACCGTGGCAACAATTTTCGTTTTGTTAAACGATACTCTTTCTAGCATATGGTTATAGATAGTTCGACTTGGTAGCTGTGTTAGTAAGTAAGTAACACATTGCAATTAAAAAATAAAATTGGATTTTGATTTAAGGCCGTCTAGTGGGATGCCGGCTACAAGCTGAATGGAGGCGATGGACCTGATCATATCTATTAACTGATGATCGTTGTTTTGTTCTTCCATATCAGCCAAAATTATAAAATCGAAATGAGGAAACTCAGGGATTAAGAAATACTTTCCTGCATCTTGCTCGGATGGCTTATTTTTGAATACTTTCAATCGATTGAGTTGAGTTTGGTAGGCAAAGTGCGCAAAGCCCTTTTCTTCGTTGTTCTTGAATCCGACGATCAGATCAGGCTGTTTCACCAAATTGATCTTGAGCGTTTGATTCATCTCCCAGGCCAGCTTGTAACCTTTGGCCGACGACACGACTCCCATCAATTCGAAATCAAAATCATAGTCAATTATAAGCTTGCTTTTCTTCATCTGAAACGTTAGAAAGGCATCTTTTAGCCCTATTCGGCAAGATCAAAAAAGTTTGACAATATTGTCGCAAATCTCTTTCTTTGCACAGATTTTAAAATCATTAAACCGTAAAAACATGTCTGAAATTGCACAAAAAGTAAAACAGATCATCATCGAAAAACTTGGTGTTGAAGAGTCTGAGGTAACCCCGGAAGCTAGCTTCACCAACGATCTTGGCGCTGACTCTCTCGATACCGTGGAGCTCATCATGGAATTCGAAAAGGAGTTCAATATCTCTATTCCAGACGATCAGGCTGAAAATATTTCAACTGTTGGCCAGGCTATTTCCTACCTGGAACAGAACGTGAAGAAATAATTGGCATCAGCCCGCCCTACAACCACATCCCATCTATCATGACGTTAAAGCGAGTAGTCGTTACTGGACTAGGTGCACTCACTCCCATCGGCAATACACTGCCCCAATACTGGGAGGGTCTAAAGTCCGGCACGAGCGGAGCAGCTCCTATAAAGCACTTTGACGCCTCACGATTTAAAACCAAGTTTGCTTGTGAAGTAAAGGACTTCGAAGTCGGAAACTTTATGGACAGAAAAGAGGCCCGGAAAATGGACCCTTTTGCTCAATATGCCATGGTTGCTGTTGACGAAGCCATTATAGATTCAAACCTCCCGCTAGCTGAATTAGACCCGGATCGCGTCGGTGTTATCTGGGGCTCGGGTATCGGGGGGTTGGTCACGTTTCAGGAAGAAGTAAAAACATATGCCAGAGGGGACGGTACGCCAAGATTCAATCCTTTTTTTATTCCAAAGATGATTCCTGACCTTAGTGCGGGCCACATTTCCATCAAATATGGATTTCGGGGACCGAATTTTGTAACAGTATCGGCGTGCGCATCTTCAACTAATGCCATTTATGATGCTTATACCTACCTCCGATTAGGCAAGGCCGATGTCATCGTTTCAGGCGGTTCAGAAGCTGCGGTTTGTGAAGCTGGCGTGGGTGGTTTTAATGCCATGCGTGCCCTTTCGGAACGTAATGATTCACCCGAGACCGCATCCCGCCCTTATGACCAGGATCGAGATGGTTTTGTACTTGGTGAAGGTGCTGGGGCATTGATTCTCGAAACACTCGAACACGCACAAAAGCGTGGGGCTAAAATCTATGGGGAAATCCTCGGCGGTGGTATGTCTGCCGATGCCTATCACATCACTGCACCGCACCCGGAAGGCG
>JBDSKX010000084.1:0-15382 GCA_039916665.1 Chryseolinea sp. | reverse complement strand
AGAGAAGAAATTTTTGCCGGACAATACAAAATGATGGCGCCACATTTTAAGATAGATGGAGCCATCGTTTGGGGCGCTACGGCCATGATGCTTAATGAACTGCGCGTTGTATTAGAAGATTTCGACTCTTAAGAGTCTCAAAATTCTTAAGGCATCAGTGCAGAAAGTTGCAAGCAATTTCGCGATCCGATCATCAATAGTCCATATTTATTCATGCGCTCATTGTGACTATTTCCACCGAAAAGCATTCCGTTACACCCAGAATCAACGAATACAAAAACACACTGATTAACCCTTCTTCGTATTTGGATTAATTCTAAATAACCAATATAATTGTGCTTTATTTTGAATAATGCGTCGCATATATCTAACCACAATTCTGATTGTCAGCGTTTTAGCTGGATACTGCCAAGTATTGACCAAAGAAGACTCCCTTTCGGCAGGACTGATCAGGAACAACAATAGTACAGTGATCTCAGGCTACGGCCAGGCCAAGGTTGAGTACGATTTTAGGCTTAAGACGGGCAATGCAAACCTGACCCGGAACGTGCTTTTCCTGGGACATAAGTTTAACAATAGAATATACTTCTTTTCTGAGCTTGAGCTTGAGAACGCTAAAGTCACCAATGGCAATCCCGCGGGAGAGATTTCTATGGAGCAGTTGTTTATCAAGTTCTCTATCAATCGCGACATGTACCTGCAGGCAGGATTGTTCATACCACGGATCGGAATTATAAATGAGAATCACCTTCCTACAACCTTCAATGGAAACGACAGGACCTTTGTAGAAACATTTGTGATTCCTGCGACTTGGAGAGAACTGGGCGTCGGACTTTACGGGAGAATAAGGTCAATTCCAGGGCTCAATTATTCTTTTGCTGTAATGAACGGTTTGAAATCTTCCAACTTCAGGAATGGAAATGGAATTGCCGATGGTAAACAAGAGGGAAGCAATGCTACGGCAGCAAACGTCGCAGTCACAGGTTCATTACTTTATTACATTAAATCCTGGCGCGTACAAGCATCGGGTTATTATGGCGGAAGTGCCGGTCTAGTAAAACGTCAGGCCGACAGTCTTCGGTTGCAGTCTGGTGCTTTTGGAACACCAGTCGGCGTCGTCGAAGCGGACGTGCAGTATCACAATAATGGCGTTTCGTTTAAGGCGCTTGCAACAATGGTAAATATTCGTGATGCCTTCGAGATTAATCGTGCATATGCCAGCAACACGCCAGGCACAATGGTTGGAGCTTATGCAGAATTGGGTTACAATTTTTATCAACTCATCAATCAAGAAGCGAGAAAAAACTTAATACTTTTTTTCAGACAAGAATTCATCGATCTCAACAGCAAAATACCAAACAATGGTATCGGGAATGGTATCAATAGGAAAAGTTATAGCGTAGCGGGTATTACATATCAGCCAGTAAGCGGCGTAATTATTAAAGTTGACTATGTGTTGCGAAACACGGATGAGAGAAACAATGATCTTATCGTAACACAATTCCCACAACTGTTGCCCTACTACACCTCCAATGGATTTTTGAATATAGGACTCGGATATAGTTTCTAACGGTATGAAAACAAGAAGGAAATTTTTGAAAGATACCTGCATCGCATGCGCTGGTGGTACGCTTTTGAGTTTTACGTTCTCATCATGTTCGTCGTTGCCAGTTTTTAAAACAGATCTGGCCAAGAAAACTGTAGACGTACCGTTAGTCCAGTTTGCCGAGTCAAACATGGTCGTTGTTCGCGATATGCAATCACCCTACGACATCCTTCTTGTGAAAAAATCCGAGACTGATTATAACGCGATATACATGAAGTGTACACATCGTGAGAATCCTGTGTCAGCCACGAAGACCGGATTGTATTGCCCCGAACACGGCAGCACCTTTGACCTCGATGGTAATGTCACCAAAGAACCCGCACCCGCACCTTTGAAAAAATTTAAAACAGAAATCAAAGAAAGTATTTTAACCATAGACCTTAACTCCTGAATATTATGAAGGCCACATACATCAAATTTTTGCTTACCTCAGTAGCCGTGCTAGTGTTCACAGCCTGCGACGATAACAACGAAGGTGGTTCAGCTGTGAACACCACACTCAACAGCGACATTATTAATGATTTCTCGAATAACCTTCCCGTCGTGGTGTATGGTGAATTATTCACGAAGACCAGCTTGCTATACGATCAGGTAGGTGCGTTGAATGATGGGGCTACAGATGCCGAACTCGCCGCTGCCCGCACTACCTGGAAAGAAGCCCGTAAAGCCTGGGAGCATTCGGAGGCATTTTTGTTTGGCCCTGTCTCAACTAAAAGCATTGATCCAAGGATTGACACATGGCCCGTTAACTTCACCGATCTGGATGCACAGCTAGCAAGCACGAATGCATTTTCAGCAGACTATATCGACGGATTGGACGACGCCCTAAAGGGTTTTCACCCGATAGAATATTTGATCTTCGGCAAGGATGGAAACAAAGCTGCTGCAGATTTAACGCCCAGACAAAAAGAGTATCTGACGGCTCTTGCATTAAATCTGAAAACCCTGACGGAGGATCTTAAGTCATTTTGGGACAAGAGTGTGACCACCAGTTATTACCATGATTTTACAAATGCAGGTGCAGGAAGTACGGTTTACGAGACTCAAAAATCAGCATTTGAAGAAATGGTAAATGCTATGATGGGAATATGTGACGAAGTTGGCAACGGTAAAATCATGGAACCTTATGAAGCGAAGGATCCCGAACTTGAAGAGTCTCCATTTTCTCAGAACTCTTTTGTTGACTTCAAGAATAATATCACTGGCGTTCAGGACGTGTATCTTGGAAAATATACAACGGACGGAAAAGGCCTTGAGGATCTTGTTAAAGCGTATAACCTCCAACTCGACAATGAAATTAAAGCAAAATTGAGTGCCGCGATCAATTCTTTCGATGCATTTACTGTTCCGTTTGGCCAGGCGATCACGACAGAATCAGTTAAGATTCAAAACACTATTGATGCGTGTAACGCTTTGCACAATACACTCGAACAGAGTTTGCTTCCTTTTGTTCAGCAGCACTCTAAGTAATTTCACCAGGGGTAGCGTTGGAATGAGGACGGAGAAGACCATCATGCGTGTTTTTGCAGTAGTGGCGATATTGATCGTAGTATACGCTTGCGTCGAACCCGATGAACTGGCGGAAACCAATTTTAACGAATGGTTATCTGGAGGCTCTCAAACGATTTTTGACAATGGTGCGCGGGCCTTTAGTTCGCCTTTTCCCTCTCTGACTGCCGCCCGGGCAATTGTCCATGGCATAGGAGACGGAGCATTCGAGCAGACTTTTGTTACAGCTCCTTCCCTAATCAATCCGGGTCTTGGCCCTGTTTACAATAATGTATCATGTACTTCATGTCATATCAATGATGGAAGAGGAAAACCTCCAGCTGGAAACGAACAGCTTTCGTCTTTATTGATTCGCCTCAGTATTCCCGGAACTGACGATCACGGTGGTCCCAATCCTGTGCCGGGATTTGGCGGACAACTTCAACCAAGAGGCGTTTACGGAATACTCGCTGAAGCATCAGTAAAAATAACTTATAACGAACAGTCTTATCAGTTCACCGACGGCGACGCTTATAGCTTGCGTTTTCCTACGTATACCTTTGAGAATCCTTACATGCCGTTGCCGCCGGATGTGATGTACTCTCCCAGAATTGCACCACCAGTATTTGGACTGGGGTTGTTGGAAGCAATCGATGAATCAGATATTCTCGCCAACGCTGATCCGAACGATAATAATGCCGATGGCATTTCCGGGAAACCGAATTATGCTTGGAATGAAGTTGAAGGCAGAAAAACACTTGGGCGATTTGGTTGGAAAGCAGCTAACCCAAGTATCCTTCAACAGTCGGCGTCGGCATATAGTGAAGACATTGGAATTACTAATTTCGTCTTTCCTAGGGAGAGCGCATTCGGTCAGGGTCAGTACGACGGCAAAAACAAAACGATTGAAGTCTCTGATAGTATCCTCACCAGCGTAGCCTTTTATATTCGTTCACTCGCAGTTCCAGCACGGCGCAATGCAGATAATGCGATCGTACAGGCAGGCAAACAACTTTTCGTAGACGGTAAATGTTCAGCATGCCATGTTCCGCGGTTCCGTACGAAAACAGATGTAGCCTTTCCGGAGATCAGCAACCAGATAATCTTTCCATATACCGATCTGTTGGTGCACGATATGGGTACTAACCTGGCAGACAATCGTCCTGATTTTGATGCGAATGGTCAGGAGTGGAGAACATCGCCGCTTTGGGGCATCGGACTGACCAGAATCGTTAATGGTCATCAGAATTTTTTGCACGACGGCCGCGCGAGAACATTATTGGAAGCGATCATGTGGCACGGCGGAGAAGCAGAGGAATCAAAAGAGTTTGTTCGAAATCTATCTAAGACTGATCGCGATGCAATAATTAAGTTCCTCGAGTCACTATGACGGTGATCAAGGTATTATTAGCCGACAATCAACCCCTAACTTCAGCAGGACTTATTCACATCTTAAGCCTTCGAAGTGATGTCAGAATAGTTGATCACGTAAAAGAAGCATATCAGTTGCCAATGCTGTTGGAGGAACACACACCTGATCTTCTTATCGTCGATTATGATATTCCCGGGTATGTCAGTAAAGATGATCTCACCGATGTAAAGCGTAAATCTCCAGTCACCAACGTACTTGTAATATCTGCTGATAATAATAAATCCAACATACTGCAGGTCCTTCAGTCTGGCGTAGAAGGTTATCTAACGAAAGATTGTAGCCGCGAAGAGATCATGATGGCGGTTACGACAGTTGCGCGCGGCGAGAAATTCTATTGCCCTAAAATACTTGACGTCATTATGGAGAAACACTTTTCTCCAGAATTAAAAGAGGCATCACCACACGTGCTGACCGCCAGAGAGCGTGAAATCCTAACGCTGCTGGCATCAGGATACTCTACACAGAAAGTTGCCGATCATCTGCACCTTAGTCCTCATACCGTGCACACGCATAGAAAGAGCATCATTAGGAAACTCAATATCAAATCCCCAACGGAATTTGTAATCTATGCTCTCGACTTCGGACTAATCCGCCCAAAGTAGGATTTCTTCAAGCCACACCCTAAAAATGTATATGCTCTCTTCATGGAACATGCTTTACTCGTATCTACAGAGGTCTCTAGTAAATTGGGTATCGAGTTACCTTAATTCCGAGGAATAATCAGTATGAAATTTACGCTCATAATCGCAGGAAAAAATATGTCGATGATGAGGTATTAAGTCAGTTGACTGTGTCGGGTATTAAACCGGTTATCATAGATCGGAAATACAACTTTGAAGATATTGCGAGAGTTCATACAGCAAATAGCCACAGCGTTGGTCCGTCAGGCTGAACTATGAAGTTTATTGGTCCAAAACTTATCAAATGGATCGAAGCCTAGCTTATCATGGAAGCCCCTCGTTCAACAATGATTGGCAATAATCGAAAAATGACATACCCTTTTGAGGGTATGTCATTTTTCGCTTTTAGAGGCGATTGGGGGCGCGTGGACTGACCAGTACCTTAGCAGTTCAGAAACTCAAACTTTTACGCCAATAACCCACACGTGAAAGACAAGAAAAGAACAGTTAAATACTGGATTGGAAGAATTCACCTCTGGCTTGGGCTTACGACGGGCTCAATAGTTTTTGTTCTCGCCATCACGGGATGTATATACGCCTTTCAGGCTGAGATACAGAACATCCTTCAGCCTTACCGTTTTGTGCTGGCCGAGGACAAACAGACACTAAGCCCTGCTCATTTCAAGGAGATCGGTGAAAAGACTTTGCCGGACAAGCACATGCATGCTATCGTTTATGGCAGACCGGGAAAAGCGGTACAGATAACTTACTACAATGCTGACCCCGAGTATTACTACATTGTTTATCTTAATCCTTACAGTGGTGAAGTACTAAAGGTCAGTAATGAAAACGCCGGTTTTTTTAGATTTATTCTCGACGGTCACTTCTATCTTTGGCTTCCGCATGAAATTGGCCAGCCTATTATCGCATCAGCAACGCTGATTTTTCTGTTCATGACCATCAGTGGAATTGTATTATGGTGGCCAAAAAATAAGAATGCCACCAAACAGCGTTTTACAATCAAGTGGTCAGCGAAGTGGCGGCGGAAGAATTATGACCTCCATAATGTATTGGGTTTCTACTGTACCTGGATTGCGCTCATACTTGCAGTTACCGGGCTTGTCTGGGGTTTCACGTGGTTTGCTGAAGGCGTGTACAAGATTACGGGTGGAGAAAAAAGTATGGTCTATGAAGAACCACTTTCGGATACCACAAATGCAAACAAAGGAATTCTGGCGTTGTCAATGAACAAACTATACGAGACGATACGCCGTGACAATCCTAAGGCAGAAGTAATTGAGGTTCATATTCCGATGGAATCATCTTCAGCGTTGGAGGTAAGTGTCAACCCCGATGACGAAACTTATTGGTCGACCGATTATCGTTTCTTCGATCAATACTCGCTCAAGGAATTAGAGGTCAATCATGTTTATGGCAAGCTTGCCAATGCATCAGTTGCCGATAAGCTCTTTAGAATGAATTACGATATCCACACCGGCGCTGTGATGGGATTGCCGGGTAAATTCCTCGCTTTCTTCGGAAGCCTTGTTATTGCAACGTTACCCATAACAGGTTTCTACATCTGGTTGGGAAGACGTCATAAGGATCGGTTGAAAAATCTTCCAACTGATAAAAAACTCGTTAAAAAGCCACGTCAGGTATCTGCGCCTGCCGTACCTTAGTTAAGGATATGATGTCCCAACAGGTCTGATTTATTATCCGGAACCCTGCGGACGTTCTCAACCTTAGTTTTAATTCGATGATAGGATTCTTCAGAAAGATCAGCATTGCCGAAGGCATTTCGTTATTGATGCTGCTTTTCATAGCCATGCCACTCAAGTATTTGTTGGACATGCCGACTGCAGTGAAGATTGCTGGATGGATACACGGACTCTTGTTTGTAGTTTATGTTTCCGTTCTGTTAGTACTGCAATTCTCAAAACGGTGGTCGTTTTTCTTTTTTGTATCGGCATTTCTGGCATCACTGTTACCATTCGGAACTTTTGTACTGGACAAGCATTTGCGCGACAAAGAGCTCGCGGAGAAGATCGCCGAATAGCACAAGTTCAGTCGCTACGGTCGCGCAATGAAATCTTCAAACCCGGACCCTCTATTTCTCGATACTGCATCTTGCTGAGAGATAATCGATGCATGTCAAGACTTTGCCTTGGCCCATTGGGCCTGACAAAAAAAGCTCCCTTGTATTAGCAAGGGAGCTTTCTATTTTAAACATTGGAATTGCCGATAGCCGCCTATTTCTTCTTCTTCTTTGTTACCTTATTGGCCGCCTTCTTGCCGATCTTCTTGGCCATCTTTTTCATCGGCTTCTTGCTGACTATCTTTTTAGATGCAGCTTTCTTCACCCCCTTCTTCATTGCTTTCTTAGGTGTAGCTTTCCTGGCGGCCTTCACTACTTTCTTTGGTGCTTTTTTAGTAGCCTTCCTGGATGGCTTAGGTGCAGCTTTCTTAACTGCTACTTTCTTAACTGCTGCTTTCTTCGGTGTATTAACCACTTTGTGTACAGGTGCCCGCGCTGCAACGATTTGTTTGGCCATCAGGTTTAATGCCGACCCGGCTTTGAACCATTCAATCTGACCAGCATTATATGTGTGATTTACTTTTATCGATTCTGTAGTTCCATCAGCGTGGTGCATTACTAGAGTCAACTGCTTATCAGGAGCAAAAGAAGTTAAGTCGCTGAGATCGATAGAATCTTTCTCAAGGATCTTATCGTAGTCGGCTTCATTCGCAAATGTTAAGCCCAACATACCCTGCTTCTTCAGGTTCGTCTCGTGAATACGTGCAAAAGACTTCACAAGTATTACGCGTATTCCAAGATGACGTGGCTGCATAGCAGCGTGCTCTCTCGACGATCCTTCTCCGTAGTTATGGTCGCCCACAACTATAGTCTGTATGCCTGCAGCCTTATACGCGCGTTGTGTCGCTGGAACAGGACCATATTCACCGGTCAATTGATTCAGGACCGAATCAGTTTTGTCATTAAAGAAATTGAACGCGCCCGTCAACGTGTTATTTGAAATATTATCCAGGTGTCCTCTGAAGCGAAGCCATGGACCGGCCATTGAGATATGGTCAGTCGTACATTTGCCTTTTGCTTTAATGAGCACCTTCATACCCATAAGATTCTTGCCATTCCAGGCTGTGAATGGACTGAGCGCCTGAAGACGATTTGAGTTCTCTGCAATTTTCACCTGCACCCTGCTGCCATCTTTTGCCGGGGCCAGGTATCCTGGGTCTTTTACATCAAATCCGTTTGGAGGAAACTCGTGTCCCCTTGGCTCGTCCAGTTTCACTGAAACGCCATCCTGGTTGACCAATGAATCGGTCAAGGGATTGAAAGTAAGATCACCAGCAATCGCGAACGCTGTCGTTATTTCGGGAGACGCTACAAACGCATGCGTGTTTGGATTGCCATCATTTCTTTTGGCAAAGTTTCTATTGAATGATGTAATAATAGAGTTCGCTCTTGTAGGATCATTGGTGTGTCTTGACCATTGCCCAATGCAAGGGCCACAGGCGTTGGCCAGAACTACTCCTCCCATTTTCTCAAAAGTGTCGAAGTAGCCATCGCGTTCTACAGTATAACGCACTTGCTCGGAGCCGGGAGTAATCGTAAACTCTGCTTTCGCCTGTAGTTTTTTATCAACTGCTTGTTGCGCAAGCGATGCCGATCTTGTGATGTCTTCGTAAGATGAGTTAGTACAAGATCCGATCAATCCCACTTCAAGTCTTTGAGGCCAGCCGTTTTTCCTTACTTCGTCCGCGAATTCTGAAATAGGAATAGCGCGATCTGGCGTGAACGGTCCATTGACGTGTGGCTCAAGCGTTGACAAATCAATTTCGTAAACTTCATCAAAATATTTTTCAGGTGATGAGTACACTTCATCGTCGCCTGTAAGGTGTTCTTTTACTTTGTCAGCCAGATCAGCAACCGATTTGCGACCCGTTCCTCGGAGGTAATCGCCCATCTTATCATCGTATCCAAATGTTGATGTCGTTGCACCGATCTCAGCACCCATGTTACAGATTGTACCTTTCCCAGTACAAGACAGTGTCGTTGCGCCTGGTCCAAAATATTCAACGATAGCTCCAGTGCCGCCTTTAACGGTAAGGATACCCGCAACTTTCAGGATCACATCTTTTGATGACGTCCAGCCACTGAGTTTGCCGGTTAGTTTTATACCGATAAGCTTTGGCCATTTCAATTCCCATGGCATTCCTGCCATTACATCTACCGCGTCAGCACCACCAACGCCGATCGCCAGCATTCCAAGTCCGCCAGCATTGACAGTGTGAGAATCTGTTCCGATCATCATTCCGCCGGGGAAGCCATAGTTTTCAAGTACCACCTGGTGGATAATACCAGCACCTGGCCTCCAGAATCCGATGCCAAATTTGTTTGACACAGATTCGAGAAAATTAAATACCTCGCCACTGGCAGTTATCGAATCGGCAAGATCTTTCTGCGCGCCATCCTTGGCTAAAATAAGGTGATCACAGTGAACGGTCGAAGGCACACGAACTTTAGGAATACCGGCAGACATGAATTGAAGCAACGCCATCTGGGCTGTTGCATCCTGCATGGCTACACGGTCAGGAGAGAAATTGACATAGGACTTACCCCTGGAAAAGAGTTCAACTTTCTGATCATCATGCAAGTGAGCGTATAAGATCTTTTCGGAGAGGGTGAGGGGTTTGTCTACAACTTTTCTGGCTTTAGCAATGCGTGCGGGCAACTGCTTGTAAAAAGCCTGGAGCATGTCAAAATCGAATACCATAGTTTTAAATTTAGCGCTGCTAAAATAACACTTTTTTCTTCCGCTAAAGATTGCGGCTCAAAGCGGTTTGTGCAGATTTTCGCGAAAATTCGTCCAGAAGGTGGGCTTTTCCGGTAGTTCGTATTTTATCCAACATGTAATTGAGCGCTATGGTCTCCTCTTCGCTCAGTTTGTTAATGTGGTGGCCAAAGCTTTCTATATCGGGTTGGACTTTGTCTAGCAGCTCGATTCCCTTGGTGGTGATAATGACGTCTACTGAACGCTTGTCATTTGTTGCACTTTGCCTGACTATGAGATCTTTGATCCGAAGCCGCTCGACAATACGCGAAACATCCGACATTTTATCAAGCATCCTAGCTTTAATTAGATTGACCGACGCTGCCTTTGGTTGTTGGGATCTTAGAATGGTGAGCACCTGATACTGCTGACGGGTGATATCATATTTCTTAAAAGTCCCGCTCATCTTGTCAACAAGATAGTAGTACGTTGAGAAGATGTTAACGAGCGCTTTTTGGTGGGCTGTTGTAACATCAAGTGGTATGATATCCTTGTCGATGGACATAAGTAGCTTACTCAGGTAGGTTTAGGTACTACCAAAATAGCTATTTTATCCAAAGAAGTTTGACGCTATCGTAAATGAATTAAATCAACCGATTGAATTAGCTCATTTGCTGTTGATATAATTCAAAAACTCCCGCTTGACGTTTTCATCACGGAATTTGCCGGAGAAATAAGCAGTGCCTGTCTTGCTGTTTGTGTCTCCAACACCCCGTGAAGCAACGCACATATGATTGGCATCAATGACAACACCCACATCAGTAGACTGAAGAACGCGTTCCATCTCTTTTCCGATCTGAACAGTTAGTCTTTCCTGTACCTGAGGTCTCTTTGAAAAGTACTGAACAATTCGATTGATCTTCGACAGGCCGATTACCTTGCCACTTGAAAAGTAAGCGACGTGGGCTTTGCCATAGATGGGTACAAAGTGGTGCTCACAATGGGAGTAGAAGGTAATATCCTTCTCAACCAACATCTGGTCGTAGTTGTATTTGTTCTCAAAGAGCCGCGCATTAGGACGATTTTTTGGATTTAATCCACTGAAAACTTCCTTGACGTACATTTTAGCAACGCGGCGCGGAGTTCCGTTAAGGCTGTCGTCGGTTAGATCAAGTCCAAGAATGGTCATGATTTCACGAAAGTGCTTTTCGATTTTTTCGATCTTGAGATCGTCATCCATATCAAACGCGTCGGGGCGGAGTGGTGTATTCATGGAAGATGCCACGTGATCATCATCCACATCTTCCTCGTCGGTTCTAAGCGGCCGGATATTCAACGAAATTTCTTTCGGTCTCATAAAGGGTAATTTTCAGTTCAAATTTTTCGTCAATTGTCTGCCTCAGGATCCGCCAGATGACAACGGCAATATTCTCAGCAGTGGGGTTGACACTCCGAAAGAATTCAGTATCCAAATTGAGATTCTTGTGATCAAATTTATTTAGCACATGATCGCGAATAAGGTCGCTCAGAATCTTAAGATCGAAAAGGTATCCGGTATCAGGGTCAGGCTCGCCGACGAGACTCACGATTAGCTCATAATTGTGACCATGATAATTTGGGTTATTACATTTTCCAAAGATCCTTTCATTCTGTTCGGCCGTCCACTTCGGATTATCGAGCCGATGGGCTGCATTGAAATGTTCTCTTCTGGAAACTCTGATCCTCATTATGCTTAGTTAAACAGGAATATAGATAAAAGGTTCAGAAACCGTTTTGACAGATCTGTTGTAGGTGTAATCAAATTCAATATCAGTCTCCTCGCGAAATGCTTTCGGCCGACGCGGTAGTTAACGCCCGGTATTGACGAAGTCCATTTTTGTTTTACAACTGAAATTACCCGGGGCTGTAGACTGTGTGTGTTTGTTTCGCAAACTCGCGGGTCAATTTAGAATGCTGCGTGATGCCCTGCTGGAAACAAGCACCGTTGGAACTGTTCTTAATGACTACTGGTTTAATAGACTAAAGTAAGCCATATTTGCAGCAATGGTCCGGAACCTAAGAATTTTGGATCAAATTATAAATTTAATTGAACATGATTAATTATTTGATTATCATATCATTATGGTACTCTAATAAAGTTATTAATTAGCTTTGTCTAGACTAGAGTCAGCACCCCCAAACATGATCTTTGAAAACATAAAAGAAAAAATTGAGTCATATAAGGCGTCGGGAAAGACAATGTTTACGACCAGTTCTTTCCAATCGCACAGCCTCGTTTTACTTCATATATTGAGTCGAATAGACCCATCTATTCCTGTCTATTTTATTAACACTGGATTTCATTTTCCGGAGACAGTTAAGTTCAAGGACCAGATTGCGGATCAGTTTGGGCTGAATATCATCGACCTCAAATCTGATGTCCCAAAATTTATGCAGCGTGATTCCGAAGGCAAGCTTTTGTTCACTTCAGACCCTGATCATTGTTGCCACTTGAACAAGACCCAGCCTGTTGATGCTATTCTTCTTTCTCATGACATTTGGATAAATGGCGTGCGCGCAGATCAGAGTGCCATTCGCGCCGCCATGCGGGAAGAACAGCCAGCGAAACATGGATGTGTAAGATTCCATCCAATGCTCGATTGGAACTCAAAATCCATATGGCAGTATCAGAAAGAATACAAACTTCCAAAGCATCCCTTGGAGGAAAAAGGATTCGTCAGTATCGGATGCGAACCCTGCACGCGTAAATTGGATCCCGAAATGCAGGAAAGAGAAGCCCGTTGGTTCGGCATGAATAAAGTAGAATGTGGGCTTCACACCGATTTGATTAATAAATAAATAGTCTTTTAATGAAAGTCTTAGTTACTGGTGGTGCAGGATACATTGGCACTGAACTAATCAATCTGCTGATTGTCAATTCAGCAGTTGAGAACGTTATAATTTATGATAATTTGAGCCGAATGAATTATAATCTCTTTCTGGGGTTAAAGTCAGGCGGGCATTCTAAAATATCTTTTGTTAAAGGAGAGTTGTTAGATTCACGATCGCTAAGGAAGGTGCTCAAAGGCATCGATGTCGTTTATCACCTTGCCGCGAAAGTGACCACACCTTTTGATAGTTCTGATTCACATGGATACGAACAGGTCAACCATTGGGGTACTGCCGAATTGGTTTATGCGATCGAAGACAGTGACGTCAAAAGATTTGTCTACGCCAGCAGTTCAGGTGTGTATGGCTCATCTGAAAATGAGGTCGATGAGCAATCTCCACTAAATCCGATGACGTTTTACGCGATGTCAAAACTTCGTGGTGAAGAGCATGTCAAGCGGCTTATCGGCAAAATCGATACTTATGTTTTCAGGTGTGGCAATGCGTATGGATACAGCCGTAGTATGAGATTTGATTCTGTCATCAATAAGTTTGTGTTCGAAGCGAACTTCAATCGCATGGTTACGATCCAGGGAGATGGAAAGCAGTCTCGCTCTTTTATACACATCGATCAGGTAGCGACCGCATTTAATAATCTGCTGACAAGTGATCTCCCCGGTGGTATTTATAACCTTGTCGATAGAAATATCAAGGTGTTTGACATCGTTGATGAGTTAAAGCAACTCGTTCCATCGCTTGAATTTATCTTTATTAATCAGCATCTTAAGCTGTATGAGTTAAATGTAAAAAGGAATGATATTGTGAATGATACTTTGGGTATCAGGAACTCCAATCCGCTCAAGAAAGAGCTCGAAGAATTTCTCTCGAGATTTAGTTTCTAATCTTATTTCTGACAATTTTTAGATTTTAGCATGGAGAACATTGCTACTGTCATTGTATTGCTCGCTGTTGTCACTGCTCTGGCAGAGGTAACAGACCTTATCAAGGTACCTTATCCGATCCTGCTGGTGCTGGCAGGAATTGGCGTTGGCTTGATACCTGGTTTACCACGGATAAGTCTGAATCCCGAAACGGTCTTTCTGATTTTCTTACCTCCAATTCTATATGCAGCGGCATGGTCAACTTCATGGGCTGACTTCAAAGCCGACAAGCGACCGATCACTTTACTAGCAATCGGGTGTGTGATCTTCACAACTTGCGCAGTAGCCTGGATTGCCCAGATGTTCATCCCCGGTTTGACCTGGCCAGAAGCTTTTGTGCTCGGTGCGATTATCTCTCCTCCAGATGCCGTCGCTGCCACTTCCGCGACAAAAGGGTTAGGTATCCCCAAGCGTGTCATCACGATTCTTGAAGGTGAAAGTCTGGTCAATGATGCGACTGGTTTGATCGCCTACCGTTATGCTGTCGCCGCAGTAGTCTCTGGTACGTTTAGTTTTTGGGAAGCCGGATTACAGTTTTTCGTGGTCGCGATCGGAGGCATTTGTCTGGGCCTGATCCTCGGTTTTGTATTTAAGTGGATCCACAAAATAACCCCTGATAATCCGACCACGGATACGTCCCTGACTTTTCTGGCGCCGTTCGTAACCTACCTCACAGCGGAATCGATCCACGTAAGCGGTGTACTCGCCGTAGTAGCAGCTGGACTATATCTGAGTTGGAATTCATCGACCATATTTTCACAACAAACCCGATTACAGTCTTACGGTACCTGGAACACTGCAATCTTCATCCTCAACGGAATTATCTTTATTCTTATCGGTCTTCAACTGCCCGTGATCCTCGAAAACATTGGTGCCGATAATTCTTTTGGCACACTATTCAAGTATGGCGCTATTGTGAGCGTAGCTGTTATTGCCGGGCGGATGATTTGGGTGTATCCAGCCACCTATCTTCCCAGGATTTTTAAGAAAGTAAGAGAAACAG
This sequence comes from Chryseolinea sp., assembly GCA_039916665.1. GTDB lineage: Bacteria > Bacteroidota > Bacteroidia > Cytophagales > Cyclobacteriaceae > Chryseolinea. The sequence continues at coordinate 628 of JBDSKX010000084.1, read as the reverse complement.
AACGGCTGCCATCCGTTAAACTGGTGACTGTCATCGGCTGGGCGGGTATGCGTGGCGTTGTCTCGCTTGCAGCTGCCCTCGCATTGCCACTCACGCTCGATGGTGCCAGGGAGTTCCCGCATAGGAATCTCATTATCTTTCTCACTTTCTGCGTGATCTTTTCTACTCTGGTATTACAAGGTCTTACGTTGCGTCCTTTGGTCCGTTGGTTTGGAATCAAAATCGATGATCATGAAAGACGCGAAGAACAACAGGCAAGACTCAAACTAGCATCCGCTGTGATTGAACACATTGAAGAGAATTACTCACTATCACTTAGTGACGAAGTACTCAATCAGATCAAAACAAAATACGAGATCCGCATTCAACGTCTGCGAAAAGATGCAGGGCAACAGCCAAAGTTGGATGAACATGCGATCAATGAGTTTCAGAGAATTCAACAGGAACTGCTGGACAAGGAGCGGAATTTCATCCTTGATCTCCGCGCCCATTCGCAGGTAAGTGACGAAACGATGAGAAGGATAGAATATGAGCTGGATTTGGAGGAGACAAGATTGATATTGGAGAGGGGAATTTAGTGTCGTGTTAACACTTGAGGCAGTAAAATAATCAACAGTCAATAAGTCAA
>JBDSKX010000083.1:0-55015 GCA_039916665.1 Chryseolinea sp. | reverse complement strand
TATCAGCAGGCAAGAGCCATCAACTCGTTCAAATAAATATTTGGGGATTCCTGAAAGTACTTCTAAAATCTGAGAAAAGCCAAGCAATAATTTGGCCTTATAGCGAAATGGCTGCCGTTCGGAATTTATTGAAGGTTTCACCTGATCGTGGCTAGTTTCCCTTTCAATTCTTTTGCGGCTTCAGTATAGCGCCATCGGACGCGTCTACAAAGTGGATGTGCTTAGCCTTCATGTTTTCAATATAGCATGTCATGATGCTCTCTTTGCTGATATGATGTCCAAAAAATATCTCACCCGCAGATTCCATTGCTTTCAAAAAACGAATTGACTCTTCGCGTTCTTTTCTTTTTCATCAATAATGGTGTTGATCCGCCCTGATGGTACCGATTCTCAAATCAAACGAAAATAGAAAATACCGAGGATGTCTTGCATAAGCGTTTGTAGATAGTACCCGACCTTACACTTGCCATACCCTAACATCATTTCTTTTTGAATTTTCCAGAGGCTGATGAGTAGCTTAAGCCTGTTTATCGAAAGTGGGCTTGTATTCATCAAATGATCCATACAACTCGTCAATCTTAAGCATCCCGCGTCTATGCAGTTCAGCCTGATTAAGCTTTTCGTTGGCTTCAATCAATAACATCCAGTTTGATTTGCGCCTGCTGGAGGACGCACCTTATCCCATCTATACTCCAGTCCACTCATGTTCAATTCGGCGGTCGAACCACATCGCTTGTATTCGGTGATCTGGCGCTGCCTTTGATCAGACGCTCTGCCAATCTTAAACCGTTGCCTTGTATTATTGCTTTACGCAGACTATCTCCAAACTGCATTTTGATATTCTGATTCGCAGCACCGAGACCAATTAACTCTGACACTGAAATACTGCCAATGTGCATGACGATTGACCAATCAGAAGGAACGTCGACAATGTTTTCATACTTCATTACTTCGGCTACTGGAAGCTTGAGCGCTTTGATCTCGCGGTAAAAGTTTTGCTGCTCCAAGCTTAGACATCGTTATATGAAATTTAGTATAAACCTCGATACATGCTTTAATATAGTATTAGATCACACGAAATGCCTGATCCAGATCAGCAATAAGATCTTCTGGATTTTCAATACCAACCGAGTACCTGATCAAACTCTCCGGTATGCCCAATTGCCTGCGTTGCTCTTCCGTAAGCTCAACATGACTGGTAGTACGGGGAGGCCCTGCCAGTGTACTCACGGAACCCAGACTTGCCGCAAGGTGAACGAGTTGCAGGCTTGGCAAAAACTTCTTAACCGAATTATATCCCCCTTCAATCGAGAAACTCATCATGCCTCCAAATCCTGACATTTGAGACTTTGCCACCTGATGACCAGGATGAGATTGAAGACCTGGATAAAATACCTCTTTAACCTTCGGATGATTTTTGAGGAACGTAGCAATTCTGATTGCTGAAGAGTTTTGTCTTTCAATCCGCAGCTCAAGAGTCTTCATACCTCTCGCGATAAGATATGCAGGATCCGGACTTAAGCTTGCGCCATTAATTTCTCTGTACTGATAAACTTTGTCGATCAACACCTTTGATCCGCACAATACACCTCCCATGGCGTCTGAATGCCCGCAAAGAAATTTTGTAGCGCTGTGCACCACAAGATCGGCACCAAGCCTTAATGGATTTTGATTAATGGGCGTTGCAAACGTATTATCAACAACGACAACGGCGCCCGCTTTCCTTGCCGCCGCTGACAGCCTTTTAATGTCAACAACTTTTAGCGTAGGATTTGTCGGCGTTTCGAGGTAAAGAAGGTCACACCCTTTAGCGATCTCAGATTCGATTTCCTCTGGGTTCGTTGTCTCACAGAGTTTGACTTTAACATTATACACGGGCAGGAAATCTAGGAAGATTTTGCTCGTTCCACCATACGTATCCATAATGGACACAACACGTTTACCAGGTGAAAGCAACGCATAAAGCGTGTTACTGATAGCACCCATCCCTGTTGCAAAAGAAGTTGCAGCCTCCGCGCCCTCGAGGATCCGGATCTTTTCTTCCAATACATGAACCGTTGGATTTCTGTTTCTGCTATATATATATCCAGGTTGTTTTCCAAGCGCTACATCCTGCCAATGGTCAAGATCCTTGTAAGCGTAAGTGACACTATTGACGATGGGCGTTGTAGTTGCCCCAACAAATGTTGGCTCGGTTTCACCAGCCCAGACTGACGCTGTGCCGGGTTTGTATTTTGAGAAATCCATGTGAAATTGATCTAAGAAGTTAGGTATTGAATTCGTCAAGATAAGGGCAGAATACCAAATAGCAAAAGCCCAAACGCAATACGTAGAGAACGTATCACAGGGGGGATATTGATTGTTCGAAAACATGCATGCCCGGCGATATGCGTCCGTCCGGGCACGCCGGGGTCAGGTGTGGTGGATGGGCCTACTGGGCCAATGTTGAAAGTTGGGAGAGGTTTATTTTGTCACCCATTCTGTAGATTGATATCGATGCGCCTTTGATGCCTCGCTCAAGAACTTTCTTGCGAACTTCTTCCGCTTTCTTCAGCGTCATAAATTTATTTAATGAGTAAAAAGTAGTTCCATTGACTTTAATCGATTCAATCTTTCCAAGATCTGCCAGTTCGTGGAACGTTAAGGCGTGATTGCGTTTGAAGGCGCCAATATTAATCCTGAACGAAATACCCTCGATTTCCTTGTCGCCAAACCTGGCTAACATAGACTGGAATTCATCCTCAGGCACATTGCGCACAACTTCATTATCGCCATTCGAAATTAAATCAGGTGTAGTCTTCCCGTTGGTCGACAACACAAATTCCACACGACGGTTTAATTGATGGTCTTTTTCAGAACAGTCATCTTTCGGACAGTCAATAACTGGATGTGATTCGCCGAAAGCCTTCAGAACAACACGTGATTGCGGAATACCCTGGCTTACCAAATACTTGCTGACTGCCGCCGACCTGCGTTTCGATAATCGCATATTGTAATTTTCCTGTCCTCTGTCATCTGCGTGGCCTCCGATCATAAGCGAGTAGTTATTTCTATGGTTTAACACTTGCTTAACCTGTTGCAATCTGCCTTCATCTTCAGCATCAAGCGTCGACTTATCAAAGTCGAAATAGATATTCCTAAGCATTTCGGATGAGGAGATATTTATTCCCTTCGATGCCAGCATTGTTGTAGGATTTTTCTTCAGCTCGTCAATCGTGCCTTTGCCAAGTTGGGTATTGCCCGAATCTTCCTGGATGTAAAGCTCTCCATTCTTTTCCGTGATCTCTTTCAAAGACTTCTCAGAAGCGATAAAAGCCCGAGTGTTTCCTTCTTCCGTTTCAAGGACAAGGAGCGTTGGAGACTTACTTCGTTCTGCAATTGTATTCGGCTGAGGAGCGATGTTCTTCTTGATGCCATTCTTTTCTTCCATAATGATGGCGAACTTCTCCGGGTCTGAACCATCCGCAGGAATGAATAACTCCTGTAGCGTACTCTCAAAATCATGGTGCGTAATGTTTATGTTGTAAGATTTCCCTTTCTCTCCAAGGAATGTGAGAATGCCTTTGTTGGATTGCAGCGCTATCTTTTCACCGGTCAGCTTATTCGTAATTTGTGCTTGGTAATCTTGTACGGGTTCTCCGCCCTTCGACGTGACAAGGCCCATCGCAAGTACAGAGTTCGGAAGATCACTATAGACAGGTATGGGGTGTATTAGGTTTGCTTTACCCATGCCATCTTCTGCCATTCCGGAATGCATACCTGACATGCCGTCTTTTGTAGCGATGACCACATAGGCCGTACCACGGCCTACAGTGAACTCTACGATACCTTCAGCATTTGTCTTTAACTCCTGATCTTCGTCTCCGAATGTCATTATCCTTACCGTTGCATCTGCGATTGGATTGCTGTCGTCAGCACGGAATACACGCCCTGCCATTTCAATCTTTAAATTTGTAGGTAGAATTAAAGTAGAACGCTTAACGCCCTTTTCATCCTTACCAATTGTCACCAATTGTTCGGCCTTGTTACCGAAATCATCTGCAACTGCGACGTTATAATTATGTCCTTCTCTGTTCTGAAAACTGATAATCGATTGGTTGAGTGGATATGGAATCTGTTCTCCCGTTGTAAGATCGGTGATCGTGATGTGTGATGCCTTCCTCGGCAGGCCAATTTCATCTTTGATTAGCACAACAACCGGCGTGACTGTCGTGTCGCGATATGCTGCTATGTTCAGTTGCTTGCTTGAGTCAGCTATGTCTGAGGTCATTCCAATCATGTCATCGTTCGAACCTATGACGATAAAAGCAATGCCTTCCGGAACGGCAAACTTGAAATTACCTGAATCATCTGCCACAAGGTTCATGTCTTCGCCACCGTTGGTAATTACCTGAATGTTTGCGCCAGCAAGTGGTTTATCACTCTCCCCATCAAAAATATGCGCCAAGAGGTTGATCTTGAGATCGTGCTTCACAAATGAAAAAATATCGTCATTACCACTTCTTGAAGAGGCGTAATACCCATTGACCTTGACAGAGTCTGTTATTAGTGAAAAGTCGTCCGATGATGAGTTGACCGGGTAACCAAGGTTTACCGGAGGAGTAAATCCATTCGTTGAAAGATCACTGGTGAAAATATCGAGCCCTCCAAGTCCACCATGCCCATTTGATGCAAAGTATAATGTGTTCTTTGCAATGAATGGGAAGGCTTCATCTTCTTCAGTGTTTATGGAAGGTCCAAGATTGAATGGTGTACTCCAAGTTCCATTAACTCGTCCGACTTTATACAAATCCATTCCGCCATAACCTCCTGGCTTATCCGAAGAAAAGTACAATGTGTTGCCATCTTCAGAAATATACGGGTGAGAAAAGGAGTAGGCTGTTTCGTTAAATGGCAATGGTGTTATCATCCAACTATCTTTTGATGCATCATAAGAAGCATCGTACAGCCCGGGACGCCACTCGTACACGTCTTCTCTTCCTTCAACCTTAATATTCTGATTTCTATTCAGAATCATTTTCTGAAAGTTGTTATAGAATATCGCAGGACCGTCATGATGTTTTGTATTCAGGTCCTTTTCAAAAAGTTTTGGCTCAGTAAAACTTTCGCCGTTTTTGCTGCTGTAGTATAAATTCAAGAAGTGACTATTGTCCCAATGATATTTCTTTTTTAGCGCACCTTCTTGTTTGGCTGCCGAGAATACTATTCCATCTTTATAATAGGCGGGTGAAAATTCTGCCACATCGGAGTTGATGGCCAATCGAACCGTTTTATACCTCGCGGAATCAGCAAAGAATTTTTCAAAATTTCTAATATCCGATAACGCTCTTCTTGCTAAATGTGCATTGGGATTTTCTCCGAGCATTTTGGTCAATAGAGAATCCGCCTTTGCCATCTTCTTGAGAACTACAAGTGCTTCTGCGTATAAGTAATAATCCTCGTCAGCAAACGTGGCCCTATTCTTACCTGCTTTATCAAACCATTGCTCAGCCTTGACAGGATTGTTGATCTTATCGTACGACTTTGCAATCTGAAGCATTAGATAGCCGCGCTCATTGGATTTTCTTAATGCTTTTTCGTAATAGTCAGCAGCGTATTGGTAGTGGTGATGACGATACAGAGAATCTGCAAGATCGCGATACGCATTACTGCCGTGCTGCGCGAATAACCGGGCGCTGGTTAAAAACAATAACAGAAGAGAAGTTGCTAGAGTTTTCATCTTAAAAATATCTGGGTGAAAATACTACGTTCTTATTGCGCTTGATCCTATAGTTGATCACGATTTCGTGTGTACCTGATTGCGTGGCTGCAAGCGAAGTAATAGGATATCCATATGAGTATCCAATATTCAGTTGATTGTTAATGACGAACTCGAGTAGCCCATCCACCGCGTCTTTCATTCTGTAACTTGCACCAACCCAAATAATGTTGTTGAATAGGAAGTTAGCATTGATATCATACTGGAACGGACCACCTTCTTCCCAACGAAGCAAAACATTGGGTTTGAATTTTACATTTGGGCTTAGATCAATCACGTGGCCAGCAGACAGGAAATAATGTCTTTTTTGTCTTGCCGTGTTTGCATCCTGACTGTTCCATTTATTATTAATAAGCGTTGGAAGGGAAAGGCCGATGTAACTTCTCTTCGAGTAGTAGTATGCGCCAATCCCTAAGTTTGGAAGTAAACGACTTTCGCTACTCGCAAAGGTCGGATCTGACACATTGTTGTTGGTAACTATTCTTAGATCTGAAAGGTTCGCTCTGTAATACGTGAATCCAGCCTGGCCACCTACGGAAATCTTGCCATTTGTTGAAACCGGAATATGATATGCGTAAGTGCCATACATCATGTATTGATTGGTAACACCAACCTGATCATGCGTCATAACCACCCCGGCAGCGGACCTGGAAAATTTTATAGGAGAATGTAATGAAGCAATTTGCGTTTGTGGCGCGCCTTTAAGGCCGGTCCACTGAGAACGCGATGCAGCCGTCGCCGTCATGTTTCCGTGACTTCCCGTGTAAGCAGGGTTAATCACAAGGCCGTTGAACATATACTGGGTAAAGAGCGAGTTCTGCTGACCATTGGCACTGAGACCGATGGCAAGAAGTACAGCTAATGTTACCGCAAGGCGAGGGGTTTTCATTGTAATTTGATTATGAAGTTTGTCTCGTTGTTATATTGATTATCGTACGATCATTACAAATCCACTGAGCATCTTGATCTCGCCACCGACATCAAGCATGTAATAGTAAGTTCCCTGATCAAGTAATTTTCCTGATTGCTGACCAGTATTTGCGCGTCCGTCCCAAGGCAAAGTTGAGTTTTCGTAATGATCCTTTTGGAACACTAGAAGGCCCCAACGATCAAAGATCTTCACGTTGTTGTTGGGATAGTTCTCTATGCTCAGGATATACCAGGTGTCATTGCTTCCATCATTGTTGGGTGAAAATCCTTCCGACACTGTCAAAGGATTGTAGACGTATTGTATCGTCACTGTTGCTTCGTCTGTAAGTCCTGCAGGGTCGCTGATCATATAAGTAAAAGTTACTGTTGCCGACTCTGTTCCCACAGGATGGTAAACCATGACGCCATTTTTGAACTCCACAGTACCGATATTTGGTTGCGTGAATGATACTAGCGTAAGTTCATCATGCGCATTGTCAACGTCAAAATCATTGGCCAATACATCAATCGAAAGATCAAGTAAAAATCTGTGTGATACCGGGCCATCGTTCACGGCATTTGGTGGTTGGTTTGGAGGTACCACTGTGATCACCACTTTGGCAGGGGCGCTCACCAGTCCACCTGCATCCTCAATCGTATAAGTGAAACTATCGTCGCCAAGAAAATCAGGTGCTGGTGTATAAGTGATTACACCGCCGCTGTTGACAACACTACCATGCACCGGGGTATTTATTACTGTTACCGAACTTGCATCAATCGTATTATCGACGTCAATGTCATTGGATGTAACGTTGACATTCACAGGTGTATTTTGAAGTGTTGTAGCCGCATCGCCTAAGGCTACGGGTGCATCATTCTCAGGTGTAACAGTGATCGAAACCGTTGCAGGAACTGAAACACCGCCCTCAGTGTCTTTCACAGTGTAATCAAAACTGTCGATACCAAAATAATCCTGATCAGGTGTATAGGTGATCGTTCCGTCCGCGTTCACTTGGGTAGATCCATGTGACGGTCCGTTTACCACTTTAACCGTGTTGGGTACAATCGCATTATCAACATCCGTGTCATTGGAAAGCACTGATATGGCAACAGCGTGGTCCTCTACAGTTGTGGCGTCATCTGCCAATGTAACCGGTACATCATTTACAGGCTGAACTGTTATACTAACCTGAGCAATTCCAGAAGTTGCGCCGGCAGGATCGGTCAATGAATAAGTAAATGTATCCGGACCATTATAATCCTGACCAGGGGTGTAAAGTACTCCGGAGGAATTTAACGTTATTATACCATGTGTAGGAGGAGTTACGATCGTCACCATCGAAGGTGTTAGTTGATCATCGACGTCTATGTCATTAGACAGAATAGGGAGGAGCGTGGGCGTATCTTCAGTAACGTTCAACGCATCGTCTACGGCAACAGGCGCATCGTTTACAGGAAGAACGTGGATCACAACAATGACAGTAGCTGAATTATCGATTCCATCGGTATTGTGATACGTGAACGTGTCATCACCGAAGTAGTCGGGATTGGGTAAATATGTAAATGTTCCGTCTGAATGAAAATCTAGCGTTCCATGGCTCACATCAGAATCTGCAATGGTAGTCAGTGCTTCTCCATCAACATCTGAATCATTAATCAGAACACAATTGCATATTACGACGAGTTGGGCGTCTTCTGTAGTAGAGAATTCGTCTGGAAGAGCGATCGGCGCGTCCTGTACCGGTGTTACGTTGATATTAACTGTGCCGGTACTGCATCCGCTGGGTGAGAACTCGTCACACACCTGATATGTGAACGTGTCGCTTCCGTTATAATCCGGATTTGGAGTATATGCATAAGTGCCGTTCGCGTTGATTACAACTTGTCCGTGTGCCGTACCTTTGGTTTCAGGTTGCACGTGAATGAGACCGCCTTCCGGATCGTAATCATTTCCTGTAAGCAAACCACTAACTGAAGTATCTTCAGCAAGCGTGTTGGCATCCGTTCCTGCAACTGGTGGAAGGTTGATCACATTCATTACGATATCTTTTACCGCCTGGTAGTTGGTTTTTCCTCCCGTACTTGAAGAGAAGCCCCAGTAAACACCTTTAGGATTGCTACCGAAAACTAGAGTCGCGATATCTTGCGTGTTGATGATTCGTTGTTGCCCATCGAAAAGTACTTTTAAAGTATTTGAAGGATTATCCCATTTAATTTCGATGTCATGCCAGACACCATCTTCAATGTTAAGTCCGACGTTCGAGGCATCTACAAGTGCAGGCACCGGACCCGCAAGCGGGCTATAGACTTGTCCATCAATGTCAAGTGCAATGTGGTCGTCAGCGATCTCGCCTGCGTTCTGATAAGTATCAACTTCTACTGCGAATGATGGCGAGATCCCACCAATTCCAAGGGAACCACCAGTTTGCCCACGCGCATAGATCGGAAGATCAGGGACGTCCAGTGGGGGAGGCGTCGTATCACGTTGGAATACAAACACAATGCCGTCGGCTCCATCATCATGAACTACTCCAGGAGCACTGAAGATCGCACTCAAACGAAGATTGAAGGAATAACGTAGATCTAGAGGATTACGATTCCAGATTGCACCTTGTTGAGTGGTCATGTCCGGAGTCAGCATAAAACTATTGGGCGCAAATTCAACTGAATTGTTACCGACAATGTTCCAATCGGAGTTTGGTGGGTTAACCGTGATCGATACTACGGACTGTCCGCATCGCGATGCAGGGATACCGTTGTCAGTTCCGTTGTCACAAATCTGATAGGTAAATGTCTCTATACCGGTGAACCCTGAATTCGGCGTGTACGTAAATGTTCCGTTGGCGGCGATTACGACAGACCCGTTTGCAGGAGGAACCAATGGCGTAGGTGACAGCGTAGTGGCATCACCTTCAGGATCTGTGTCATTCGCCTTCGCGTTTGCAGTAAGCGGCGTGTTGGAACTTGTACTGAAAAATTCGGGGTTGCCCACCGGAGGATCGTTGACAGTCAATACACTAATAGTGAATGTGATCGAAGGGCTGACATTAACGTTAGGTAGTGGTGTGGTTAAGCCATTATCTTTTAGATAGACGGTAACTGTAGCAATTCCATTTGAATTGTTGTTTGACTTGAAAGTCAGGTTACCGGTCGTCCCATTAATCGCGGGCTGTGATGCGAACAATGAATTCTTATCATTTGTAACAACGAATGTTAGAGTCTGGGCCGTGAATGGGTCGCCGTCGTTCATGCTGGTAGCCCAGGCTGCGAAAGTTTGGGTACCCGCATCTTCATTCACGACTATATCCGAACCAGGTGTGAAGCTTGGTGCATCGTTAATCAGGGTCACGGTCACGAGTACATTCTTTTGCAACGATGTCGCGCCGTTGATATCTTTAACTGTGTACTTAAAAGTATTTGTACCACTAAACTCGGCGTTAGGTGTATAAGTGATCACTCCGGTTGTCGCGTCAACAATCGTAGTACCGTTAAGTGGTGCTACCGTTACGGTTACTGTTGTTGGATCTATTGCAGCATAAAGGTCATTGTCGTTAGCCAACACATCAATTTCAATTGCGACCTCTTCCTGTGTAGTGATTTTATCGGTAACCAGAACTGCAATGTCTCTTGTCACTGTGTTGCTCGAATATGTAGCATCTGTTGTCGTAAAGCTTGCTGTCCGCGTAAGCGATGAAGGATTTGTAGTGTTGCTATTTCTATATTTGATCGACCTGAAGACGCTTTGATAAGATCCCACGGTTGCAGAACCGGTGAAAGTGATGGTTCCGGTCGTTGCATCAAGTGTTCCGGTCACTCCTCCTGAATTCACCCACGTCAACAAATCTTCGGATTGAAGATAGTTGGACGCTAACTGAAATGTTGCTCCTGTAAGATTTGCATTATCATCAGCTACAGTAAAAGAAGGTGCGATTGACGTTGCAGCCTGTGCCTCGTAGTAATCAAGATGTGTTGTTGCACCGGACGCAAGCACTGGGGCGTCGTTGACAGCTGTAAAAGTGATTGTGCGAGTAATCGTTGTACTCGACATCGCGCCATCATTAACCGTAAAATTGAGGGTACGGTTGGCTGTCGTTGGATTGAACGTGTTGGTGTTAATATAAGACACGCTTCTTAATGCGGCCTGATATGTTGCTACAGACGCCGAACCTGTCAGAGTCAATGTTCTGCTTACGCTGTTCCATAGTGAAGTAATACCACCGCCGTCTGTAAATGTTAAAACATCCTGGGGAGAGGTGTAGCCTGTGGCGGAGAAACTGACTGTCGCTGACGCCAGATTGGTGTTATCAATATCACTAACGACGATTGTGGTTGTGACAAACGTAGCAGGGTCATCTTCTGTATAGGCAAGGCTTGCGGCTTCTAAGGCGCTCAAAACAGGCTTGTCATTTACAGCGACAAACGTGATGTTTCTTGTTAGTGTATTGCTGTTATCCGCTGCATCGCGAACTGTGAAACTTACTGTTCTTTGAAGGGTAGAAGGATCATCGCTGGCATTTTTAAATTTAACATTCTTTAAGGCAGTAACGTAGTTCGCAACGCTGCTAGAACCCGTTAACGTAAGCGTACCTGCGCCATCATACACGCCGGTAATACCGCTGGCGGTTACAAAACTTAAAACGTCATCAATTGATAGGTTGGCGGTAATTTGTACTATCGCTCCTGAAAGATTGGCATTGTCAACATCTGTTGCAGCAATTGACCCTGTCAAGGACTTCAGTCCGTCGTTTTCCGTATAAGTAAAATTAGCCGACTCAATACCAGACAGTAAAGGGGCATCATTCACTGGCGCTACTGTGACGGTTCTTGTAACCGGAGAGCTTTGTGCTGAACCATCATTTACTTTGAAGGTAACCACGTGGTTTGTCGCAATAGGATTGTTCGTATTGATATTTTGGTAAGTAACTGTTTGCAGCGCTGCCTGATAGTCTGCAAGAGTGGCAGAACCTGTTAGGGCCAGGGTTGCTGTTCCTGCGCTAACGACTACAACTGCGCCCGCAATTCCAGACACATTCGTAAATGCAACAACGTCCTGACCTGTGGTATAGTTACTGACTGTGATAGTACCGCCTGTGAGCATTGTGTTATCCACATCAGCAATCGTAAGGGCTGAAGTGATTGTAATCGCAGCATCACCTTCGGTGAATGTGATTGCAGTAGCCTCGAGGTTGGACACCACCGGAGCATCGTTCACGGGAACGACATTCATTGTGCGAGACTGCGTGTTACTGTCTGTTCCGTCGCTGGCTATAAATGAAATTGTTCTAGCCAGGTTCGAGGGATTGTCGATGTTCGAATTGATATATTTAACTGTCCTCAAAACAGTTTTATAAGTAGTCGCTGTAGCGCTCCCCAAAAGTGTGAGAATACCTGTTGACGCATCGTAAGTGCCCGTAACACCTCCGGAAGGCGTAAAACTTAATACATCTTCTGTTGAAATGAAATTGGCAGAGATCCATACCGTTGCACCCGAGATGTTGCTGTCTACGTCAACAGCGTTTAACGTTGCCGTTACTGATGTCGCTGCAGCTCCTTCTGTATAAGACGCTGCACCGGCCTCTATGGCAGAAAGCACCGGGGAAATTGCCATCGACTGAAAGGCTGACAACAACGAAGCAAAAAAAACCAGGGCCGCAAACGCGGTAGTGGTGAGTATGCTTCCTGTTGTGAACTTGACCGAGTCTGGGCGGAAATCTCGTAATCTAAGTAGGCTCATCTGTGTAATATAAGGGTTGTCTGTGTGGGGCAACACTTATACCAGTAAGCGCATGTGTTACGAAAGCGACCTTTTTAAGTGCGTGAGGGTGATTTTATTACATTAATCGGCCGCTCTCACATATGGTTAATCCCAGAATTGGGAACAGACCGCGTTTCCGCTCTCTATTTTGGGAATTTTGGAATGGTCAACACTGCTTATATTTGAAACGCATATGAGTACCGTTAAGTGACTGACTTATAATCGTTTGTTGTGATATTCTGCATTTTTGCTTTACTGAAGTTTACATGAACGGCAGAAATTTGCTTCCAATAGAATTTTCCCACAACTCAGAATATAGTACTCGAATGATAACTTCGTTCATACTCCACAATCCTGCTGACAAAAAATTCAATTTTTCGACACGCTTGGCCTAACCTCAATTTTGCTTGGTAAAGTGCGCGGATTCATCTTCAAAAGATCGATGACCATCTGACCAATGTCTTCGGGCTGGATCTTCCAGGCATCCCCGGGTGACGGTGTATGATTATTGAAATTTGTTGCTACCGAACCCGGCATGATGGTGGTGACCTTTACACCGTAGCTCCGAACATCCAACATAACAGCCTGCGTAAATCCCACCAATCCGAACTTGCTCGCATTGTAGGCCGATGCTCCTGCAAAGAAGTTCGCACCGGCAAGGCTTGCCATAGTAATGATGTAACCCTTTGTCTTTTTTAATTCCGGAAGCGCATATTTAATGCTGAGGAACACTCCTGTGAGATTAATGTCTATTGTCTCGTGCCACTGTTCAGGTGTGAGCTCCTCGATGGATGCAAAATGTCCAACTCCGGCGTTGGCAACAAGCACATCTAACTTTCCCCATTTCTGCAAAATCACAGCCATTGCGTTTTGTTGGTGAACTGCACTACGCACATCCGCAGAAATACCGATGGCTTCGCCCTTGCCGAGCACATTGAGTGACGCGGCAACTGCGTCGGCATCACTTTGGGATCTGCCCGTGATTGCCACCTTTGCATTTAATCTCACCAATGCTTCTGCTACACCATATCCAATACCCCTGGTTCCGCCGGTGATGAGGACTACCTTACCATCTATTGATTCCATCTGTTTTTTGTCTAAATATAATGATCAATCAAATAGTTATGCTTCGCCTTTGCATGCGTTTCGTCCACTACACAGTTTTTCAATTCGTTTAGTGTGTCTTTTACACATTCGTGTTCTCTCAAAAGTGCGCCTATATTTTCTTGTCTCAAGAATGAAAACTATAAAGGTGATAAGCATATTTGTTATACTTTGCATTCAAACCAATTAAGTCAATGCGCCGACAAAATTTACTGGCAACGCTACTCATGTTTGCTATTCTTTCAGGATGTAAACAGCAAGAACCTACGGACCTTACAAAGGAAAGCATCATTCCCAAACCAGTTGCAGTAAGCGCGACGACAAAATCATTCGAGTTCACAGATAAGACCGGAATATTCATGGCAGGTTCGGGTCCTGAGTTACAATTTGTCGCTGAATATCTGGCTGAGCATCTCAAGCCAGCAACAGGTTTTGAATTTAATGTTACTTCAAATCAGGATACGCCACCCTCTGGAAGCATCTCCCTTACGTTATCAGGCGGAGATGCAGAGCTTGGTGATGAAGGTTATCAGATTGACATCAGCGAAGAGCAGTTAAAAATAACGGCCAATAAGCCGGCAGGTTTATTCTATGCTGTACAGACGATTCGTCAACTCTTACCTGCAAAAATTGAATTGAAATCAAAGCAGGAAGGACCCTGGAGAATTGCAACAGGAAGCATACACGACTTTCCAACATATCCCTTCCGTGCGTCTATGCTTGACGTTGCCCGCCATTTCTTCAGCGTCGAAGACGTAAAGAGATATATGGATCTCATCAGTATGTATAAACTCAACGTGCTTCATCTTTCATTGTCTAATGATCAGGGATGGAGAATTGAGATCAAGTCGTGGCCAAAGTTGGCGACGTTTGGTGGAAGTACAGAAGTTGGAGGCGGTGAGGGAGGATATTATACGCAAGAGCAATACAAAGACCTTATCAAATACGCGCAGGACAGATTCATCACTGTAATCCCGGAAATCGATATGCCGGGACACACGAACGCAGCGCTTGCTTCTTACCCTGAATTAAACTGCAATGGAAAAACTCCAAAGCTTTACACGGGGATTGAAGTAGGGTTCAGTTCACTTTGTACGACGAACGAACTTGTCTACAAGTTTATCAGCGATGTTGTAAAGGAAATGTCAGAGATGACCCCAGGACCCTACCTGCACATTGGAGGTGATGAAAGTCACTCCACAAAACGCGAGCTTTACATTCCCTTTGTCGCAAGAGTCAGAGACATTGTTAAAGAGAACGGGAAACAAGTGATAGGCTGGGAGGAAACGGCTCAGATCAACATGAACGAGAAAAGGCCGGAAGAAACCGTAAAGGCGGATTCTAAATCCAAGGCGAGCGCTGCAAGCGCGATTGCTCAATTTTGGTCGAATCCTAGTCACGCACTCGAAGCAGTTGCTAATGGGTCCAAACTCGTGATGTCACCCGCAAAGAAGATGTACCTGGATATGCAGTATGACTCAACCACAAAACTCGGACTCCACTGGGCAGCTTACATCGAAGTTGATAGCTCCTATATCTGGAATCCTACGACCTATGTTAAGGGAATTACACGTGATAATATTCTTGGTATAGAGGCACCGGTATGGACAGAGACGATCACCAACATGAAAGAACTTGAGTACATGGCGTTCCCGCGTATTATGGGACTTGCAGAGATTGCGTGGTCGCCTGAAGAGGGCAGAGGCTGGGATGAATACAAAATAAGACTCGGGCGCCAGGCAGAAAGGTTAAAGAATCTTAACATCAATTATTACACGTCGAAAAAGGTACCATGGGTTGAGACTCCGGCAGAAACTGCCAAACCCTAGAAAATAGACACGAGTCATAAGTTATCACTCGTGCGTTCCGTTTTAACACCTATGTTTTTCTTTAACATCCAGGCTCCTGTAACGCTTTGCGTTTTGCCTGGCTTGTAAACTTTATACTTTAAGTGTATTTGCGCTGATACTGATCAGTCTTGGTGTCGTTCCGAACTGGGTATCACGCAACACGCCTGTGCATCAAACAGGCAACGTCCTATTAATCTCAATACATATTCAGGTGTTACTAAAGGTATCTTAGGATAATCATCGAGTTTTGTTCGGTGTTTACTAGGGGTTTTCTAGGGTAAACCTAGGGTATACCTTGGGGTAATTTAGGGTATAGCTAGGGTATAATCTTTGACAAACCTTCAGCAAAGCTATTGCTAAGACTCTTCATTAAGGCTATTTATCCCTGTATAAGACGTTATGTCTGATTATCGCAGACCCGGCCAGATGTTTACCACCTATTTGACGCGCTACGCACGCCTGTAATTCCGCAGCCCCGGTGGGCGACTCATGAGCAAATCGAACTGCCATGCTCAAAATTCTAAAATCGCGCCAGCCCAAGCGGGCACCAAAATCATTCGTCAAAGAATGGTTTAATTCAATTGTGTTTGCAGTGATCGCCGCCACACTGATCCGTTGGACTACGGTAGAAGCTTTTGTCGTACCGACACCCTCGATGGAGAATACGATTATGGTAGGCGATTACCTTTTCGTGAGCAAATTTCATTACGGTACGCGCACGACAACAACACCATTGCAAATTCCATTAGTGCATCAGAAAATACCATACACCAATATCCCATCATACCTCGAATGGATTGAATTACCCTCCTACAGGCTTCCCGGAATTTCTGAAGTGAAACAGGGCGATGTCGTGGTATTCAATGTTCCGCCGATCAGCTTGAATAATGGTGAAGTTCACCCCGTTCAAATGAAAACCAACTATGTGAAAAGATGTGTTGCTTTACCTGGAGATGAACTGGTGATCCGTGATTCAGAGGTAATTGTTAACGGAAGAGCAATGGCTCACCCTGCTAATATGAAGCATAGCTATATCGTTGTCTCTGATGGCGAAATAACCACGCGATCAAAAAAACTTATTGGCGTGGACCCTGATGATTGCTTTTACCTCGGCTATGCTTCAAGGGGCAATAATATTTACAGAATGCATCTTACGGATGTACAATTCGAGGCCGTCAGAAAAGCAGTATATATCAAGGAAGTTAAAAAAGATTGCAAAGGCGATTTCGAATCTGACATATTTCCTTCATCGATTTATTCCCGCTGGAGTGGTGACAACTATGGACCGCTCGTTATGCCAAAGAAAGGAATGACGATTATTATTAATGACTCTACGCTTGCTTTTTATGGAGAAACGATTCTCTTATATGATCACGCCCAAAATCTATCGATGAATGATCATCAGCTATTGGACAACGGCGTCCCTTTAAAAGAATATACCTTCAAGCAGGACTACTATTTTATGATGGGCGACAACAGACATAATTCCCTGGACTCCCGGTACTGGGGTTTTGTTCCCGAAGATCATATCGTAGGCAAGCCTATCTTTATTTGGCTATCGATGGACAGCAATGCCGACTTCATTCACAAAATAAGATGGAGCCGCATGTTCACCGCGATAGACTAATCAAAGTGTTAGCGAGCCGATTTTTCCTCGCGAAGCCTTAGTGCTTTGTGATAGATAATGGGGAACACAAGCAAGGTGAATAGTGTCGCTGTGACAAGTCCGCCGATAATTACGATCGCCAATGGCTTTTGACTTTCAGAGCCAATACCAGTGCTGATCGCTGCCGGCAATAATCCGATCGCCGCCATCAATGCCGTCATCACTACAGGCCTTGTACGTATTTTCACAGCGTTGACGATCGCCTGATCGACATTTCCAGTTGATATCGCCTGCTTATGAAATTCCGAAATGAGGATCACGCCATTCTGAATACATATTCCAAACAGAGCAATGAATCCAACGCCGGCTGAAATCCCAAAGTTCATTCCCGTTACGTGTAGTGCGAGTATGCCGCCAATCAATGCAAACGGAACGTTGATCAAAACGTAACCGGCATCCTTGGCGTTGCCGAACATGATGAACAATAGAACAAAGATCAAAATCAGACTAATGGGGACAACCTGAACCAGTCGAGCAGTTGCGCGAACCTGGTTTTCAAATTCGCCCGTCCATCCGATTGAATACCCTGCTGGCAACTTAACGTGTGCCTGTACCTTCTTCTGTGCCTCTGCAATTGTACTGCCCAAATCACGTTCGCGCACTGAGAATTTAACACCAATAAATCTACGTGTATCATTTCGGTAAATGAAGGCTGGGCCTGTTACTTGCTTTATTGTGGCAATCTCCTTAAGCGGGATTCTTGCACCTGAGATCGTTGGAATCATGAGCATCAGTATATCATCTTCATTCTTCCGGTATTCTTGCTCGTATCTGATTCTGATCGCAAATTTCTGATCACCCTCATACTTCGTCGTCGCGGTCTTTCCTCCGATCGCCATTTCAATAACTGCCTGCGCTTCGCCTTTGAGCACGCCATAGATTGCCATCTTTTCTTCATCAAGAAGAACGCTGATCTCTGGTTGACCAATATTTCGTAGAATGCCAACATCTTTAATACCTGGGACATTTTTAATCTGTTCCAAAACTTCATTGGCATGCTTATCCAATACATCGAGGTCTTTACCAAATATCTTCACTGCGTTGCTTGCATTCATTCCCGCGACCGCTTCTGCGACGTTGTCAATGATTGGTTGTGAGTAGTTATAGTTAATTCCCTGATACTTCTTGAGTTTCGTATCCATCTCCTCAACAAGTTCATCTATTGAAAGCTTTCTGCCCCATTCTTCCTTGGGTTTTAAGTTGACTTGCATTTGCACATAATAAAAGCCACTCGGGTCAGTTCCGTCGTTACTACGCCCAGTCTGGGAGAGGACGCCATTAACCTCAGGAAAGGGCAGGAGTTCCTTGCGCAGGATGCTGACCATGTTAACTGTACTCTGGAGAGAGTAGCTCATTGGCATTTTAGCTTCAACCCACAATGCGCCTTCATTCAATGTTGGAAGAAACTCGGTCCCGATCCAACGTGTAGAGAAAATTGTAAGTCCAAACACGACTACCGAGATTAGGATCGTAAGACGCTTTCTGGCAAACGTCCATCCGAAGCCAGCTTCAACAATTCTGCTGACGAACCTGGTAAAGAAGTTGTTCTTCTCTTTCACATTCTTTTTCAGAAGGAATGAACACAGGACTGGCACTAGCGTCAGCGTAAAAATAAGCGCACCCAGCAAGGCAAACCCAAGCGTGTACGCCAATGGCGAGAACATCTTTCCTTCAACCTTTTCAAAAGAGAAGATTGGCAACAATGCAGAAATGATGATCAGTTTGGAGAAAAATATCGCTTTGCCAAGTTGGGCTCCGGTATTTTTGATGATGCCAGATTTAGCAAGCTTATTGAATCGCTCCATGCCCATTTTATGGGAAGTGTGGTCCAGGGCAACGAAAATACCTTCTACCATCACCACAGCACCGTCAATTATGATCCCAAAGTCGATCGCGCCGAGCGATAGCAGGTTGGCGCTCATGCCTTTCATCTTCAGACAAAAAAATGCAAAAAGCAGTGCCAACGGAATCACTATTGCTACAATTACTGTTGTTCGCCAATCCGCCATAAAGAGGAACACGATCACGGTTACCAGAACAATTCCTTCAGCAAGGTTGTGCAACACCGTTCGCGTACAATAGGCCATCAAATTATCCCGATCGTAAAAGGTTTCCATCTTCACGTCAGACGGAAGGACCGAGGTGTTTAATTCGTCGATCATTAGCTTTACGCGTCCAAGTACTTCTGACGGGTTTTCACCTTTGCGCATGACCACTATTCCCTCTACAACATCATCTTCATTATTCAAACCAACCTGGCCAACTCGTGGCATGCTACTTTCGCGAACAGTTGCCACATTACGTACAAGTAAAGGGTTGCCGTTAAAAATATCGACAATTGTATTCTCTATATCTGCCTTTGTATCGAGTAGACCTATACCACGGACCACGTAAGCCTGACCATTCTTTTCTATGACATCGCCACCTACGTTCAGATTTGATTTGCTCACCGCTTCGAACAGTTCGATGGACGTAACATCATAACGCTGAAGTTTCAGGGGATCTACGGATATTTCATAAACCTTTTCCTGACCTCCAAATGCGACAACGTCAGCAACACCCGGAACGGCGCGAATGCGTCTGTCGATCACCCAATTCTGTATAGTCAACAGATCCCTGGTGTCCCTGCTCTTGCTTCTTAACACATATCTGAATATTTCACCCGTGGGACCATAGGGAGGCTGAACATCGGGATCAACATCTTCAGGCAACTGTATCGTGCGTAACTGGTTATTGACTTGCTGACGCGCAAAAAAATCTTCTACGTCATCATCAAAAATTACTTTGATCACCGACAGACCAAACATCGTGATGCTTCTCACGTTTGTTTTCCGTTGAACGCTGTTCATTGCAATCTCGATTGGTGTCGTGACAAAGCGTTCTACCTCTTCGGCGCTTCGTCCATTCCATTCTGTGACAATGATGATCTGTGTGTTTGTTACATCGGGAAACGCCTCAATAGGGATCCTGATGTAGCTGAATGTGCCTGCTAAGACCAATAAGCCGACCCAAAAGAACGTAAAGAACTTGTTCTTGAGGGAGAATGCTATAATACCCTTGACAAACTTGTTCATGATTAGTCGTTTATAGCATCGTAAACAAGCAAACTATTCTTTGTAATAACGGTCTCTCCTGAGTTCAGGCCAGATCTGACATAGGTGATACCACCAAGCTGTCTATGGATAATGACCTGTCGGGTTTCAATTTGATGCCTGTCCTTAAATACCATAACCCAATATTTACTCTTATCAAAAATAATGGCAGCCGAACTCACTGCTGGCAGTGAGTCTGCTTCTGCAAAATGGACACTAACCGTACAGTTCATTTCAGGTTTCAGTCTGAAGTCAGTATTGGGAATTCTCACCCTCGCTTTCATAGATTTTGTTTCAGGATCGATCGCGCTGAATACTTTGTCGATTCTTCCTTCATAGGATAAGTCAGGGAATGCGAGAGTCTTAACTTCCGCATCAAACCCAACTCGTATCTTGCTGATATCACTTTCACTCACGTTGGCGAGTGCCCAGACTTCGTTGATCTCAGCAATCGCGAACAAAGGCTCCGACATGGCGGATGGCAATTGCTCGTTCTGGTTGATCCTCTTGGAGATAATAAAACCGCTAATCGGTGCTGCGATATTATACATAGAACCACTCTTCAAACTGTAAATCTTATAGATGTCGTTGATCCTGTTGAGTTCGGTGTTAGCGTTCTCAAGTTCCTTCTCAGCAATCACCACATCTTTTTCCGAATTTAACTTTCCCTTAAAAAGATCATTTGCAACGGACAGATTTTTTTCAGCAATAGCCACAGCGTTGATCGCGTCAAGCTTTTCTTTTTGAAACTGTGCAACTTCACTACTTTGAATAGTTGCCATCAACTGACCTTGTTTCACATAGTCACCCAATTCAACATTGATCGACGTAACAATCCCGCCAACCACAGGATACACCTGCGCAGTCTTGTTGTTGTCGGCAGTAATTTTGCCAAAGAGACGCACCTCATTCTTCACTTGGTGCATTTGCACTTCCTCAAACTTGCAATGCGCCATCATCGTATCGCTGAGCGTAAATGCCTTTTCATTTTCAGTAATGACCTCCTTGTGACAGGCTGTAAATAATATTCCTGACGACATCAGAAAGGCAATAAAAAATACACCGTTAATCTTCATGTTAGTACACATCTTTTCCAATTGAAAGATTTAATAATTCTGCTGATGTAACCAGCTGTGTTTTTATCCTGGCCAGCTCCGCAAGCACCTGGTTATATGATTCAAAAAAATCGACAAACTCGATGAGGGAGACGTTTCGCTTTTGAAAATTATCGGTCATCCCTCTTATTGTCAATTCGAAGTCACTATTATAAATGCGATTAGCTTTCTGGTACTCAGCTACTGTCTGACTGTAGAGCGCAAAGTGATTTTGAAGCGCACTCAGTTTTTCATGCTCAAGCGCTTGTAAGGTATACTCTGCCTGCTTCATCCTGAATGCAGATGACTTCACAGCGCCTTGATTTCTGTTGAATACGGGAAGGGGGATAGCCAAACCAGTATTTAATTGGTTCGTGAACGCACCGCCACGTTGATCATATGAGACAAAGACGTTCACGTCGGGTACAGCCAATTGCTTTTGGTAACGAAGGTATTGGTCCGCGAGGATCCGGTTTTTCCGCATAATTAGTAACTCAGGATGATTGTCGAGCGCCACCTCTTTTAACTCTTCGAGGCTCTTAACCTTGATATAGGAGTTGATATCATTGTCAGAGAATTCAAAATAGATGAGGCTACTGGTTTGCAAAAGTGTTTGCACGTTGCTCTGTGCCTCAAAGTACTGCTGGAGAAGATCAGCACGATCGTTATTCAGATTTAGATAAACGCCCTTGAGACGAACAAAGTCTTTCAGTGCGATATTACCTTTCCTAACAGGCTCCTCATACGCGGTGAGTATAGTATCAAGCAACGCAAGTTGTGAATTATATTTTCTCAACAAGACTTGTTGCTGACCGATCTCGACAAGCTTAGTATGTAGCTGGAACTTAAGCCCTCGTGCGAGATTTTGAAGTTCAAGCTCAGCAATGTCTGCATTGCTTTTGGCCATTTCAATTTGTGATCTTCTTTTACCACCGAGCAATATCAACTGATCGATCTGAAAACTTTTTTCACCGGTCTGGTTTGTGTGGAATGCCTTTTCATTTTGTGGATCATAGGCGTTAAATTCTGCAGTAGCCACCGGATTGGGGAAAAGTTTTGCCTGAATTATTTCCGCCTTTTGTGCTTCAATATTCATGGCTGAAGCGAGCAGGTAGAAATTTTGGGTCACAAAGAGTCGATCCGCCTCGCGCAAAGAGATTTTAAGTGTGTCCGTCTGTGCAATACTTGATAAGGAGGCAAAAAATAGAATCGAGAAGACTACACCTCTGAATCTAATCATAAGCAAAATTTTGTAAACGTGAACTACAAAGGTCTGTGGGAATACCTTAAAAAGACCTTAAACCTTATAAATTTTAGCTTAAAGGAAGAACGATCGTGAATGTGTTGGTGTCCTGACCGTCAGACGAGTAGGAAACATTGCCTCCGTGCAGTGTAAGTATTTTGCTAATAAACACCAATCCCAATCCGAAGCCGCGTTTTCCTTTGCTGTTGGCACCTCTGAAGAAGTGCTGGAACAGAAATGGCTGTTCCTTCTCTGACAAAACGGTGCCGCGATTTGTAAAATCCACCGTAATATTTTTGCGACCCGGCGTGATCATAATCTTCGCCTTTGCGTCACGGCTATATTGAATGCAGTTCTGCATCAGGTTGGAAAGAGCAGACCTGAATAATCTGTCGTTTACCTCGATGGAAAGATTTTGTTCATTAAGCATGCTGTCGGAATACTCGAGTGCAAACTGAAACTCCGGATGAATGGCTGTGAATGTGTCCATCAGATCGAATATCATTTCGTCAATCCGCACTGCGCGTGTAGTAAGATTGCCGGACTCGGTCTTTGAGATTTCAAGGAGTGAGTTGATGATGTCCGCGAGGCTGCGTGTATTCTCTTTTTGAAACTTTATCATCTGTCGCACTTTCACAGGGTCCGGCTCTTTCTCGATGCGTTCAAGATCAGAAACAAGAACGGCGATCGGTGTTTTGAGTTCATGGGAAAAATGGTGGATCGCATGCTTCTGAAATGCGAACGCTTCATTTGTGCGTTGCATCAGTTCATTGAATCTTTGCGCGAGGAGCGCAACTTCATCGCCTTTATTTGTTGATACGATAGGGGTACTCTTCCCATCGACTGTAAACTCTTTGATCTGCTTTGTAATATGAACAATAGTATAGGCAATTTTTCCAGACAGGTAAAAGGCGATCAATATGACGACCAGTGTGATTCCAATCAAAGTGAAAGTCAAAACGTAACGAAGATAGTTGAGCTTCGAGAATCCGGAGATATCATAGGCTTTGCTTATTCCATAGTAGCCTTTGTCCTCTTTCTCCATGTAAATGCCTGTCACTTCATACAAGCCATCTTTGGATTCCTTCAGCGGGTTTTCTGAGGAAAGATCATTTAAAATCCGTCCGGAGAATGCAACCGGAGTATCGTCGATGCTGGAATAAACTAGTTTTTTGTTTTTATCAAAGATCAAAAGTTTCTCGTCGTAGATATCGTGAATAGTGATTCTATCCATCGCCTCAATCAGGTCATCATCTATGTTCTTTATTTCTGTTAAGAATTGGAGCGTGGTTTTGATTTTATCAACCTGACGCTGCTGAAATTCTTCCTCTCGGTAACGACCAAAAAGTGTATAAATGAAAATAAGCGCAGCGGCTACGAGGACTATCGTTACCGACGAGAACGAGACTAATATTTTCGTCCGGATATTCATCTGTTCTCAAAGTAATATCCGAAACCAATTTTTGTTTTGATCGAATCCTTACCGAAAGGTTTGTCAATCTTCTTTCGTAGAAAATTGATGTAGACCTCAATGGTATTGGTGTTGGCATCAAATGTCCGTCCCCATATCTCGTCTATGAGTTCTTTCTTCGTAACAATTTCTCCTTTTGAAAGAACAAGTCTGACCAATATTTGATATTCTCTTGGAGTCAGGAGGATTTCTGTATTATTTCTGAGAACTTTTTTATTAGCCTGATAGATTACGAGATCTCCCGATACCAGTGGCGTGATTACATCTGCCTTGGGCGACGAAACACGTCGGATTAAAGATTGAATTCTAAGAACAAGTTCCTGCGTGTAAAATGGTTTTGTGAGATAATCGTCTGCGCCGCTCTCAAATCCCTGCACTTTGTCTTCGATTTCGTCAAATGCGGTGAGCATCAGCACTGGCGTCGTGACATTGTACTTTCGATAATCTCTGCAAAGTTCGTAACCGGTTCTTCCCGGAAGATTCACGTCGAGAATGACGCAATCATATTCGTTTTTTTTAAGAAGTCTTTCTCCCAGGAGTCCATCGTAAACTGACTCTACCTCATAATTTTCCGCAGACAAAGCCTCGCGGATATTCTGATTAATGTTGGGATCATCTTCAATAAGCAGAATTCTTTTCATGCTTCACAACCGACAGCAGTTGCAAGCTACAACGAAGTCGCTGTATGTCCAAAGTCTCATCAGGCGTCAGGATAGAATCAATCCATCTCAGACTTGCCCGACTTAAATGGCACGAGTGGATAAATTATATACTGCTCAGTTGACTTTGATCAATTCAACGTCGAAGACGAGCGTTGAGTATGGCGGGATTTGTTCTCCTGCTCCACGTTCGCCATATGCCAGCTCGGAAGGCAGGTAAATCATCCACTTGTCTCCCTCGTGCATCAGTTGGAGTGCTTCAGTCCAGCCTGGAATGATACCCGTTAGATCAAAGGTAGCAGGTGCGCCTTTTTCAACGGAACTATCGAAAACTGATCCATCAATGAGCTTGCCCGTATAATGCACTGTGACTTTATCAGTCGCCTTTGGCGCCTTTCCTTTTCCAGATGAAATCACTTTATATTGAAGACCGCTTGCGGTAGTCTTAACGCCTTCAGCGCTTTTATTCTTTTCAAGAAATTCGGTATTCTCCTTTTTCAACCGATCAGTTTTCAGGGCCATAGCGTCCTGCATATAGCCTTGTACAAGCACCATACCTTCCACGGCTCCAATCTGAAGTTTTTTACCCTTCATGGCATCACCCATTCCAGCTGCAATCGCTTCAACTTTCAATGAATCTCCGCCTTGCGATTTCAAGTTACCAGCCATCAGTGCACCAAGTGAATAGCTTACCATTCGCACAGTATCCGCCAGTTCAACCACCTTAGGCTTTTTGAGATCTTCTATTTGTGACTTTAACTCGGTGTTTTCCTTTTTCAACTGATCAAGTTGTGATATGAGTTGCTTTTTTGATTGTGCGTATATCGGGCTCGCCATTGTCAAAGCCAATAAAACTATCAGGTAGCGCATACTTTTGGGTTCTCGTTAATTAATATCTATAGCTGGCCGCAAAGAAAGTAAATAATTTTGCATTATACTATCTTGCTTTTTAAACGCACTTAATTGACAATTAGTCTCTCGCTTTATGATTATTGATAATCAGCTTACTCCGATGGACCTCTCAGGTTCCATTGATCATTTTTGGAACTTATCTGCCCATAAAATCCTGTCGATTGAGGATAAAATGCAACAGTTAACGCCTGTGTTTACCGTGAATGGAGATTATACCGCGCGTGGCTGGACAGAATGGACGCAAGGTTTTCAATTTGGTTCGGCACTACTCCAATTTGATGCTACAGGTGATGATCGATTTCTTGAAATTGGCCGTCGAAACACGCTTGAAAAAATGGCGCCCCACCTGACGCACAATGGCGTTCATGATCATGGGTTTAATAATTTGAGTACCTATGGAAACCTGTGGAGACTCATGTTCGAAGGAAAAATTACCCATAACGAATGGGAGAAAAATTTCTATGAGCTCGCGATGAAAGCGAGCGGTGCCGTACAGGCAATGCGTTGGACCAAGATAAAAGACGGTGGATATATTTATTCGTTCAATGGACCACAATCGCTTTTCGTAGACACCATTCGTTCGTGCAGGATATTAATGATCAGTCACGCGTTAGGGCATGTATTGCAAAGTGAAAACGACGTTCGGATAAATCTTCTTCAACGTGCCGCGATGCATCTTGAAGCTACCGCGAATTTTTCAGTCTTCTATGGCGAAGGCAGAGATGTATATGACGTACGTGGAAGAACGGCTCATGAATGTCTCTTCAATGTGAATGACGGAAATTACCGATGCCCAAATTCACAGCAGGGGTTTAGCGGATTTACAACCTGGACGCGAGGACTTGCGTGGGCGATGTGTGGATTTGCAGAAGAACTCGAGTTCCTTGATTCAATGGGTGGTTATCTGAGTGACGTTCCAAAGTCATTGGTTGACACGATGCTAAAGGCAGCGGGTGCTACGTGCGATTTCTATATCGTAAACACGTGTACCGATGGCATTCCTTTCTGGGATACGGGTGCGCCCGGACTTACAAATCTCGGAGATTATTTAAACAGGCCGTCAGAACCGTACAATGATTTTGAACCTGTCGATAGTTCAGCAGCAGCTATAGCTGCCCAGGGTTTGTTAAGACTGGGACGTTATCTTACCAACAAAGGCGATAGCTCCGGAAAGCGATACACGCAAGCTGGTCTTACCACTGCTAAAGCGTTGCTGTCTGAGTCTTACCTCAGCACATCTGCCCATCATCAAGGGCTTATTCTGCATTCAGTTTATCACAGACCAAACGGATGGGACAATATACCCAGGGGAAGACAGGTACCTTGTGATGAATCGAGTATGTGGGGTGATTACCATGCGCGCGAGCTCATGTTGTATCTTACACGTGAAATTCACAGTAGTCCATACCTCACTTTCTTTTCGCCTTTGCTGGGTAAATGAAGATCCTGTATTACTACCATGGCAATCTTAATGCGACAACGCCGACGGTGAACGCACACGACACATGAGACAAAATTGTTAAGTTTATTCCCTATGGAACTGCGCGTTCGTTGCGCCTCTGCGATGAAGAGTATATCTTTCGAACATGACCACTAAGCATAAACCCAAATACAAACGGATTGCACAATTGAAGACTGCTCATGACTTTCGTCAGTATCTGGAAAGCATCAATGCTGCGATTGACTTCGACGAAGAAGTAATTCATGGTTCACAATCGCACTATGCAAACAAATATGTGCTCCGTTCTGGAAGCGTGATCGGAAACAGATTTTGCATTTTACCAATGGAAGGATGGGACGGCACGCCCGCTGGCAACCCAAGTGAATACACCAGAAGAAGGTGGAAGAATTTTGCAATCAGTGGTGCCAAGTTATTATGGGGATGTGAAGCAGTTGCAGTCAGACATGATGGTCGTGCTAATCCCAATCAACTTCTGATTCATGACGGTAATGCAAGTGAGTACAGCAGGTTATTTGATTCCCTGATGTCCGATCATCAAGAAAGATTTGGAAATACTGACGACTTGTTTGTTGGCTTTCAGCTCACACACTCTGGTCGCTTTTGTAAACCCAATGACAAGAAGCGCATGGAGCCCCAAATCTTGTATGACCATCCCGTGCTCAATCGAAAGTTTGGCCTGGCGCCTGGATATCCGCTGATGACGGATGACTACATTGACAGGTTAATTGATGATTTTGTTCGTGCAGCCGTATTGGCGAGTAAGGCCGGGTTCCATTTTATTGATCTTAAACATTGCCACGGATATCTCGGTCACGAATTTCTGAGCGCCACAGAACGCAAAGGCAAGTATGGCGGAAGTTTTGAAAACAGAACGCGATTTCTTACGTCGATCGTAAATGGTGTCAAAGCTGAAGTTCCGTCGTTACAGATTGGGGTGAGGCTTAGTGCCTTTGACTGGATACCGTTCAAACCTGGAGCAGATTCCTTAGGTGAACCGGAAATCTTCGAGGGTGATCGATATCGTTACGCATTTGGCGGAGATTCATCAGGTCTTAAAAGCGACATGAAGGAGCCGTTCAGATTTTTCGAACTGTTGCGTACGCTTGACATAGAGCTTGTATGTATTACGGCAGGTAGTCCGTACTACAATCCGCATATTCAGAGACCAGCGCTGTTCCCTCCGTCCGATGGATATCAACCGCCTGAAGATCCTTTGGTTGGTGTAGCCCGACAGTTGCAAGTGACTGCCGAAATAAAAAAGGCATTTCCAGATTTATCAATAACCGGTTCCGCATATTCATACCTGCAGGAATGGTTGCCTAATGTCGGGCAACACGTTCTGCGGAATAACATGGCTGACTTTGTCGGATTGGGGCGAATGGTTCTTTCATATCCGGAGATGCCGGAAGATATTCTTGGAGGGAAACCACTTAAACGCGAAAAACTCTGCAGGACATTTTCGGATTGTACTACTGCGCCAAGAAACGGAATGATATCAGGATGCTTTCCACTTGATCCTTACTATAAAAGTCTTCCTGAGGCAGCTGCGTTAAAAGCTATTAAAACTGAATAACATGATGCGAACCGCACTGGTCACCGGAGGAAGCCGGGGAATTGGTTTTGGAATAGCCACTGCGTTGGCTAATGCAGGATTTCAATTGTCAATCAATGGACTTCGTGAAGAACAAGAGGCATCGGAAGCACTTGAAAAGCTTAGATCCAACGGCACGGAAGTATTTTATTGCCGTGGAAATATTGGAATAGCGGCAGAACGAAAATCAATCGTTGAAACTACGATCAAGAAATTTGGCAAGATCGATGTGCTCGTTAACAACGCCGGTGTTGCGCCTTTGGTGCGGCAGGATGTGCTGGAGCTCGACGAAGAAAACTATGACCGACTTTTAGATATCAACCTTAAGGGCACTTACTTTTTAACTCAGGATGTTGCAAAACGTATGATTAAAGAAACGGCATCAGATTATAATCCCTGTATCATTACGATTACTTCAGTCTCAGCAACGATAGCCTCCATTAATCGCGGAGAGTATTGTATCTCCAAAGCAGGTCTTGCTATGATGACCAAACTATTCGCCACCCGCCTTGCTGAACATAATATCCAGGTTTACGAAGTAAGGCCAGGTATTATCTCGACCGACATGACTGCGGGTGTGAAAGAAAAGTATGACAGCCTAATCAATAATGGGTTGACTCTTGAGAAGCGTTGGGGCACGGCAGAAGATGTAGGAAAGGCTGTGACAGTGCTCGCCACAGGACTTATCTCATACGCTACCGGACAAGTCATTGAAGTAGCAGGAGGGATGACGATCGGGAGACTATAGTCTTCTTTTATAGATCACTTTGACATTCCTTTGTTGTAGAAAATGCAAAGGCCATCTTTCCCCGCAACAACAATATCTTTCCAACCATTTTTATCAAGGTCAACAATCTGAGTATAGATTCCTGTTCCCTTCCCAACACCAAGCGCCCCGTAAGCAATCACTTGTTTTGAGAAATTCTCTCCATTCCATTTGAAATAATATAGACCAATAGGGTCGTGCGGACCCGGATCATGATCATTGTGTGCTCTGTAGCGCTTGCCCGTAATCAATTCCGGTGCGCCGTCATTATCGATATCTTCCCATTCCATGGTATGGAATTGTGAGTTGTACGCATCCATTGTATGACGCGTCCACGTAGAGACATTCTTTTTATCTACACGTTGTTCAAACCAATAGAGACCGTAATCATGACCTTGACCAATAATAACGTCTGCGATTCCATCTTTATTTACATCTGCGACAATCATCGGAACGCTTGCTTGTTTTACATTGAAATCCGGATGTAAGATCCATTTTCCTTTAAATGGATCTATCGGACATTCAAGCCAGCCCTGATCGACAATAAAATCTTTTCTGCCGTCTCCATTTATATCACCATATCCGAGACCATGTCCCTGAACGTCAAAGATTCGAATTGAATCAAACTTTACTTTCCCCGGCTCGCTTTTCAGCAGTTTATAAACCACCAACGGTTTGCCTGGCGTATTCGGTACAATCTCCGGAATGCCATCATTGTCCATGTCCCAGCCGCGTGTGCATTCAATATTTCCAGTGCGCGCAATAAGATGTTCTTCCCATGCAGCATCTTTTCCCGGGTTCTGACGCCAGACAAGTTTTTCACCAAACCATCCACCGGTGATCACATCTGGCCACGTGTCCTGATTCACGTCTAAGATGATCTCTGAAAAATCATCATAGTATTCAGCGTACCGTTGCACCGGGCCGGTGAAATATCTTTCGATGAAAGCCGGGCCTTTGTACCAGAAAGAACCAGATATAAGATCAAGCTGTCCATCTTTATCAATGTCTGCAACGCCTACCGACTCAAATGCCTCATTGGAAACGAATTGCTTTTCAAAGATTAATGAAGCGCCAGGATTTGTTTGAGCAAAGCAGTTTAATGTAGTTATAAGCGCTGCGATGATCAGCAGTCCTTTTATGCGTGTGTGGTGGCTTTTGTTATTTGTCTGTTTGTTTACCATTTCAGTCCTGTTATCTATAAATATAGCGAAGCAAACCTGTATCCGATGGGTCCAACTGATTTTCCTTTGGTGATATTCCAAGGAGTCTTAATTTTAAATTTGCATGGCATTACTGAAAAAGCAAACTTATTACGAGAAGCAGGTCTTCAAACTCCAGAAGGAACTGTATCCCAAAACTGACTTGGTGACAAGGATCGTCAAAGCCAAGGATCACATGGTAAATAACTATCATTCTCCAATCGATCTCGATGAAATTGCGGCCGTTGCATCATTCTCAAAGTTTCATTTCATCAGATTATTCAAGTCTTTGTATGGATGTACGCCGCATCAGTACTTGTCGTACGCAAGGATCAGTGAAGCAAAATCATTGTTGCGTTACGGAGAGAGTGTGTTGGCCACTAGCGCCGCCGTTGGTTTTTGCAGTGTAACATCCTTCACAGCGCTATTCAAGAAAATAACCGGCTCACCACCTTCTGCATATATTCGATTCAATAAACCAAATGTGAACAAAGCAATTTTAAAGAGGTAGACTTCCATACAAAATCTGACATTTGGCAAAAGTCTTAAACTTATCATTTTATGAAAATCAAATTGACTAGTGTAATGGTTGAAAATCAGGATAAAGCGCTTGCCTTTTATACCAGCGTCCTAGGATTTATAAAAAAGACAGAGGTTCCCCTGGGTGAACACAAGTGGCTCACCGTTGTATCGCCTGAAGAAAGAGACGGTGTTGAGATGGTCCTTGAACCTATTGCATTTCCGCCAGCGAAGGTTTATCAAAAGGCATTGTTCGACGCTGGAATACCAGCGATATCTTTAAACGTCGATAATGTTTATGATGAATATGCGAGGCTTGAAAAAGCCGGCGTTGTCTTTAGTATGAAACCAACACAGATGGGGCCCGTGACGATTGCCGTATTCTCAGACACGTGTGGCAACAATGTCCAGATCGCGCACATGTAATCGTGATCAATTACCAGTGCCGAACGCTTACGGGTATACACACGGTTGCAATAGTGGAGCTTTTATTTAACTTTCGTCTTACAATCTGACCTTGTTATGATAAAAACTCCACTTCAACTATTGCTCATTGTCGTTCTATCCATTTCAACTTTTGTCTGCGATGGTCAACTTCGACTACCCGGCTTATTCTCGAGTCACATGGTGCTTCAGCAGCAATCAACACAATCAGTATGGGGATGGGCAAGTCCGTTGGAAAAGATTAGCGTAAAAGTCAGTTGGGATACTGTCACGAGTAGAATCGTTACACCCAACACCGGCTTGTGGAAAACGACGATTAAGACCCCTGCCGCAGGTGGACCTTTTACAATTACGGTTTCTAACGGTCATGAAACAGTGACGCTTACCGACGTCATGTCTGGAGAAGTATGGTTAGCATCAGGTCAGTCAAACATGGAGTGGAGTATGAATGCATCCTCTGATGGCAAACCTCTGGTTGATCAGATCAATGATCCTAACATTAGACTGTTCCATGTTCCAAAGTCAGCGGCAGATGCGCCACAAGTAAAAGGTGAGGGGATGTGGACAAGCTGTGGTAAAGAAACTGTCGGCAGTTTTAGTGCTGTTGCTTATTTCTTTGGAAAGAAACTGAATTCTGAATTAAACATTCCAATCGGACTGATATCTGCGAGCTGGGGAGGTACACCTGCTGAAACATGGGTTCCCAGGGAAGTTATCGAAAGTGACGAAGAATTGAAGAAAGCCGCTAAGGTGCAGACTGATGACAAACCCTGGTGTCCTTCTAATCCCGGCGTTACTTATAACGCTATGATTCATCCGTTGATAGGATTTCAAATTGCAGGTGCCATTTGGTATCAGGGCGAAACGAACGTTTCTGCTCCCTACAGTTATAAACATTTGATGGAGACTCTGATTACTGACTGGCGCAAAGAATTCGACAAAGAGTTTCCTTTCTTCTATGTGCAGATTGCACCCTTCTCAGGATATGGAGACGTTGAAAAAGGAACCCTGATCCGCGAGCAACAGGTTAAGATGCTGGAAATCGCCAAGACCGGTATGGTTGTAATCTCGGATCACGTCGATAAGGTGGACGACATTCATCCTAAATTCAAGCAGCCAGTGGGAGAGCGCCTGGCAAATCTTGCACTGACTGACACCTATGGTAAAAAAGGAATCTCTTCTCAATCACCAATCTATAGCGAGATGAAGGTTGAAAAAGGCAGAATTAAGTTAAGCTTTGATTTTGCTGAAGGCGGATTGGTTTCTAAAGGTGGTGCGCCGAATGAATTTGTTATCGCAGGACCAGATAAACTTTTCTATCCTGCTGTTGCCAAAATAAATGGTTCCTCGGTCATTGTTTCCGCGAAGGAAGTGAAGCAACCTGTTGCAGTTCGCTTTGCCTGGAGGAACAAGTCGATTGGTAATCTATTCAGCAAAGAAGGTCTGCCGGTATCCTCGTTCCGTACTGATGATTGGGCAATCGAAGTGAGGTAACATCACTTCACTCAGGGCTGGTCTTTAATGCAGATTGCTTTTCCATTGGCGCCGAGTAAAGGCTCATTGTAAAATCCTGGTTGTTTAATTGAACGACATCGCTTACGTCGCCAAGCACGTGATCAATAAGTCCGAATTCTTTAGCTTCCGGTGCGGTTAGATATCTGTCGCGCAGAAAGTAGTCTTCAATTTCCTTCCATGTATGCCCGGAGTGTTTGCCCATCAGATGAAATAACTGTGTTTGCAAGCGTTCCTGTTCTCTGATAGCGATTCTCACGTCTTCCGTGTAGCCCTTTGCGCCACCACCGGTTGGGTGCATGTGAATTGTAGCATGCGGAAGTGCATATCTCTTGCCTGTCGCGCCAGCCGCCAGCAATGCAGTCCCCATACTTGCCGAAACCCCAACGGCAACGGTAGAGACAGGCGCAGGAATCATCTGGATTGCATCGTAAATTGCCAAGCCTGCATAGACGCTTCCACCCGGACTATTTATGTAAAGACTTATGGTTGATTTCTGGTCTACGCTGTTCAGATAAAGCAACTGTGCAACAATAAGGTTAGCGACATCATCATTAATTCCTGTTCCAAGAAAAACAATACGTTCTTTTAAAAGCAGACTATAAATATCATAGGCGCGCTCGCCACGGCCATTGTTATCAATGACCATGGGTACTAATGAAGAATGAATCATACGTTAAGGATTAAAAATAGATTGAATGGAATTCCTGAAATCAGTCTTCAGCAAATGAAGATGTACCTGTTCGAGTTGGTATTTTACTTTCTTCCGGTGATAAATCCGCAGAAGGCTTATTAATCTGGATTGCATGGACACGTTAGTTTCCAAAGCCGAATTCACTTCCATCTTTGTTTTGAAAGCGACTAACTCCGGACCAGTCATAGTTCCTTCGAGATGCTTTTCGATGGTCATCACCTCATTCAAAGAAGTCTTCATAAAGCAGTGATTTGTTTTTTACTTCTTCTCTCAATTTCTCTATGCACTTATACTTTTGAACCGTCGCCGAACGCTCAGTGCTAAATCCATAAGCATCAGCGATTGATTTCATCGAAAGCTTTCTGTAATAAAAATCACTCAACAACTCGAGACATTTCCTCCCAGTGGATTCAAGAAATTGTAACAGCAAACTGGTTCTGATGCTGGGATAGAAATCTTCCGGAATATTAAGCAATGATTCAAACTCGTCGAGCTTGATCATGTGGCGTGATTTTGAGAACTTCTTTAACCATAAATGCTTGGCAATGCCGAGCAGATATCGTTCCTGATCTTTAATTGGTTCCAAAAGCGCCTGATCATTCTTCTCGAGGTAAATAATAACGGCATCCTGAAAAATGTCTTTGGCATCATCATCTGTACCTTTCATACCAGCAACAAATCTTGCAACGATAGGATAGGAGTGACGATAAAATTCTTCTATTGGCACATTTGAGCGGCCCGTTGTCAATCCAGGGGTCGCAATAAGCGTCTCCATAATGGCTGTTTAGTACAATGTTCCCAAATTCATTCCGATATCACCGGAAATTTTATATTTTTTCACAGAAAAGAAAAGCACACCTTAAAAACCTTCATGCTGATGCCGTTTTGATTCTATCCATTTTGTTATAACTTGAAAATTGCACCACTTACGAAACCGATGTCTTTCTTTTAGATGCTCAAAGTTCAGGAGCCAAATAATCAGATAACCAAATAACCAAATGGAGATGGATCGTATTCCTTTGACCGACCGAAAATATATTGCGACGTTCACGTTCGTCACCAGCCTTTTTATGCTGTGGGGAATTGCCATTTCGATGGGAGATGTATTGAATAGACATTTTCAAAAGGTTTTACACGTTTCACTCGCGCAATCGGGACTAGTGCAGTTCTCAATATTCGGCGCTTATGCGGTGATGGGAATACCAGCCGGACTCTTTATGAAACGTTTCGGTTATAAGAATGGCGTGCTATTGGGTCTTGTGCTTTATGCTTTCGGTGCATTCTTGTTTATACCCGCTGCCGGCGCGGAGTCTTTTGGATTCTTCAGGATCGCGCTATTCATTCTTGCCTGCGGTCTATCAACACTCGAAGCTGTAGCGCACCCTTTTACCGCTGCGTTGGGAGACGAACGCAAGTCTGAACAGCGGATCAATTTCTCACAAACTTTCAATGCCGTCGGAACCATCATTGGACCCTTGCTCGGAGGCTTTTTTATCCTCAGAGAAAAATTGACAGGGGATACACAAACAGACCTCGTATCGGTTAAAATTCTTTATGCCTGTATTGGAGCCGTTGTTTTATCTATTGCCATTGCCTTCTTCCTTCTGAAAGTTCCTCATGTGAATGAATCCGAACCTCCCTCTGGAAAAGAACGTACATACCGAGAACTGTTCAGATACCGTCACTTCAGGTGGGCTGCACTAGCACAGTTTTTCAATGTTGCCGCACAAGGCGGAACATGGGCATTCTTTATCAACTACTCTGTAACATATATGCCGGGGATGACAGATACCGAAGCTTCCATTTATTTTAGTTTCAGCATGCTGATGATGTTGCTGGGAAGAATTATAGGTACGCTGCTAATGACGCGGATCGCTCCTAATAAGTTGCTGGCCATTTATACTTCAGGTAGCATTATTTTTTGTATTCTTATCTGGTTGAAGTTGGGCTTACCTTCATTCATATCCCTTATTGGACTTCAATTTACATTCTCGATCATGTTTCCAACAATTTTTGGACTCGGCATGAAAAATCTCAATGACCTACGAGAAAAGGCTGCCTCAATCATTGTCATGGGTGTTGTCGGAGGTGCCATACTTCCATATTTCATGGGACTTGTGGCCGACAGCAAGGACGTAGCGACAGCATATCTTCTTCCAATCATATGTTATGTCGTCATCCTTTTATTCGCCTTAAAATTTTCACAACCCGACGAGAAGTCAATACAATAAGTGTGTTTACTGTATCTTTATACTAGAACGGTACGGTGATGAAAACAATGAAAGGACGGTGGCTGCTATTGACAGTATTGACATGGTGTAACTTTGCCTATTCACAGAATATCTATCTGGATTATGCGGCCGATCCCGTAAGTATGAAAACGCATATGTCAATAGATATATACAGCTATATCTTCCACAACGAATCGCAGTTCTATACGCTTCAGCCTGGTTACTTCTATGGTTTAAAGAATGAGAAGTTTCTTATGGGGATGGCGATTCCTGTTGTTCACAATGTCTTCAGAGGAAATTTTGCAGGCTTTGAAAATACCACTGGCCTTGGCGACATCAAAATGTCGGCGCTCTATGTTCCATATTACAAGAAAAATACGATCGGGCTTGAACGCGTAACGTTTGCCCTGGACGTAACGGCTCCTACGGGAGAATATAGACTCGGTCGTGGCGCCGGATCCTGGGTGTATAAACCAGGCGTTGTGATTACCTATCGTCCAATTCCTGAGGTTGCATTCTATCCGGAAATAAAATTTCAATTTTCAGGAACAGATATCAATAGCAGGGGCGGCATAGATGGTATTCCCGATCCCGACAATACTGAGAAGGATAAAGCACTACAAAACTTATCCTTTGCACTGCCGATGGTAGCTCAACTCGAAGACTGGGATGGCTGGTTTGGAATACATATCCTGTACACAAGATCGTTGGCAGAAAAAACAGATTTCATATTTCTGAGAACAGATTTTGGTAAAATGATCGGTGAGCGCAGCGCAGCATCAATCCGAATTTCTAAATTCATTGCAGGGCAACCCCGCCTGAATGTGATTGTTCAGGCAAATTTCTCATTTTTTATGCGCTAGAACGCAAACCTGGAAATTGTCACCAGAAAAATCATAGTTTTGCTGCGTAATAGAAGCCGCCAGTATATCCCACCACACTCGGCTTCTCTAATTTCTATTTACACTTTACTAAACAGGTCATGCGTATCGAATGTGTGTGTATTCTATTGGTGGTATTGGCAAGCTGCAATAATGAAAAGAAAAAAGATAGCGGGATCACTGCAATCCCGCTTGAACCAAAAGCAGCAGCAGATAAGAACTATGGAATGGTGTGGATTCACGGAGGTGAGTTTACAATGGGAACGGACGATCCCGAATCTTATCTCTATGAAAGGCCCGCGCACCGCGTTCGCGTCGATGATTTTTGGATGGATGAGACAGAAGTTACCAACGTTCAATTCAAATCGTTTGTAGATGCCACTGGCTACATCACAACGGCTGAGAAAAAACCAAACTGGGAGGATTTGAAAAAGCAACTTCCTCCCGGCACACCAAAGCCTGCGGAAGACATGATGCAAGCCGGATCATTGACATTTTCACCACCCGCATATGCGGTGTCATTGGAAGACTATTCTACGTGGTGGTCATGGAGCAAAGGTGTCGACTGGAAGCATCCGGAAGGATCTGATAGCAACTTGAAAGGCAAAGACAAGTTTCCTGTAGTCCATGTTTCTTATGATGATGCTGCTGCTTATGCCAAGTGGGCCGGGAAACGGCTACCTACTGAAGCCGAATGGGAATTTGCAGCACGTGGAGGGAAAGAAGGGCAACGGTACAGCTGGGGCAACGAATCAAATCCCGGTGGAAAATTTATGGCCAACACCTTTCAAGGTGTATTTCCATCGAACAATAGCAGCGATGACGGATTCTCCGGAGCATCTCCGGTTAAATCATATCCTGCGAATGATTATGGACTTTTCGACATTATCGGAAACTGCTGGGAGTGGACTTCAGATTTATACAATGTGAATTACTACGGAGAACTCGCTATGAAAGGTGTAGCGGTTAATCCAATGGGCGCCCTAAAGGCTTATGATCCCCAGGAACCATACGCAATTAAATATGTTACACGCGGCGGATCTTTCCTTTGTGCCACTGACTACTGTGTCAACTACAGGCCTAGTGCAAGACAAGGTTCTGCATTTGACAGCGGAATGTCGCACATTAGTTTCAGATGCGTGACGTCATCAAAGGCGCCCGCGAATTAAGAATGTTTTCGCCGATGAGACGCAGAGTTACGTACAAAACCAAACATGCATTCTCTGCGTCTGCACGCCTCCGGTGAAAACTTTAAGACACGCATGTCGGTTTCTATATCTGTTTTGCAGGCGAAAGATTGATGGAGGTCTCACTATTCGTAAATCACCTTTTTCAAGTAGTATAAATCCGGATCGATCACCGGTGCAGTAGTACTTGATATTTTCAATGGAGCACCACGTAAGGTCATGCGCTTCTTTCCAATGTCGGTAACTACGTCGATAGGCAGAGATGAAGTCATGTTGACGAGCCTGAGTTCATAGTCGCCAGGCGAAACCTGTCTAACGATTACTTCCAGTTTCATTATACTTCTCAGATAGAGGTCAAAGACCGGCTTCAGACTTTCGCCATACGCGCCACTAAATAATGCTTCGACGTCGTCGGTGTCGATCAGATTATCAAAAGTATATCGTCCATCTGTAGCCAGCTTTTTAAGCGTGGAGAAGAATTTATCATCGCCAAGCATATAGCGGAGAGTATGCATAAAGAACGCGCCTTTCCCATAGATGTCGGGTTGATATACTGCATCGGAGTCAAGATTCTTCCCCGGAACCACTGGCTGGTGGTTTTGAGTCGAAATCGCCGTCGCCTGCATCCGCAGCAAATACGCGTCTTTACCCTCATATTCTTCTGTGTACAATGCGTCACCAAAGGCACAAATGCCTTCTTGTATCCACATATCGGCCCAGTCATTCGCTGTCACTTTATTACCCCACCATTCGTGGCCTAATTCATGAAGAAGAAGCCAATCAAGATCCTTTCCGCCGGATTTTGTATAGCGAAATTTATTTCCATAGGCGTTCAACGTCTGATGCTCCATTCCAAGATGTGTCGTTTCGCAGACCGCGATTTTATCATCAATCCATGGATATTCACCAAAAAATTTCTCTTCGTGTTTCACGGCGCGTTCAAGAAAATTTAACAACCTGTCAGCATGTTGACGATGATTCTGCAGCACATAAAATTCAAGTGGAACGGAATGCCCGCCCGAAGTGCGGTACATTCGAGACACTCTCAAATATTTTCCGATATTAAACAGGATACTATAATTGTTGATCGTGTATTTCGTCCTCCAATGGAAAGTCTCTTGAGATGCTTTTGCTGATTGTCTTACGAGCAAACCAGGACCTGCCACATACAACCCTTTTGGCACCGTAATAATGAGATCAGCTCCTTCATTGGGTTCATCACTCGGATGATCCTTACACGGGAAAAGTACTTTGGCTCCTTCGCTTTCACAAGTGATTGCTACCCATGGATTGCCTAATGAATCTTCCGACCAGGTAAACCCTCCGGACCACGGTGGATTCTCCGATACCCCGGGCTTCCCGCCATAATCAACTTTGACTTTTACTTTCCCTGCTGCAAGAATACGTTTGCAATTTATGCGTAACAGATCATTCGCCTGACTGAAAGGCTTAGCCTTACCGTTAACCCAAACTTTCTTGACCTTAAGGAGATGAACAAGATCGAATAAGAGTAGGGAAGTTGTGTCCTTTGTGATGATATCAATTTCAACCGATCCAACTATACTTTTGCTCTCAATGTCTACGGTCAGGGATAACGTATAATGTCTGACGTCATAGATCGCTTGCTCGGCCTTCAGCACACCACCTGATTTCAGATTTTGCGCCTCAGCAAAACTGGCAGTCGTCAACATGGCAACGACCAGGAGTACACGTGTGATCATCAATGTTATTTGATCGATTTGATTTTGTCGAAGGTGGTGGTGAAGCAATTCCAAGGCGTGTTGTCACCGCCTTTGTCATCTTTTGACTTAGCATAGTAACCTTTCAGGAATGGTTCAGGACCTGACCACACAGTCTGTACAATACCTTGAAAATTGTTTTGCATAGGCGCAGGTGTATCTTTCCGGAAACTTACCATATCATCAACCTGGCGTATGGAAATAGAAGGATTTCTCCATGGACACGTTACAACTCTTAATCCCTTAGACGCAAACAGCACGGCAGTTTTATCAGGCCGCTCGTAATGCCAGTCACAGATCATCACATCTTTTGGAATCATATCGATAGCCCTATGCGTATTGTTCATACTCGCTTCCCACATACCCAATCCTGTAGCTTTGCCATCAATCAGACGGTCGCCCCATATCCAAAGTTCACGTTTTTTCTCTGCCAGGTGATTCCTGATCTTGGTTACTTCACCAGCAAATAACTCTGCTTTGTCACGTCCGCCACAACGCGGGCACTTGTCATCACCGATATAAAATACTTCATCCATCCCTGCATGAAAAGCAGTCGCTTCGAAAACATCGCAGATCTCGTCAATTTGTGAAAACACAATTTTGTGAAGATCAGGGTGCAATGGGCAGTAGCTTTTGCAATAGAGGCCGTCTGGATTTGGCCAAACATATTTGTCGGGCATTTTCACGTGAGGTGTTTCATCAAATTGAGGATACACACGCAGTAGCGCGTAAGTTGTCTGCGCCCAGGATTGATGCCCGAGTAAATTGATTTGTGGAATGACATTGATGTTATTCTTTTTACAGCTCGCAACAATCTTCTTTACATCCGCTTTCGAGAGGGCAACACTATCTCGCAATTCAGGATGACCTTCATACTGATAATTAAAATCAACACGAAGGATAAGTGTGTTCACGCCACGCGGTGCGAGTTCTTCATTGATAAATTTAACAAACGCATCGAGCCCCGCCGGCTTGGGTGCTGCAATACAAAATCCCCGGACGGGTAATGGCGATGAAGATTGACCATAGGAGACATTTGCAAAACCGGCTACACCTGCGAGCCAGACTAGAAAGCACCATCTGAATTTTGTCATAATTATACGTTAATAGCGTTGGTTGAGGAGAGGGCAAACTAATCACCCAATCGTTGCTAATGTTTAAAATATGAAATCCTGCGGTTCAACAGTCGGGTAATTTTTAAATGGCTCGCTGTCAACGCAGGCGGCGCGCTGAGCTGGACTAAAATTGGAATAGTGCTTTGCTTGTCTTGGTTGCTTAATTTTCCGGGGTTCGCGCAAGTGAATTACAGGGTGGAGTCCAACACATGCATGCAACGCTATGTCCGCCCACGTTACACGCTTGCTGCACTCTTCTCCGTACTACTTCCTAATTGTCATCGGATGTTTTTCGGGCTTCTTCATAACTCATCCCGGTAGAAATCAAATAGACCAAAGGGCCAAGAATAACCCACTGAGACCTGACTTTGTAAGCTGGTTTCCGTTCCTTCGGGCATAGCATACAGGAACCTCCTGACTCTAGTTGGTCTTTAGTAAAAACATCGTCATGCTCTTTGGGCCATGTGCTCCCAGCACAAGTGATTGCTCGATGTCTGCAGTCTTGGAAGGACCGGCGATGAAGGTGCCAAACTCATAAGATGCTGATCCAATCCTTTCATAAGCTTCATACATCGAAGGGACGACATCTTTTTCTTCCACCACCAAAGCCAGTCGTTCACAAATGAAAGGTAGAGCGCGATCACCCATCAAATCAGATGTGACCCAAACCGCACCAGTCTCTGCAACCGCAAAATGACCCTTCAGAACGGCAAGTCTGACGTTCTCCAGCAGGTGGGGTTCTTTACCTAGTGGTGTCGGTTGCAAAAATTCAAGTTCGGGTATAAGGTTGATGGCGCGCTCATCTGGACCAAGCATTCCCAGCAACTCAGACTTGATCTGACTCCATGATGTCACTTTGGCCACTTGTCCACCGATTCCAGTCAGAATTGTAACAAGCTTATCCACGAGATTCAACGGTTGGGCTGGAGGCACCACCAGAGGCGGCAACACGTTGTTAGTCCGTTGATGTATCTTGAGTTGAGCCAATATCCTTTCCCTGCTTTCCATTATTTCCTTTGTCGTTCTTTATACCAGTCGTGAAAAGATTGCTTTGGTGCGACGGGCATTTCCCGTTGCTTATACCATGGATTCATTTTATTGTTTACAACAAATGGAAAATGATTCATCATCCAACGGCCAACCTTACCGGCAAACCTATAGACACCTGGTTTTGAAAACACAAAG
Source organism: Chryseolinea sp. (assembly GCA_039916665.1). Classification (GTDB taxonomy): domain Bacteria; phylum Bacteroidota; class Bacteroidia; order Cytophagales; family Cyclobacteriaceae; genus Chryseolinea. The sequence goes on along the minus strand of JBDSKX010000083.1, from coordinate 12,974 downwards.
TCCATAATGCCAATTCCTGTTTTTTTTCCACCTGCAACATAACCGTCTTGCACAATCACTTGTCGCCATTTGTATAACTGATCATGGATGTCAATCTTAACTGGACAAACATTCGTGCAGGATCCGCAGAGCGTTGAAGCAAATGGAAGGTCTGCATATTTTTTCATATCGAGTCCTGGCGCAAGGATTGAACCGATGGGTCCGGCGATCGCGTAGTGATAACTATGACCACCGCTTCTCCGATAAACAGGACACGTATTCATACATGCGCCACAACGAATACACTTCAATGCGTTTCTGAAATCATCGCTGCCAAGACGTTCGCTTCTCCCATTGTCAACCAGCACAATGTGCATTTCCTGTCCGGATCTGGCTTTGCGAAAGTGACTTGAATAGGTGGTTATCGGTTGGCCCGTCGCGCTGCGGGTTAATAGCCTCAAAAATATTCCCAAATGTTTTCTCTTCGGAATGATCTTTTCGATACCCATGCACGCGATATGAACATCCGCGAGTTGAACACCGAGATCGGCATTGCCTTCGTTTGTACAGACGACAATCTCTCCGGTTTCGGCTACTGCAAAGTTGACTCCGGTAATTGCCAATCGGCTGGACATAAAATGTTGCCGGAGATTTGCCCGTGCGGCCCCCGTTAGAAATTGGGGATCGCTGTTTCCTTTGGGAGTCCCCATGTGCTTGCTGAACAATTCACCAATTTCTTCTTTTTTCCAATGTATGCAAGGCAGAACGATATGGCTAGGCGCCTCACCAGCGAGTTGAACGATGCGCTCTCCGAGATCCGTATCAACCACATCAATACCACGCGTGTGAAGGTATTCGTTGAGATGACACTCCTCCGTGAGCATCGATTTGCTCTTTACGATGTGGCTCACGCCAGCACCTTTTATAATGCCGTGAACAATCTCGTTATGCTCATTCGCATCCGCAGCCCAATGTATTTTGATGCCATTGGTCATGGCATTTCTCTCGAACTCCTGCAGGTAGAGGAAAAGATTGTCGAGTACATTGAGTTTTATCTGAGATGCAGCCTCACGGAGCAATTCCCATTCGGCCAGCGTATGCGCAGCTTTATCTCTTTTACTTCTGATGAACCACAGAGTCTGATCGTGCCAGTTTACCCGTGCCTCATCTTTATTAAAGACTTCAGCACGTTCAGCGTGATCTTTGTTCGATGTGGAAACTGTAGCATTCAATTCACTCATGCCGTTGCGCCGTTTAATATCTCTGCGATGTGAATTACTTTGGTGTTGCTTTTTCGCCTCCTCAGTATTCCCTCGAGATGCATAAGGCACGACATGTCGGCTGCTGTGATATATTCCGCGCCAGCATGGATGTGATCATCAACTCTATCTTTACCCATCTTCACTGATACTGCTTCTTCGGCCACGCAAAACGTTCCGCCGAAACCACAGCATTCATCTTTTCTCTCAAGCTGTATTAATTCAATGCCTTTCACCATCTTCAACAATCGCTCAGGTTTTGAAAACTGCGGGGCTACGAGTTCAGTCATCTGCGATAACTTAAGTCCTCGCTGACCGTGACAACTTTGATGAATACCAACTTTGTGATGAAAAGATGCCTGAATGTCATCCACATTTAAGATATCGGTGAGAAACTCTGTAAGCTCCATTACCTGTGATCTGATTGCTTTGGCTTCAGGCTCGTTTGTTTTTGAATGCAGGTGGTCTTTAATGTGCAACGCGCAACTTCCCGAAGGGCAAACAACATAATCGTACCCTGAGAAATTTTCTATAAATAGGTTATTGCAGGATCCCGCCAGATGCTCAAATCCGGAATTTGCCATGGGTTGTCCACAGCATGTCTGCTGTTCAGGATAGTAAACCTCAACACCAAATTTCTCCAGCAACTCGAGTGATGCAATCGCGACCGTTGGGTAAAATTGATCAACATAGCATGGAATAAACAGAGCGACCTTCATAGTAACTTCACACTTTCTTTGTAACAGTAAGTATAGGGGTTCTGCTGGAAAGAATTATAATTTTTTAATGGCGATTCGTAAATTATGAATGTCAAATATCCGTCGAACTTATTTGCGTTGTTTGATTACCTGGCTGCCGTTTAGCATCGTTTTTTAGCGATCAATAGTCCAATTGTTTAGCAGATGATTTGCTACTTGCGCTAGTTCGAGGAATTAAATACTTTCTTTAAAATGTCCGAAGTCCGCGCCAATGGATTCTCACGGATATTCTTTTCTTCCTTTGCGATCATCACAAAAAGTCCCTGTATTGCCCTGTCTGTTGCGTATTGGTCCAACTCGGGATTTACCTTCTGTATCAATGGAATTTTGTTGTAAGCTGTTACAAGGTCACTGTAGTATTTGGTGGCATTCACCTTCTCCAATGAGGCTTTAATTACCGGTAAGAACTTGTCCTTCAACAAAGGAGATGTGGTCTTATTAAGATATTGCGTAGCGGCGTCATTGTTACCCTTCAATATTGAATAGGCGTCCTGAATGGACATTTGTTTGATCGCACTGATGAAGATTGGATTTGCTTCCTTCGCAGCATCTTCAGCACCCCGATTCAATGACTCAACAAACTTGTCGACCTCGCTTCCCAATCCTATCTGGCGCAAACGAGATTCAACATTCTTGACTTCCTGTGGAAACGGAATCTTAATCTCAGGATTTTTATAATAACCATCGAGCTTGGAAACGAGATCGGTTCCCTTTGAGGTACCGTTGATCAACGCCTCTTTTAATCCCGACGCGATTTCTTCAGTGCTCAATGATTGTCCGGTAACTGTATTTTTAAGTTTTTTAAGACTGAGTTGTGCCTGAACAGAAAAACTGAAAATCAAGAAGAGGCAAAATGTTGACACTAATTTCATGTTGTTTGTTTAAATAAAATAATCACTGAAGCAGCGGTTCAATAACCTGAAGAACGTTCTCCGCCACAATTTTATGTCCCTCTACGTTGGGATGGATACCATCCGCGATGTTGAGTTTTTCGTCACCGGCTACACCCTTTAACAAGAACGGAATCAACGTTGCTTTATTTTTCCTGGCAAGGTCTGGATATATCTTTTGAAATTGCGTTGTATAGTCAGGACCCAGGTTCGGCGGTACCATCATTCCAGCGATTACAATCTTAACCTTTGGATACTTTGCCATGACCTTATCAATAATCAACTGCAGATTCTTTTGTGTCTCTGCGAGGGGTAATCCGCGAAGACCATCGTTAGCGCCGAGCTCAAGGACGAAAACATCTACCGGTTGCTTCAAGATCCAACCAAGGCGATTAAGGCCGCCGGCCGAGGTCTCACCACTTAGTCCTGCATTGATAACTTTCGCAGGTTTGCCTTTTTCTTTGAGTTTCTTATCAATAATAGAGGGAAACGCCTCTTCTGTCGACAACCCATATCCCGCGGTTAAGCTATCTCCGTAGAATAAAATCAACTTCGGCGGGGTGGTGAATGATAAAAGAACCAGGCATGAAATAAATAGCACCTTTTTTGCGACTATCGACATAAACACAGTAGGCTTTTCGTCAAAACTGAAACAATTTTACCTTATTAACGCTTTACTAGCATATTGAGCTAACAAAAATCATGTCACAACCAGTTCTTAAGTCGGAAAATCTCACAAAAATATATCGTTCTGCCGGGAAAGACTTAACGGTTCTCGATAATGTTAGCTTTTCAGTCAACCAAGGCGATTCCCTTGCGATTATCGGTCCATCAGGTAGTGGAAAAACAACACTCCTTGGGCTATGCGCCGGACTAGACACGGCAACTTCCGGCAACCTCAGTCTCATGGGGTTTAAGCTCAACGCTATGGATGAAGATGACCGAGCTTATCTTAGAAATCAATATGTTGGATTCGTTTTCCAAAATTTTCAGTTGTTGGCCACATTAACGGCACTTGAAAATGTGATGGTCCCGCTTGAACTCCGCGGGACACGGGACGTTGCGCCTAAGGCGATGGAGTTATTGACGCGTGTAGGACTGGAGAGCAGATCGCATCATTATCCGTCTCAATTATCTGGCGGAGAACAACAACGCGTAGCCATGGCCCGCGCATTTATCACAGACCCCAAGATTCTTTTTGCAGACGAACCAACGGGTAACCTGGACGAAGAAAACGCAAACCATATCACTGACCTTTTATTTACTATGAATAAAGAGAAGAGTACAACACTCGTACTCGTCACGCACAATCTTGAACTCGCACAGAAAACGCATCGTATCCTCAGAATGAAGGGCGGTAAACTCGAAGAAGAAATTCATCAACTTCAACGGGCTTAACCGACAAATCTTATATGATTGATTACGTCATCAAGCTTAAAAGAAATACGAAGTCCATTTTTCGTGACAGGTGGGTCTGGCTCATGGCACTTCGCGACGCCAGGCAAAATTTCTCGAGACTTCTCCTTTTTACGGCATCGTTGATTACGGGTATCGCGGCCGTTGTGGCACTTGATTCGTTCAGCCATACCATGGAGAATGATATCAACAGAAATGCAAAGGAGTTGATAGGGGCAGACTTTGTTATTAACGGTGACAAGGACATCCGGAAGCCAGAGATACAGACAGTTGTGGACTCGTTAAAACTTGAGAGCGCGTGGGAAGTAAATATGGCTTCAATGGTTGTGTTTCTTCACAACAAGCAGTCCAGATTGATCAAGCTGGTCGCTTTGGAAGGGCCTTTTCCTTTTTACGGCGAGATTGAAACATTGCCTGAGGGTGCTGCAGAAAAGATCAATAAGCCTCTATCAAGCGGATATGCTGTACTCGATGAAAGTCTGGCAACCCAGTTTGAAGTAAGTTCTGATGATTCAATCAAGGTTGGGAATCTCACATTCAAAATTGCAGGCATAGTGAAGGCAATTCCTGGTGGTGGCGGAATCATGACTTCTTTTACGCCGTCTATTTATATCTCACTACACGATCTGTACGACACAAAATTGATGCAGTATGGCAGTAGGATCAACTACAAGCGTTACCTGAAAACCACAAGCGACGAACAGACCAATCAACTGATTACCATGATCAAACCCGTCTTGAAAAAGAATGGTTTCTCTTCTGACACAGTCGAAGAACGAAAGAATGGTCTTGGTCGTGGATTTGTATCAGTCTACAGGTTTTTCGCTTTGTTAGCGTTCGTTGCGCTAATACTCGGCTGCATTGGTGTGGCAAGTTCTGTTCATATCTATGCGCGCGAGAAAAGGGAAGAGGTTGCAGTGCTCCGATGCGTCGGTTCGTCTGGATGGCAGGCATTCAATATTTACTTCATTCAAATATTTGCCCTTGGATTAATCGGAAGTTTTATTGGATCCGTATTGGGTATTGGAATACAACAACTTATTCCTATTGTTCTTAAAGGAATATTGCCTTTCAAGGTGGAATTCTCGATTTCATGGATGTCATTACTGATGGGCCTATTAATCGGTGCATTGGTGTCGGTGCTGTTTTCAATTCTACCTTTAGTGTCGGTACGCTTTGTTCCTCCGTTAAGTGTGCTTCGTGCAACAAACGACGTAAAACCAAGACAATCGAAAACAAGAATTGTAGCGATCATACTCATCGCATTGTTTCCATTGGGTTTTGCCGCTATTCAAACAAAAAGTATTATTACAGGAATATACTTTTTTCTTGGCCTTGCAGCAGCACTTGGATGTCTCACGCTTGTCGCAATGTTGTTATTATATCTTGTCAGGAGGTTCTTCCCACACAAAGCCGGTTTTATCCTCCGACATTCCCTCTCAAGCTTGTTCCGGCCAAACAATCAAACCAGAGTTTTGCTCGTTACGATAGGGCTAGGCGCATTTATTATCTCAACATTAAATATCATTGAAGAGAGCATGCTCAGTCAGGTTGAGTATACTGGCCAGGAGAACCAGAGCAATACGATTCTATTTGACATCCAACCTACTCAAAAGGACGGTGTATTAGATTTGATGAAATCAAACCACTTGAAGATTGATCAGGTTGTTCCGATGGTTACTTGCCGTATCAGCGAACTGAAGGGTAAATCAGTTGACAGGCTGGTAAGTGATACTACAGATAAAATTCCCAACTGGGCATTGACACGAGAGTATAGAGTTACATACCGCGATAGTCTTCACGGTTCAGAAGAATTGGTAAAGGGAGAACTTCACAGCAAGAAGGCAGGCCGTGATTCGATTTGGGTCACCATCTCGGAAGGCATGCAAGAATCGTTGGCTGTCGATGTTGGAGATTCGCTGGTGTTCGACATTCAAGGTGTAGCGTTGCCAGTACACATTTCCGGAATACGTAAAGTTGACTGGCCAAAAAATCCTCCAAATTTCATCTTTGTGTTTCCTCCAGGTTCCCTCGAAGAAGCACCTCAGATATTTGTGACATCTACTCGTATTGATGATCCATCAAAAGCAGCAACATTTCAACAACAACTGGTGACGCAATTCCCGAATGTCTCACTGATTGACTTACGACTAATACTGAGTACAGTAAATGGATTATTTAACAAACTCGGTATTGTGATCCGGTTCCTGGCATTGTTCAGCATCATCACCGGATTAATAGTCCTCGCTGGGGCCGTGATCAACAGCAAATTTGTTAGAATCAAAGAGAATGTGTTATTGAGAACCATAGGTGCGCGTACGCGTCAGATCACTAAGATTACGCTGATCGAATATGTTTGGCTCGGATTGTTTTCAGCCCTTACAGGAATGATACTCGCGATCGGTGGCGGTTTTTTGCTAACGAAATATTTCTTTGAAATCACCTTTGCTTTCGACTGGATCGAATTGTTGGTGATTGGATTTGGTGTGATCTTCCTTACTGTATTAATCGGATGGTTCAATTCCCGCGAGGTCATTAACACGCCACCATTGCAGATTTTGAGGAAGGAGGGGTAGGGACTCTGCCGTTCTCTGCGCAGCGGTGAAAAGCATTTGATTATTTAGTGAAAGCAATCTCGATCCTCCTATTCAGTTCTCGGCCATCCTTTTCATCGTCATTGGATACCAGCGGTTTCTTTGATCCATAACCAGTAACCGATATTCGGGACGGACTAATTCCTTTTACCGTCAAATACTTCGCTACGGAATTAGCGCGCTTGATGGAAAGCGCCATATTAAGAATAGCACTTCCTGTATTGTCGGTATGGCCCTCAATCAGGCTTCCGCCGGTAGTCTTTTGGTTGAGAATGCTGACAACCGACAGCAGTTTTTTTGTAGCGTCGGAATTGAGGTCATCTTCAGCAATTTCAAAGAATATATACTTTCTTGGAATTGATTTGTCGATGTTAACAGGTGTCTTGGCAATATCAAACGTCTTTACTGGGGGAGCTACCGGAAGTTTTGTTGAACTGCTCTTCCGTGGTGACCGCGGCGTCTTGGCAGCTGATGACTTCGCGACAGGAGGAGGGATCGCTTTTTTTGCTTCCATGACCTTTTGATTCGATTGTTCGCTCGCGACAGTGATGCCTAGATCTGGTTCTATAAATGTCAGTGTATAAATCTCTGCATTTCCTTCTTCGCGAAGTGTTGAGAAATAAGCGCGCTTATGATCTCCTGTGATTGCGAAAAAACTATCGTCTTCAACAGAGTTGATAGGATACCCCATGTTCACCGGCTTCTGCCATTTACCTTCTTTAAGCTCACTTTTGAAAATATCCATCCCACCCATTCCTCTGTGACCGTTAGAGGCGAAATACAAAGTTGTTCCTGCATTGTCCAATGACGGTGAATCTTCACGGCCTTTTGTATTGATCACGTTGCCAAGATTCTTTGCTTGCCCCCAATCACCCGTAGATTCCATTTCACTTACGTAGATATCGAGATTACCCATTCCTCCTGGTCGATTACTCGTGAAGTAAAGTTTCTTTCCATCGGGCGCGAGGAAAGCTGATGTTTCCCAAAATCCCGGCGTATTCACATTCTTATTTAATGGTGTTGGCTTCGACCAGTCCTGACCTTCAAGTTTTGATATATAAATGTCTCCACCACCATATTCATAATAGATCACAAGTGTCTTTCCATCGGCGGACAAAGAAGCGGCAGCATCATTGAATTTTATATTGATGTTTGGACTGATCTTCTTGGGCATGCTCCACTGTCCCTTTATTTTTTTCGAAATGTAAATATCTTCAAACAATGGACCCTTAATTTGTGCATCAGGTCGATTGGAGGTGAATATCATTGTGTTGCCATCGGCAGAAACCAAAGGTGAATACTCGTGGAATTGTGAATTGATAGCACTGCCAACATTCTCAACCACTGCGTTGGTCGGAGCCCGTGTCACCGAGTCAGCAAACTCACTTTGACGTATCATCTCGTCGGCCAGTTCAGCGTCAGCACGATGCCTCTTTTTATATTCCGTGAAAAATTCTTCAGCCTTTTGATACAGTTTGTTACTATGGTAAGACAGTCCAAGATAAAAGTAGATCTTTGGGTCCACCTTGTGATCGTTCGTGAATGCTGTTTGTAGGTATCGAAGCGATTCTGATTTGGCTGGGAGCGAAAGATACGTTAGGCCAGTCCAGAAATTGATTTTGGCATCTTGGGGAAATGCCTTCAGGCCGTCCTGAAAAATCACCAATGCTTTGACATACTCCCTCGCGTTGTACTGGATTTCTCCCTTCTTAATAATTTCCTTGACCGTTTGAGCATGGCTGGTGGTGAACATTGCCACGACAACAGCGAATACTGCAGCTGTTTTTTGCATCGATCGCCTTCTGTTTTATCTAGTTAAAAAAAGTCTGGATCACTTCTACTTTTTCTTGTACGTACTTGCAACCGTATTAATGGCGTCAAGTAAACCACCGGAAACTGTATCGTTCGTGATTTCCCAGAACATAATCCCATTGAGCTTATGATCGATCGCATATTTGGTTTTTAAATCCATCGACTTGCGATCATCATAGGTAAAAAATAGTTTCTTATCTGCGTTGTAAGCGTAGGGAGCCTTCGTCACATCGTCCCACATCATCTTCCAACCATTCGTGGAACTAATCTCAGTCTTGAACGTATTGAAATTCATCCCCTTCTTGAACTTACCAGATTGATATAATCCGTCACGAGTCGGAGATACATTCTCCCACATCCTCCCGTAAAACGCGGCTCCAATCACAAGCTTGTTGGCGGGAACTCCAATCTTCAGTAAATATTGAACGGCATTGTCGGTTGATTCTCTTTGGTCGGGGTTACTATAAAGCGCTGTGTGATGACCCGTCATCGAAGAGTTTCCATTTACAAGATCGTAAGTCATCAGATTCACTCGATCCACTTCCCCGATCACTGCTTTCCAGTCTACAGCATCTTCCAGGAATTTTTGAAAACCACCCGCGGCGAAGCTTATCTCATATTTACCACCGAGAGTTGTTCTGAGTTGATGAATGAGAGCTGTAAAATTCTGCTTGTCTGACGGGCCGAACTTATGTCCCGGATATCCTTCGACAACAGGATATTCCCAGTCGATGTCGATACCATCAGTTTTAAGGTATTGGTTGAGTTGCAGAACGGACTGCGCAAAATCTTTTCGTCCCTTTTCGGTGGAAAAAACATCGGCGCAGGTCTCACAGCCACCCCATCCACCGAGTGAAAGTAAAACTTTAAGAGATGAGTTAATCTTCTTGAGTTCAACAAGTTTAGCAATCGCAGTTGCACCTCTTTCGTTGTCTACCTGGAGTACATTCCCTTTTAGATGGCAAAAGCTGAAGACAATGTGAGTGAGTTTATTTGCAGGGATGCTATCGACTTTTTCTGGACCTCCAAAGAAGTAAGCAGTTACTGTGATTTTGCCCGGAGATTGCGCGCCGAGTTGACGAGAGAATAAGGAACAAAAAATGATTATTAATGTCTTAAAGTAATAGTGCGTCTTCATTCGTTTATGAAAGAGCTAAGTCTAAAAAGTAAATTTGGTTCGCCGTATAACCGAAATCGTATTCAATATGCTACAATGACAACACAATAAGAAAGATTCGTTACAAATTATTTGCCTCATAGGTGTTATACACACGTCATTAAATTATTACGACGACGTTTGTTAAGGTTATCACTTTACAAAAAGTGATATAAAAAACGCAGTTCAATCGTTACTTGAAGTGCTCTTTGGACTGGATCCTATGAGGAATTAAAATGTTGGTGGCGATTGTATGAGTTGTGCAATGGAGAAACGCGCCACCCCTAGTATTTCCTTATGAAACAACATCGTCTTTTTAGATTCAAATGGTTACTTTTGCCCTTTAAAATTTACGACTGTGAATTACTTGTCTGCAGAACTGGTTTCCAAAACCTATAATGATCGTTGGCTTTTTAAAGATTTGTCTCTTGGAATCTCTCAGGGGGAGAAATATGCCCTGGTTGGAAACAACGGGGTCGGTAAGTCAACGCTTTTAAAAATACTGACCGGAGAAATTGAGCCGGACAACGGTAAGGTTAGTACAAGAATTGGCATACGAGTAGGATTTCTTACCCAACAACCTGTTGTCGCAGATTCCCTCACGGTAAAAGACGTGCTCTTTAGTGACTCTAACGAAGTCGCAAAAGTTGTTAAAGAATATGAAGAATGTATTCACGATCCGAATGTGAATCCCGATAAGATGCAGGCAGTGCTTGAGAAAATGGAAGAACTCAAAGCATGGGATTACGAACACAAAGTGACAGAGATCATTGAAAAGCTTGGTGTACCCGACATGTCGAAGAGATTCAAAGAACTGTCCGGCGGACAACGCAAACGAATCTTCCTTGCTCAGCTGCTTTTGCTTGAACCTGATTTAATCATCCTTGATGAACCAACCAATCACTTGGATCTTCAGGCAATTGAATGGCTAGAGAATTACTTAGCCGGACAAAATATCACATTGATTATGGTGACACATGATCGTTATTTTCTTGATAACGTCGTGACAGAGATCATCGAGATAGATCGTGGACAATTGTTCAAGTATAAAGGCAAGTACGCGTACTTCCTCGAGAAGAAAGCCGACCGTGAGGAACTTCTGAAGATTGAAGTGACAAAAGCGCGCAGTCTTTTGAAGAAGGAACTCGACTGGATGCGTCGCCAGCCGAGGGCACGTGGTACAAAAGCTAAGTATCGCGTAGAAGCTTACTATGAACTTGAAAAGAAAGCATCACAAGATCTGAAGAAAGATAAACTCGAGCTCGACGTAAAAGAAGCGCGTCAGGGTGGTAAGATTCTCGAGATTGAACATATCTCGAAGCGTTTTGAAACCCTCAAAGTCGTGGATGATTTCTCATTTGTGTTTAAAAAGAATGATCGCATTGGAGTTGTGGGAAAGAACGGGATCGGTAAATCTACGTTCCTGGATATGATCATCGGAAAGCAAAAACCAGACAGGGGTGAGGTTGTCCCGGGCCTTACAACGAAGTTTGGATACTTTACACAAGAGTCGGTACCGCTTAATCCTGGCAACCGACTTATCGAAGAAGTGAAAGAGATTGCTGAGTTTATTACGCTTTCTGACGGAACATCGGTGTCTGCGTCAAAATTCCTTGACACATTCCTTTTCCCACCTGAGAAACAATACACATTCATTGATAAATTGAGCGGTGGCGAGAAGAAGCGATTGCAACTTCTCAAACTGTTGGTCACGAATCCTAACTTCCTCATCCTCGATGAGCCGACCAATGACTTTGATATCGATACGCTCAACGTGCTTGAGGATTTTCTTGACAAGTTTGCCGGATGTCTTCTTTTGGTTTCTCACGATCGTTATTTCATGGATCACCTCGTCAATCAATTGTTTGTTTTTGAAGGTGATGGAAAAATAAGATTGTTCAATGGCAATTATTCCGACTATCGCGACTGGCTGAGTGAACGGGAGGAAGGGGGCATCGAAGCGGAATTCAAAAAGGACCCTGAGCCGGCCCAGATTTCGGCAAAAGCAGAGAAGGAAAAGAAAAAACTAACGTACAAGGAAAAGGAAGAGTATGAAAAGCTGCAAGGCGAAATTGATAGTCTTGAGGATAAGAAGGCCGAGATAACTTCCCAACTGGCCGGCGGATCGACCGATCATCACCAGCTGCAAAAATGGTCTCAGGAGATTTCCCAGATCGCCAAACAACTTGATAAAAAGACTGAGCGCTGGATCGAGCTGGCAGAACTTTCGGGAAACTAGATAAGTAATGGTTTTTCCACCGCTACGGCCGTAAAAAAGACTCATGCATTTTAATACCAACTAGAGAGATGGCATTTTCTGGATATTGGGTCTACCCCTTATCTAGATTTTGCATTTCTCCGCCATTTATCTGCGCGCTCGACACCGCCTGCGAAAAACTCTTGCGCTCGTTCGCTCACCTATTTATAATACATCTAAACTCCCAATTTTTTTACCTCTCATCAATTGATTTGCTTTATAAATCGATTGAAAAATCTATTTTTAGGCAAATATCATACTGATCATGAATCTCAATATCGACGCGGACCAGAAGAATACGTTCGATGCAATAGTAGTAGGAACAGGCATCAGCGGGGGGTGGGCAGCAAAAGAGCTGACAGAAAAGGGACTAAAAACATTGGTGCTGGAAAGAGGCCGAATGGTGAAACACCCGGATTATCCCACCGCCACCAAAGATCCCTGGGATTTTGAAAATGCCGGGCGCCCTACTCAGGAAGACCTGAAGCAACAAGGCGTTCAGGCCCGGACTGGATATACAATCCAGCAGTCAACGAAGCATTGGTTCGTCAATGATCTTGACAATCCTTATACAGAAGTAAAACGGTTTGACTGGATGCGTGGCTATCACGTTGGAGGTCGTTCTATAACCTGGGGGCGTCAAAGCTATCGTTTGAGCGACATGGACTTCGAGGGCAATGCTAAAGATGGTATCGCTGTCGATTGGCCAGTACGTTATAACGAGTTGTCTCCATGGTACGACTACGTTGAACAATTCATTGGGGTGAGCGGTCAGGTTGAAGGACTCCCACAATTGCCGGATGGAAAATTTCTTCCGCCAATGGAATTGAATTGTGTAGAAATTGATCTGAAA
>JBDSKX010000082.1:0-3064 GCA_039916665.1 Chryseolinea sp. | reverse complement strand
AACAATAACATCCTTGGAATATCCCCAATGTTCAAAATGAGATCCAACACCAAGACCGCATATTACATGCTTGGTCTTCGGTTGAAGTGCTATAAGCGTTTCATAGTCCGTATGATCATAATGATCGTGTGAGATAATCAGGTAGTCAATCTCGGGGAGGTCGTCAACGGTATAGGCGTCTGTTCCAGCGAAGGCGGTATTTGTTCCGGGAATTGGAGAGGCATTACCACTGAAGACCGGGTCCATCAGAAACCTCTTCCCATCGATCTGAATATAATACGACGAATGTCCAAACCAAACCAGCACATCTTCGTCGGGCGGAATAGCATGTAGATCATTCTTTACCGAGACCAATATATCTATGGGGCGCTTTCTCTGTGAACCTTTGAAAAAGTATTTATACATCACGCCTGCCATCGTATAACCCTCAGCAATCTCGGGGGTATCGCTGAGGTTTAAGAAATGACCATCTTTGAAATGGGGAGACTTCCTCATCAACGCGAGTCGATCTCCCCCTGGATTTTGTCCAAACTTATCCTGCCGCAAGTAAAGATACCCGACCAAGAATAGGAGAATGACTATCGTTGCCGCGACGACAAGCACACGTTTCAATCTTTTGAAGGATCTGGGTTTAGTTTCCGGCATCTGTTGGCCCGAAGAGTTTATTGTTAATTGAATGCTTCTTTCTAGATCTCGACCACAACAAGTATTTCATAGTTTTGTGAAAGCAAATGGTTTACTTTACAGGTTAAATCGACCACAATAAATCACACAATAATCAGTAAGTCAAACTCAGATTTTATGGGACACTTAAATACAGTGGATAGCCCATGAAGAAATATCATTGGTTGATTTTACTGATGGCATGCCTTGGGGCACAAATCTGTCGCGCCCAAAACACTTACGATTCAACGATGGTCCTCGCCCTGGACTCTATTCCGAGGGTAAATGATTCGACTGACAAGGACAAAGATGTTGTGGACGTGTTTCAAAAAATGAGACACAAAAAGCCAAAGCTCCACCTTACAAAGACTGATAAGAAAGAGCGGTTACAGTTCACCCTCGTGCCTGCTGCGGGCTATACGTTGCAAACCGGATTCTCAGTTCTGCTGGCTGCAAACTCTGTGTTTTATACAGACAAAGATGATCACTCGAAGTCTTCGACAATCCTCGCGAGTGTCTCCTACACGCAATACAACCAGGTGATTCTTCCACTGTTTGTGAACATATGGACGAAGGGGAAAAAATTCAATCTCATTTCCGATATGCGATATATGAGCTACCCTTCTCAAACCTATGGATTGGGGCCAAGCACGAGTAAGTCGGCTGGATATGACATCAACTTTTCTTATCTCAAACTGCATCAATCTGTCCTCAAGCGGGTATCATCCGATTTGTTTGCAGGAGTGGGGTATTTCTACGATTTACTTTGGAGTCAACGCGAAGTCAATCCTCCTGCCGGCGAAACAAGTTTTCAACAATACGGTTTGCATAGAAAAGAAGTGGCATCGGGTTTTAATTTTCAGGTACTTTATGACAATCGAGCAAACCAGGTTAATCCCACCGGTGGATCGTATGCAACTTTCAGATATCGGGTGAGCCCAACTTGGCTTGGAAGTAACACAACGTGGCAATCTGGAGTTTTAGATCTGAGAAAATATTTCGCATTTCCAAAAGGGTCGCACAACACGGTTGCGCTATGGAATTTCAATTGGATGACCTTAGATGGTAAACCACCCTATTTGTTATTACCAAGCATAGGATGGGATGATTATTTCAACACAGGTCGCGGTTACGTTCAAGGACGTTTTCGTGCAAAGAATATGTCCTATCTTGAGGCTGAATATCGGTTCCGATTAGTACCGAATGGGTTGTTTGGCGCTGTGATCTTTGGCAACCTGCAAACATATTCGTCAGATATTCCAGGATTGTATCAGACCGTTATACCAGGTGGTGGTGCAGGTCTTCGCATTAAAGTGAACAAGCGATCCAATACTAATCTTTGTATCGACTATGGATTCGGCAAAGATGGGTCGCGGGGATTTTTTATTAATCTCGGAGAAGTGTTTTGATCGCGCCTTACAGCGCTCTTGGCTAATTCCGAAATACTTTACTTCCGTCGACTGTTCTGACTAACAGCAACGAAATCAGATTCATCCTGATATATTTTTGAATGAAGTTGAATCCAGAAATTCTTTGTAATTCCGGGATGATAACTAAAGGCTACTGAGTCATCAATGACCCATCCGTGCGTATCCGCTGCGAATTGTGTTTTATGATAGCTAATAATTTGGTTTTCACGTTTGACATAAATAGTGTCGCCTGAAACGTTCACCAAATCGCCGTCATGAAGCTGAGCAATAGCGTTGGCGTTGTCGTGAACAGAATGTTTTTCTGCACGTATGGATGAAATATTACATGCACAGACAAATAAAATGATGCTGAAAAAGTAGCCTATCAAAATGTACTTCATAAGGGACTCTACCTGGGTTAAAAGGAAGGTACAGTAAACTTTTCCTGCAGTTCGAAGTTGCCTGACAAGGCGCTTTTTTCTTAGTTGTGTCGACGTAGAAAGTCTCTGAATGCTTGTTACCAACGGCCTGTTGTTGAGATTCTATACTCTTTTTTCATAAATCAGGAACCACGTTACGCCAGAACAGTCGATTGATGCAGGTTGGGGAATATGGACAACCTCAGGCATTAGAGTACATGCCTATTGATCCAGATCGTCTTATTGGAATTAGTTGTTGTTCGATATCTGGCCGCGTTCGTTTGCATTTCGGGTCATGGGGCGCCTTAAAATTGCCAAATCGACTCGGGCGCCGCGATCTCGCTCCTTTAAGTATGGCGTTGCACTTGTGATTTGGTTAACGAAGCGATATACCTCACTAGAAAAACGCACTGTTTACTCGGACGTTCGGGATCTATCTGACAGTACTGCTGAATCCTCGAGCAGCATTTGTATCGGTATTGGTCTTTACTACCACCCTGAGTTCTTACGTTGAGATTATAAGTGGAGTATCGATCAGCTCCTTAGAAAGGATTAGACGAATAAAACATTTGT
>JBDSKX010000081.1:0-55547 GCA_039916665.1 Chryseolinea sp. | reverse complement strand
ATTAAGACCAAACTAAATACTCAGGACTAAATACTCAGAACTAATTAATGAAGACTATAAAAGGACCTGCGATCTTTCTCGCGCAGTTCATGGGCGACGCGGCGCCATTCGACAATCTGAAATCCATTTGTAAATGGGCAGCATCTCTGGGCTACATCGGTGTGCAGATACCTACATGGGATGCACGCTGCATCGACTTGAAAAAGGCTGCAGAAAGCAAGGACTATTGTGATGAATTCAAAGCCACAGTAGAATCATTCGGACTGCAGGTGACGGAATTATCAACGCACTTGCAAGGTCAGTTGGTGGCAGTACATCCGGCGTTCAGCGATTTGTTCAACTCGTTTGCGCCGAAGGCATATCATAAGGATCCGAAGGCAAGAACGGCATGGGCAGTTGATCAGCTTAAGATGGCAGCCAAGGCGAGCCGTAATATGGGCATCAATGTTCACGCAACATTTTCCGGTGCTTTGATGTGGCATACATTCTACCCATGGCCTCAACGTCCGGTCGGACTTGTTGAAGACGGCTTTAAAGAACTCGCCAAGAGATGGCTGCCGATACTTAATACATTTGATAAGGCAGGCGTAGACCTTTGCTATGAGATACATCCGGGAGAAGATCTTCACGATGGAATTTCTTTCGAGCGATTCTGGGAAGCTACCGGTAAGCATACACGCTGCAATATTCTATACGACCCAAGTCACTTTGTTCTTCAGCAACTGGACTACCTCCAATACATTGACTTCTACCATCAGTTCATAAAGATGTTCCACGTTAAAGATGCCGAATTCAATCCTACCGGAAAGAGTGGCGTCTATGGCGGATATCAGGATTGGGTGAATCGCCCAGGAAGGTTCCGTTCACTGGGAGACGGGCAGGTTGATTTTAAATCAATTTTCTCAAAGCTCGCGCAGTATGACTATGATGGCTGGGCGGTATTGGAGTGGGAGTGTGCCATCAAGCATCCGGAACAAGGTGCAGCGGAAGGCGCGCCATTCATTAAGAGTCATATCATCCGAGTAACGGAGAGAGCGTTTGATGATTTTGCCGCAAGTGGCAAGAACGCTAAGTTCAACAAGACCATACTTGGTATCTAAATAATAAGAAGCATTAAAATACTAACAGAATAACCCAATGAGAAAATTATTTGTAATGATCGCCCTGGTCGGAATCGCGACAGTTTCGATGACATCTTGTGGATCTAAAAAGGAAGAAGCAACAGAAGAGAAGGATGCGTACGACGACACGGAAATAGCAGAGCCTAAAAAAGAGTCTTCAGCAGATCTGATCGCGCAAGGTAAAACGCTGGTCGATGCGAGTGACTGTAAGACATGTCATCACCCTACGAATAAGATCATTGGCCCATCCCACACCGATGTTGCCAAGAAATACGAATTCACAAAAGCCAATGTAGGTCTTCTTGCTGACAAGATCATCAGCGGCGGCAGTGGTGTTTGGGGCGAAATTCCAATGTCACCTCACGCAGATATATCACATGCAGACGCTGAAAAAATGGCGATGTATGTGCTGTCGCTCGATGGTGAGCAGCCCAAAGATTAATTGTCTATACTCAAGGCTATGGCAATAATCAGGTGCGCATAGCCCTAGTTTAAAAATTACCAACAACTACCATGAAAAAGAATATTGCCCTTGTAACAATACTTTGCCTGACCATGAATGTGGTAACGATGGCGCAGAACACGCTGACAGATGCTGAAAAGAAAGACGGTTGGAAACTGATTTTCGATGGAAAAACTGCCACAGGTTGGAGAACCTATAACACTCCGAAAGCATCACCTGCGTGGAAAATTGAAGCGGGTGCGTTGACGCTTGACAAAACGGTAAAAGATGGAAGAGGAGATCTCATCACCGATAAGGAGTATGAAAATTATGAACTCAGCATTGAATGGAAGATTTCTGCTTGTGGCAACAGCGGCGTGATTTTCAATGTGGTAGAAGATAAAAAATATGATGCAACCTATAATACAGGACCTGAAATGCAGGTACTCGATAATACTTGTCATCCCGACGCAAAAATCATCAAACACAGAGCTGGTGATCTTTATGATCTGATCTCTTCTTCCAAAGAGACTGTTAAACCTGCCGGTGAATGGAATGTTGCTAAGCTTGTTTCGAATCACGGCAAGACGGAATTTTGGCTGAACGGAACGAACGTTGTGAACTTTACAATGCATGATGCAAATTGGGACAAATTGGTCGCTGGTAGTAAGTTCAAGTCAA
This sequence comes from Chryseolinea sp., assembly GCA_039916665.1. GTDB lineage: Bacteria > Bacteroidota > Bacteroidia > Cytophagales > Cyclobacteriaceae > Chryseolinea. The sequence goes on along the minus strand of JBDSKX010000081.1, from coordinate 53,303 downwards.
TGCCCGACTTCGGCAAAGCAACAAAAGGACATATTGCGCTTCAGGATCATGGCGATCAGGTTTGGTACAGAAGCATAAAAATCAAAGAACTTAAGTAGCAAGCGCTTTCACACAGAGCCCCTTTATGAAATCTTATTTACCGATTGCAGTCCTGTTCTGCCTGATGATCTCTTGTGGCGAAAAAGAGAATCCAAAAGTGCTCGTTTTTTCGCGCACGAAGGGATACAGGCATGAGTCTATCGAAGCCGGTAAGGCCGCTTTAATAGAACTGGGAAAGAGGCATGGATTCGATGTTGATACAACTGAGAATGCTTCTTTTTTTATTGAAGATAACCTCAAACGTTACCAGGCCGTTATTTTCCTCAGCACAACGATGGACGTGCTGGACGTTCCTCAACAGGATGACTTCAAAAGATTTATTGAAGCAGGAGGAGGGTTCGTAGGAATACATGCTGCAGCCGATACTGAATATGAATGGCCCTGGTATGGCAAATTGATTGGCGCATACTTCAAAAGCCATCCGAAGACTCAGGAAGCCACGGTGAAGAAAGTGAAAGACTTCGGCACCAATACGACGCCACCATCATGGACACGTACAGATGAATGGTACAACTACAAGTCTATAGCTCCGGATATCAACGTGATCTACAATCTCGATGAGACTTCATATCAGGGTGGAGAGAATGGCGAAAGCCATCCTATCGCATGGTATCACGAATTCGATGGAGGCCGCGCGTTCTATACAGGTATGGGCCACACGAAAGAAAGTTATACTGATCCAACTTATCTCGATCATTTACTTCAAGGGATAGAGTATGCGTTGGGTGACAAGAAAGGTCTTGATTATGCAAAGGCAAAAACTAAACGCGCTCCCGAAGAAAACAGATTTACAAAAACCGTACTCGATTTCAACCTCGATGAGCCAACCGAGATGGCGATCATGCCTGATGGTAAGATCATTTTCATTGAAAGAAAAGGTAACGTTAAACTATACGATGCTGCCGTCGGCAAAGTGAAGGTGACCAACACATTTAATGTGGGTACCAAGTTTGAAGACGGAATGATTGGACTTGCGCTTGATCCGAAGTTTGCTGAAAACAAATTCGTCTATATCTTCTATTCGCATCCGGAACGTTCGGCCAACGTAGTGGCTAGATTTACGTTCGCGAACGGCAAAATTGATATGGGTTCTGAGAAGCAGTTGCTCGATGTTGCCACGCAACGCGAGACATGCTGTCACACGGGTGGATCCATGGCATTTGGACCGGATGGGAATTTATTTGTTTCGACGGGAGATAACACAAGCCCATTCGCTTCGGATGGTTTCAGTCCGTCAGATGAACAGTCAGGACGATCACCTTTTGATGCTCAAAAGTCTGCAGGAAACACAAACGATCTTCGTGGCAAGATCCTGAGGATCCATCCCGAAGCTGATGGAACCTATACTATTCCTGATGGCAATCTTTTTCCAAAAGGGGAAGCGAAAACAAGACCCGAGATATATGTAATGGGTTGTCGCAATCCCTATAGAATTTCAATCGATCAGAAGACCGGTTATCTCTACTGGGGCGAAGTGGGTCCGGATGCAGGTCAGAACGATTCGTTAAGAGGTCCGCGTGGTTATGACGAAGTAAATCAAGCGAAGAAGGCAGGTTATTTTGGTTGGCCGTATTTCGTTGGAAACAACTATGCATACGCCAAGTACGACTTTGCAAACAAGAAAGTATTGGCCAAGCGGGATCCGAAAGCACCGATCAACGAATCGCCTAACAATACAGGTAAGCGGGAATTGCCACCAGCAAATCCGGCATACGTCTGGTATCCATATACAAAATCGGACGAATTCCCGATGGTGAAGGAAGGTGGAAGAAATGCAATGGCTGGTCCGGTTTACTATAGCGAGAATTATAAAGGCGTGTCAACAGCATTCCCCGATTATTTCGACAGCAAACTTCTTATCTATGATTGGATTCGTAATTGGATGTTCTTGGTAACGATGGATGACCAGGGCGCAATTGCCGACATGGAGCCATTCATGCCGCACACAACATTCAATAACATGTGCGACATGGCGTATGGCCCGGACGGTAAATTGTATATGTTGGAATATGGTACCGTATGGTTTAAACAAAACCTGGATGCCAGACTCGTTCGAATAGATTACAATGGCGGCAACAGACCTCCGGTTGTTGTGTTCGATGCCGACAGAAAATCGGGTGCCACTCCGTTAGAAGTTACCTTTAATACGAAAGGCACTGTAGATCCTGATGGAGACAAAATGACTTATGAACTAATCGCTGGCGACAAGACGCTGACCTCAGAAAACGGTGTATTCACGACGACTTTTGACAAGCCCGGTGTGATAGATGTAAAGTTGAATGTAAAAGATGATAAAGGTTTGGTGTCAACGGCAACTACCCGCGTCATTGTAGGCAATCAGCCTCCTCAAGTGAAAGCGGTTATCACGGGTGGAAATCAAACGTTCTTTTTCCCGGATACACCAGTTGAGTACGCGGTATCTGTTTCCGATAAGGAAGATGGCTCGCTTGTAGATGGCAAGATCACTGCTGAAGCGGTAAGCGTCACTTTCAATTATCTGAAGGGATTTGATATGACACAGATCGCGCAGGGCCATCAGATGCCAACGGCTGAGCTACCTGGCAAAGCACTCATCGAAAAGAGTGATTGCAAATCATGTCACATGATCGACCAAAAATCTGCAGGTCCTGCTTATAAGGATGTAGCGAAAAAATACAAAGGGCAAACAGACGCAGTAGATGTACTGGCGGCAAAAGTTATAAAAGGAGGCGCAGGCGTATGGGGAACAATTGAAATGGCAGCTCACCCTCAGATCGGCGTTGATGACGCGAGGAAGATGGTAGAGTTCGTACTTTCATTGGCGGGCGACAAGATTGAAAAAAAGTTGCCTGTCACGGGTTCTGTGAAACCAGGCAAAGAAGCGGATGGAGCCTACGTATTAACTGCCACATATTTTGATAAGGCTCAGGATAAGATTCCATCGCTTTCCAGCAGCGACGCTATTGTGTTGCGGAGTGGTATGATGAGCGCTAACAGTGCCGACGAACTTCAGATCGCTCGAAAGATAAACTATCAGGGCAATTGGGCGCTGGAGAATGTTCGCAACGGTGCAACCGCGATGTACAAAGGAATCGACTTGACAGGGGTGAAAAAAGCTACGTTAATGACCTACATCATGGATCTAAGTTCCAATCCTGGTGGAGAGATTGAAGTACACATCGACAAGCCGGATGGCAAATTGCTGGGCAAAGTGAAGAGTGGAAAGCAAGGGTTGTCCATGCTGCCGACTGCGCTCGCGCCTGAAACGGGCAAACACGACTTGTACATTGTTTTCAAAAATGCTGAGGCAGGTGATAAATCGATGTTTTACTTCAGCGGAATAAAAATGGAGAACAAATAGATTACATTGAATAACCGAAAAGATGATTTTGAGATGAAATTGGTGAAGACAGCTCACCATTTTCATTTCCTTTAAAACACATAGCCCAATCGATTTGATAAAACTTTACAACCCTCATTAAAATGAAAAGAAGAGAATTTGTCCAGACAGCATCATTTGCTGCTGTCGGACTTTTATCGTTGCCCTCTTTCCTGGCAGCCGCAAAAGCGCAGAAGGGAATGGGGCTCGCGCTTTATACTGTTAGGTCCGATATTTCTAAAGACCCGAAAGGCGTTCTTCAGAAAATTGCCGGATACGGTTATAAAGAACTCGAAACGTTCAGCTATAACGATGGAAAGATTTTTGGAATGGACTTTACAGAGTTCTGTAAGTATGCTAAGGGGCTAGGCATGAAGGTGACAAGCGGCCACTACGGCCTCGGGTTAATTAAAGGCGACACCTGGTTGAAGGCGGTTGAAGACGCCAAGAAGAATGGCCAGGAATTTATGGTGATGCCATACCTTCAGGAGCCTGATCGTACGTCGATCGATAATTATAAAAAGATCTGCGCAGACCTCAATGCAGCGGGCGAAGTCTGTAATAAAAACGGCATCAGATTTCAATATCATAACCATGCGTTTGAGTTCGATACCGTCGATGGACAAATACCTTTCGAGGTCATGCTAAAAGAGCTCGACCCCAAGAAAGTTGGAATGGAGATGGATATTTACTGGCTTATCAAAGCCGGCAAAAATCCCGTAGAATACTTTAACAAATATCCTGGATTGTTCGAGCAATGGCACATCAAGGACATGGACAAAACCGACAATACAAAGAACGCGGATGTGGGTTCAGGTTCAATTGATTTCAAAGAGCTTTTTACACATGCAAAGAAAGCCGGAATGAAGCACTGGTATCTTGAACACGATACTTTTGCGGGAGATCCGCTGGATAGCGCTGCAAATGGCGCGAAGTATCTCAAAACAATTATGTAACCCGCCAGGTAAGGATCGCGAAATAAAACATTTCGGTATAAACAGGATATGAAAGTCTTCAATTTTATTCTTGCTGTCATGTTTCTGGCGTTTGCCTTCTTGCAGATTAATGATCCCGATCCACTGATCTGGATTTTGATCTACGGTATGATGGCTGTGCTGGCGATCATGGCAGCGTTTAACTATTATCCACGAAAGTTTATCATAGGATTGTTAATTCTCTATGCGGCTTACAGCACCATCTATTTCAAAGGTGTGATGGAGTGGCTGCAACAATCAAATAAAGCTGCTTTATTTGATGATGTTGCAAAAATGGAGCATCTGTATATTGAAGAATCCAGAGAGTTTCTCGGACTAATGATCTGTATCGCGATCATGATTTTTTATGTCGTTCGGTCCGGAAAAGCGCGAAAGGCTTAGAACTCGTCAGAAACAGGCAAATCATTTTAGAAAAGACAGCTTTTTGCTGTCTTTTCTCTTTAAATTCAAACCCATGAGAAGTCTATTAGTTTGCCTGCTAGTGGCCTGCATCTTAATAAGCTGTACTAAGCCCAAAGAAAAAATCCCTCCGCTCATGTCTCTTGATAATTCGTCGGGCAAAGTGGTGATCTATCAGATGATGACCCGGCTGTTCGGTAACAAGAATTCAACCAACAAGACTTTTGGTACCCGGGATGAAAATGGTGTGGGTAAGTTCAACGATATTAATGATAACGCGCTTGAAGGAATCAAGGAACTGGGTGTCACCCACATTTGGTATACTGGTGCGATAGAGCATGCATTGGTCACCGATTATTCGACTGCCGGCATTGCCCTAGACGATCCCGATGTGGTGAAAGGTCTCGCTGGATCACCTTATGCGATCAAGGATTACTATGATGTAAATCCAGACCTGGCTGTCAATGTTCCGAATCGGATGAAAGAGTTCGAAGCACTCATCGAACGAACCCACCGTCATGAACTTAAAGTCATACTCGACTTTGTTCCAAACCATGTAGCGCGCAGATATAAATCTGACGCCAAACCAAATGGTATTGAAGACCTTGGCCAACAGGATGATACAACAAAGGCATTCAGCGCGGCCAACAATTTTTACTATTTGCCCGGAGAAGCACTTAAAACTCCAAAAGGAACGCTCCAGAAAGACAATGCCTTTGCTCTTCTCAGAGACGGAAAGTTTGAAGAACATCCCGCTAAGGCAACCGGCAACGATGTGTTCAACAGCAGTCCGAAGATTGATGACTGGTACGAGACCGTAAAGTTAAACTACGGCGTAGATTATCTGCAAGGTCATGCCACGCACTTCGATCCAGTACCCGATACATGGAATAAAATGAAAGAGATCTTATTGTTCTGGGCTTCTAAAAAAGTAGATGGTTTCCGCTGTGATATGGCGGAGATGGTTCCTGTCGAGTTTTGGCATTGGGTAATTCCCCAGATCAAACTGGTTTATCCTGAAACGGTTTTCATCGCAGAAATTTATAACTCCGATCAATACAGGAACTACCTTGAGAAAGGTCGCTTTAACTATCTCTACGACAAGGTTAAGCTTTATGATACGTTGCGTCTGCTGGTCGGTGGTGAACGAAGCACGGCTGATATCGCTGAGATACAATCGCAGTTAAGCGGCATTAATGACAACATGCTTCATTTCATGGAGAATCACGATGAGCAGCGTATAGCCTCAAAGTTCTTCGCGGGTGATCCATGGAAAGCTGTACCTGCAATGGTGATCAGCGCTACCATAGACAGAGGTGCAGTAATGATCTACTTTGGGCAGGAAGTAGGAGAACCGGGCGCTGGAAAGGCAGGGTTTCAAAGTGACGATGGCAGAACCACAATCTTTGATTATTGGGGTGTACCGGAGCATCAGAAGTGGATGAGTGGTGGCAAGTTTTCAGGTGACTCCCTGAATGCAGAACAAAGACAATTGCGACAATTCTATAGTGACCTGCTGACACTTTGCAACAGCAACAAAGCCCTGGCGGCAGGCAAGTACCGCGACATCACGGTATATAACATCAACGCAGGCAACTTTAATAATAAGATTCACGCATTTGTGCGCTTCGACGGTGAAGAAAGACTCGTAATACTCACCGGTTTCAACAGTACAGATCAGGACGTTAAGGTTCAGATACCAAAGGATATTGTTTTAGAGATGGGTCTTGACGATGCTTCAAATTATATCGCGAGAGATCTTCTTTGGAGGGAAATAGAAGTAGGATTTAATAATGATTTTACATTCAGTTTGAAATGCAAGCCCTACAGTTCATTTATCTTTAAGATGAAATAGTCTGCACGACCTTCAAATAAGAACAAGAAACTCTGCGATAACCTGAAACTAGCGGACAGGTTATTGTACAAATAACAAACCTAGATTGAAATTCAAATGATAGATATAAAAGGACAATCACGCGTTATCATTGAAAATGTTCAACCTCTCGTGGACGGTGGTATTTATCCTGCGAAGCGTTCTGTAGACGAGCGTGTTGATGTTACAGCTACTATTCTGGGCGATGGTCATGATCACATTCGCGCTGCCGTGCTCTATCGCAAGCTAGGCTCAAAGGCCTGGAAGAATACCGAGATGATTAGCACGGGAGAAGACTTTTGGAAAGGATCGTTTACCGTAACCGAAAAAGGCGTCTATCAATTCAAGATAGAAGCCTGGATTGACCATTTTGAAACCTGGTACGATGGATTCAAAAAGAAAGCTGCTGCCCACGTTGATGTTCATGTTGAACTACAGGAAGGCTTACAATTGCTTGGTAAGGTCACAGCAAAAAAAGATCCTGCGATTGAATCAGCGATTAGTCAGTTACAGGGTCCGTACGAATCCGCGGTCGCACATGTATTAACAGAAGAATTTAATGCCATTGTACTCAAGTATCCATTAGAAGAACACGAAACAATCACTGATAAGGAATACGAGGTTGTCGTAGAAAGTGCCAGAATCAATTTCACTTCGTGGTACGAATTGTTTCCAAGGTCGGCGTCGTTGGAAGGAAAACATGGAACATTTAGCGACGTAATCAAACTTCTTCCAAGAATTCAGTCGATGGGTTTTGACGTGTTGTATCTTCCCCCAATACACCCGATCGGGAAAGTCAATCGAAAAGGAAAGAACAATAATGTCAAGGCAGAGCCTGGAGAACCCGGATCACCCTGGGCGATTGGAAGCGATGAAGGTGGCCACAAAGCGATACACAAAGGTTTGGGAACACTTGATGATTACAAAATACTGATTGCTGAATCAAAAAAACACGGACTTGACATAGCGCTTGATCTCGCATTTCAATGTGCACCGGATCATCCGTATGTAAAAGAACATCCTGACTGGTTCAAACAACGTCCGGACGGATCGATTCAATACGCCGAAAATCCGCCAAAGAAATATCAGGATATTTATCCTTTCGACTTCGAATCTCAGGATTGGGAGGCACTGTGGATGGAATTGAAATCCGTGATCATTTATTGGATCGAACAAGGTGTAAAAATATTCCGCGTCGACAACCCGCATACCAAACCGACTCCTTTTTGGAAATGGGTGATTTCAGAAGTCAATAAAGAGCACGAAGACATAATTTTTCTCGCAGAAGCATTTACAAGACCGCGAATCATGGCTTCTCTGGCAAAGGCAGGGTTCAATCAATCATATACATATTTTACATGGCGCGTGAGCAAGGAGGAATTGGTAGAATATATGAATGAGCTCGTCTATGGTTCATCACGCAATTACTTCCGCCCGAACTTCTGGCCCAACACACCTGATATCCTTCCTTTTCATTTGCAATATCAAGGTGAAAACGTCTTCATCCTAAGGCTTGCTCTAGCGGCCACGTTGTCTTCCAATTATGGAATTTACGGACCTGCGTATGAACTGGTTGACAACCGCCCGCTTCCGGGAAGAGAAGAGTATATGGACTCTGAGAAATTTGAAGTCAAACTTCACCAATGGAAGACGAGCAATCGGATGACGGATATTATTACATTGCTGAATAAGGCACGCAAGGAAAATGCTTCGTTACAGTCGACCTGGAATATGCAGTTCTGTAGTATTGAGAACAGCTATCTGATTGCATATATTAAAGCAACTGAAGACCTTTCAAATATTATACTTGTAATTGTTAACCTTGATCCCAACGGGGCGCAGTCAGGGTATGTTCAATTGCCAAAGGAAAGGTTGAGGCTTGGAGAGAACTTTAGTGTTAAGTTAACGGACCTGATCACGGAAGAACAATACACCTGGAATCAGGAGTGGAATTACGTAGGGCTTGATCCGTTTAAGATGCCCTTTCATCTGTTTAAAGTTGAGCTCCACTAATATGAATAAATGAGTAAGACAATCAGGAACAACGAAGCACTTTGGTTTAAGGATGCTATCATTTATGAAGTTTCTGTTCGCGCTTTTTATGACAGCAACGGTGATGGAATCGGCGACTTTCAGGGACTTATTCAGAAACTCGATTATCTTGAAGATCTCGGGATTACCGCGATATGGCTTTTGCCATTCTTTCATTCTCCGTTAAAGGATGACGGATTTGATGTCACGGATCACAGCGACGTACATCCCGACTACGGTACCTTATCCGATTTCAAACAATTTATTAAAGAAGCTCACCGTAAGAATATCAAGGTCATTACTGAATTGATATTGAATCATACTTCGGACCAGCATCCGTGGTTTAAAAGATCGAGGAAAGCAAAGCCTGGTACAAGATATCGAGACCTCTATGTCTGGAGTGATTCGCCGGAAAAGTACAAAGAGGCTCGCGTCATGTTCAAGTCTGATGAGACTACGAACTGGAGTTGGGATCCTGAGGCAAAAGCATACTTCTGGCACAGATTCTATAAACATCAGCCAGAGCTGAACTACGACAACCCGGAGATACAACTTGAGATGATCAAGGTTGTGGACTTCTGGATGAAGCTTGGTGTGGACGGTTTCAGGCTTGCATCCGTTCCATTCCTTTTCGAAGAGGAGGGTACCAGCAGCGAAAATCTACCCCAGACGCACACATTTCTGCGTAAACTTAGAAGTCACATTGATAGAAATTACAAGAACCGGATTTTAATCGCTGAGGCGAACCTCTGGCCTGAGGATGCGGCAGCATATTTCGGTGATGGTGAGGAGTGTCACATGAACTTTAACTATCCGTTAATGCCGCGTATGTTCCTGGCGTTGCGTACGGAAGACAGTTACCCGATCATTGACATTCTTGAGCAGACTCCGGTTACGCCTGAGAACAGCCAATGGGCTGTCTTTCTTCGGAATCACGATGAACTCGGACTTGAGATGGTCACGGAAGAAGAAAAAGACTATCTCTTTAAAGCATACGCCAATGAAGAGGACACGAAATTCAACGTTGGAATAAGGAGACGACTGGCGCCCTTGATGAACAACGACCGGCGTAAGATTGAGCTATTGCACGCCATTTTGTTTTCATTGCCAGGAACGCCAGTGCTGTATTATGGAGATGAAATCGGAATGGGTGATAACGTTTATCTCGGTGATCGTTACGGGGTTCGTACTCCCATGCAATGGAGCATGAATCAAAACGCAGGCTTTTCGGCTTCAAACCCCCAGCGACTTTATCTGCCGGTCATTACAGATCCTGTTTACCGATATGAGTCTGTAAACGTATTAACACAGGAGCAAAATCACTCTTCATTCCTCTGGTGGATGAAGAACGTAATGGCTATGCGCAAACGACTTAGCATCTTCGGACGTGGCGATTTAAAATTCATAGAGAGTTCGAATGCTAAAGTGTTAGCGTTTTCACGTTCCTACGATAGTCTGCAGATGGTTATTATCGCTAACCTTTCTCAGTTCTCACAAGCTGCGATGTTAAAAATGTCGGATTACAAAGGATTTGAAGTGACTGAAGTGTTCAGTCAGAATAGATTTATGAACGTAGGGGAGAGCGACTATCCCATAACGATCGGTCCTTACGGATATTTCTGGTTTCAGGTGGATGCGGCCGAGAAGCGTGAAAAATCAGAAGCCAGTGGTGAACTTCCACTGGTGAAGACAGAAATTTCATGGGAAAAGCTGTTTGACAATTACAACGAGGTCCGGTCGCTTGAACGCAAAGTATTACCACCTTTTCTAAAGAAGTGCAGATGGTTCGGCGGTAAAGCGAAGGTTGTCAATAAGGTCAGTATCAATAAGGCGATACCATTAAAGGTTGAAGGCGATACACATTTCCTTGTCGTCCTCGAGGTGCATTATGTTCAACGCCTTCCTGAGTTATATTTTCTTCCCTTGACTTTCATTTCCTCGGATAGCATGGTTGAGCGCGTTGAATACACCGCACAAAGTGTCGTATGCCGCGCTGAAATTCAGGGAACACCCGGATTTATTATGGATAGCAGTTACGACAAGGTGTTCAGAGACTACCTGTTCGTAAGTATGGCGAAGGAAATTCAGGTTCGCGATGATGATGGCGGCAGGATCCAATTCAATTCGAGTGTGTTTGCTAAAATTGACGCAAACCAAGCCGTTGATTCGAAGATCATGAAGTCTGACCAAAGCAATACGGCGATCATATTTAATGATCTGTATTTTTTTAAGTTCTATCGAAAGATTGAGAAGGAAATGAATCCGGAGCTCGAGATCGTTCGCTTCCTGACTGAACATACGACATTTCAAAACTCGCCGCGGTATGCGGGCAGTATTGAGCATCATGACAATGAAAACAATGTGATTGTATTTGGGCTCCTTCAGGAAAGAGTCGAGAACCAGGGTGAGGCCTGGACGATGTCAATGGATGCAGTTGGTAAATATTATGAGCGCGTTTTGGAGAAAGGAAAGGGTATCAAGCTCCCCAAACTGATCAATAAACCCTCGATAAAATTTGAGGAAGTCCCCGAGCCGATAAAGGAACTTATAGGCAAATCAATTTATGATCGGATGACAAAACTGGGTCAGCGTACGGCCGAAATGCATTTGGCGTTGGCGTCAGACACATCAAACCCGGCTTTTACTCCTGAACCGTTTACGGCCAACTATCAACGGTCGATCTATTCGTCGCTGCGTAAAATGGTGCGGGATCGATTCAACCTTCTGGAAGAGTCTTTGAGCAAACTGGCACCTGATGTGCAGGCATTCGCTAAGAAGGTATTATTGTTGGAAGACAAAATTCTGGAATGCTTTAGTGAAATTCATCAGATACGCATTAAAGGAATGAAAACGCGTATTCACGGTGACTATCACCTCGGACAAGTGTTGTTCACAGGTAAGGATTTTGTAATTATAGATTTTGAAGGAGAGCCTGGTTTTTCATTCAGCGAAAGAAGGTTGAAGAAAAATCCCCTCAAAGATGTCGCCGGAATGATGCGTTCAATAAACTATGCAGCGTTCGGTAAAATACTTTTAAGTGATGCTTACCCTGCGAAAGAGGTAGAGTTTCTTGAGACCTGGGCGGAACAGTGGCAACATTATGTCGGAAGGTTCTACCTTGGGGCATACATGGATAGAATGGGAATGGGTGATAAGCTGTCTCATGAAGAGGATGTATTGATCCGGACCTTTTCTTTGGAGAAAGCTATTTATGAATTGGGATACGAGCTGAATAGTCGCCCGGATTGGGCGATGGTTCCGTTGCGGGGAATTTACGATCATATGAGGCGATACCAGGAAGAAAAAGAAGGAACGAAATGATGTATGATCTGATTTTTATAATTCCTGAAAATATGACAACGGGTCATTCTTAAACAAACAAACGGCATGGCAAAGAAAGCATCTTCTAAAGCTGAAGCACCTTCAACTGAAAGATTTTCACTTATTACAGATTTTGATGTTCATTTATTTAAGTCGGGCAAGCATTTTAAACTTTATGAGAAGCTTGGCTCACATCATATTAATGATGACGGCAGAAAAGGAACCTTCTTCGCTGTCTGGGCACCGAATGCAGAAACGGTAAGTGTCATCGGAAACTTCAATGGCTGGCAGGCTGGTAAACATAAACTTCTGCCGCGATGGGATTCATCCGGAATATGGGAGGGTTTCTTTGAAGACATCAATCATGGTGAGGCATACAAGTATGCAATCAAATCGAATACTGGTGAGTTCCTTGAAAAGTCTGATCCGTTTGGAACGTATTGCGAGCTTCCTCCAAAAACAGCTTCCATCGTTTGGACGCCGGAATATGAATGGCATGATGAGCACTGGTTGGCCGAACGAAAAAGCAAATCAGGCAAGAAGCAACCTTACTCTATTTACGAAGTACACATCGGCTCGTGGCGCAGAAAAATTGAAAATGGAGAAAGTCGATCACTCACATATCCTGAACTTGCGGAAGAATTGGTTGGCTACGTAAAGGAGATGGGATTTACGCATGTTGAATTTTTGCCAATCATGGAACATCCCTTTTATGGATCGTGGGGATATCAGTTGACAGGATACTTTGCTCCTACAAGTCGCTACGGTAGCCCTTCTGATTTTAAATATCTTGTTGACTCATTTCATCGCGCAGGCATTGGAGTGATCCTCGATTGGGTTCCCTCACATTATCCAGGCGATGCTCACGGCCTCTTTAAATTTGATGGAACGTTTCTTTATGAACACGAAGATCCGCGTAAAGGATTTCATCCCGACTGGAAGAGCTATATTTTTAATTATGGGAGAGATGAAGTCAGGTCCTTCCTGATCAGCAATGCTGTTTTCTGGCTTGATCAATATCACATTGATGGTTTGCGTGTAGACGCCGTTGCGTCGATGCTTTACCTGGATTACTCACGACAGGATGGAGAGTGGATACCGAATATTCATGGTGGAAACGAAAACTTAGAAGCGATCTCTTTTCTAAAGGAAATGAATGAAGTGGTATACGGGCAATATCCGGATACCATCACTATTGCTGAGGAATCGACATCATGGACAGGTGTTTCGAGGCCTACATATCTTGGGGGTCTGGGCTTTGGTCAGAAGTGGATGATGGGATGGATGCACGATACATTACATTACTTTGGTGATAATCCTGTGTTTCGAAAATATCATCAGAATGAGATCACTTTCAGTGTAGTTTACGCATTCACAGAAAATTTCATGTTGCCACTCTCACATGATGAAGTGGTTCATGGAAAAGGTTCACTGGCAGGAAGGATGCCTGGAGATGAGTGGCAGAAGTTCGCCAATCTTCGTGTTTTATTTGGCTACATGTTCATGCATCCGGGAACAAAGTTATTGTTTATGGGAGGGGAATTTGGACAGACGTCGGAATGGAATCACGATCAAAGTCTTGATTGGCATCTTTTACAATACGGCGCACACCAGGGTGTACAAAAATTAGTCGCCGACCTCAATCGATTTTATGCCAATGAAAAGGCACTTTATCAATATCAGTTTGAGGCGAAAGGCTTTGAATGGATTGATTATGCGGATCAGGAGAACAGCGTCATTGCGTTTCAAAGACGGGCGGATAAAAAGGAAGATCTGCTCATTGTCGTTTGCAACTTTACGCCGGTGACGCGACAACATTATCGGATCGGTGTGCCCTACCGTGGTACATGGCGAGAGGTACTGAATACGGATCACATCAAGTATTCCGGAAGTGGCGTATTAAACGAAGGACTGGCTATGACCTCGCCTGTAAAATTTCATGGTAGAGATTACTCGATTTCCTTAACTTTACCACCGCTGGGCATTTCCGTGTGGAAGTTGGAGCGTGAAGTAAATGAGTTTGAGCTCGAAGATACGCGGAAGTAAGCCTTGAGCAAGCACCTAACTAAGGACCTTTTTGGAGAATCATATTTGTATACACGGGCATTTTTATCAACCCCCGCGCGAGAATGCATGGCTTGAAGTTATAGAGGTTCAGGATTCTGCACATCCTTACCACGACTGGAATGAGCGCATTACAGCAGAGTGTTATGCGCCTAACACGGCCTCTCGGATCCTGAACGGAAAATCCGTAATCAAGAACATCATCAACAACTATTCGAGGATGAGCTTTAACTATGGGCCCACCTTGTTGTCTTGGATGCAAGTCAACGACCCGGCTACATACAAAGAGATCCTCAACGCCGATAAAGAGAGTCTGAAGCAATTCAATGGTCATGGCTCCGCGATCGCTCAGGTTTACAATCACATCATTCTGCCATTGGCAAATGACAGAGACAAAGAGACTCAGATCATTTGGGGTATCCGGGATTTTGAACACAGATTCCATCGGAAGCCCGAAGCGATGTGGCTAGCAGAAACAGCAGTCGACATCAAGTCACTCGAACTGTTAGCAAAACACGATATCAAGTTTACGATACTTGCGCCCCGTCAGGCACGTGGAATTCGGAAAATGGGAGATACAGTTTGGAAAGATACATCGGCAGAAACGCTGGATACAAAGCGACCTTACCGTTGCTCACTTCCTTCGGGTCGTAGCATTGTTTTATATTTTTACGACGGTGCTATCGCACAAGGCGTTGCTTTTGATGGTCTCCTCAACGATGGAAGAAAGTTTGCACATCGGTTACTCGATTCATTCGATCCCGAATCGGAGGAACCTCAACTGGTACACATTGCTACTGATGGAGAAACCTACGGCCATCACCACAAACATGGTGACATGGCACTTGCTTACTGCCTCGATTATATTGAACGGCAAAAGAATTCGATCATAACAAATTACGCAGAGTTTCTTGCGAAATTTCCGCCAACGTACGAAGCGCTCATTCATGAGAACAGTTCATGGAGCTGCGTGCACGGCGTGGAAAGATGGCGAAACAACTGTGGATGTAATTCGGGCAAGCCTGACTGGCATCAGCTATGGCGTAAACCGCTTCGTGATGCGCTCGATTGGTTACGCGATGAGTTGGCAATACTATATGAACGCGAAGCTTCAGTAATTCTCCATGATCCTTGGAAAGCGAGAGAGGATTACATTAATGTCATCCTTGATCGCAATGACGAAACCATTATCAAGTTTCTGAAGAAACATTGTCTTCAGGATGTTGAACAGAACCGGGTATTCAGGTTAATGGAAGTTCAACGGAATGCGATGTTAATGTATACGAGCTGTGGATGGTTCTTTGACGAAATTTCTGGAATAGAAACGGTTCAGATCCTTCAGTATGCCTGTCGTGCTATGCAATTGGTAAGCCAGATTAGCACGGTAAATCTTGAGGAAGAATTTTTAGCCCGTCTTGAAGCTGCGCCGAGCAACGTTCCAGGGCTTGGCGATGGAGCCGAGGTATATCGCAAATTCGTTTTGCCATCAAGGACAAATCTTCAACGCGTAGGAATGCACTACGCGGTATCATCCATCTTTGAAGAGGATCCTGAATCAACGCCGATATTCAATTACACGACGAACAACGACGTGTTTATACGCAAAGAAGCGGGTGAGCACAGGCTCGTGCTTGGGGTTACCAACGTCAGGTCTAATGTAACGCGGTCTGAGAAGAAATTTGCGTTTGCAGCGATCTATATGGGTCAGCACAACATCATCGGAAACATATCGGTAGATATGGAGGAAGACAAGTTTGCGATGGCACAACATCAGATGGTCACAGCTTTTGAGGAAGCTAGGCTTGGGGATATCATCGCCATCATGCAGACGTATTTCGGCGGCGAAAAGTATACGATCTGGCAATTGTTTCAGGATGAAAAGAGAAAAGTGTTCGACCTCATTACATACCAGAGTATGCGTGATCTCGAAAACTCGCTACGAAGAATATATAACCGTGACTATCCTCTGGTGATGGCACTCGCGAATAGCGATACGCCGATACCCACCGCTTACCGTACAACTTTCGAATACATTTTGAATGCAGATCTGATCCGGTGCTTCGAGTCTGAGCGCATTAATATCAGTCAGGTTGAACGCATCATGAACGAGCTCGTCAAATGGAAGCTTGATGTTGAAGATGTTGGTAAACTTGAGCGTCTTGCGGGAGAAAGCATTTTTAAGGAAGTAAAACGAATCTCTGCGGAAGGCGATAACCATAAGCGAATATCCAAACTGAATAGATTATTTCCGTTGCTACTGAAATTTAATCTGAATCCAAGCTTGTACAAAAGTCAGAACCTGTACTTTGAAGTGTCGATTCGGGACAGAACATTCAAGGGTCATTCTGATGAATGGATAAAACATTTCACCTCATTGGGTGACAATCTCGGCGTGAAACTCGATTAGGTTGATTTTCGGATCAAGGTTATTCAAATTGTGTATGTGAATAGACCGGAGCAAACAAAAAGAATAATAGCCATTGCTGTCGTGATTTCGCTCACGATTCACGTTATGTTGGCGTGTACGGCATTGTTGTTTCCGCTTGCCAGTCGCTCAAACCGGTTGTTAACGGTTTATCAGCGTTACGTTCTCTCTGGCCCTTACTTCACAGACGAAACAGTAAGAACTTCTCATCATTTATATGTTGGTTATAAGTCTGGCGGTAAATGGGCAGGGAAAAAAGACTATGCTCAGCAAGACTTCGAGGATTACTGCAAAGCGCCCTGGCGATATGGCAAGTTGCATTTACGGCGATACCCGCTTTATCTCGCACGGCGATTAGCACAACATGATCAGCCTGGTGAAGGCTTATGTACATCACCCAGTTTAATGGCCCTAAGAAAATTTTCAGAGGGGCAATGGATCGGTCAGCGGGTGGATTCAATATCGTTTCTATATAGCACCAGAACCTACGATGTTCAATCATCCTCTTATTCGATTGACACAATATTCTCTGTAAAATGCAACGCCAGATAATATTTATGATAACACGATTCATTGACCGTTGCGCACATGGTATTTCTGAAGGATATAGTAGCCGGATTGCTTCGTCGATCTTTTTTAAGGCGATAGCGTTTTATACATTCATAAAAATAGTGTTGCTATGGAAAGTAACTTCAACGGTGGCACAATGGCATCATGTTGAATTTCCAAAGTCGTGGTCGTTGTCAAAGTTATTTTTGCTGTTGTCGTTCGGCGTCAGTTTTGACCCATCTCTCTTTTTCATTGGTGCCTTGCTGTTATTGGCAGTCACGATCTGGCAAGGACCAAACTATCTGACCAACGTTTTACTTTGCTGGATTTGTATTAATTTGTATACCATCAATTTTGCGACCGGAGATGGTTCAGATCTTAACTTGTTGATCCTGTCGATTTATGCATTGCCGTTAGCCGATAGACCAAGACTAAAAAATGAGATTGGTAATCATGGGCAGGTGATACTGTTCAATGCTTCAAGAATTCTCATTCGATGTCATGTAGCATTCATATATCTGAACTCTGGAGTAGATAAGATGCTCAGCGATTCGTGGAGATCCGGCGATGCCTTGAACAGAATTCGACACTATGAAGGGCTATTCAATCCGACATTTCCTACCTTTCTTCAAAGCGGCGGATGGGATACTTTTTTCTCATGGGCTACGATCGCGACCGAGCTTACAATTGCATTGTTGATATGGATAAAACCATTACGCGCAGCCGTGCTTATACTCGCCATCTTATTCCACCTGATGATCTGGTGGATGGTTACTCTTCCTGACTTTGCAATAGTAATGATTGTATCCCTTTTAATCTTCGTTGATGACGATCAATATACTTGGGTACAAAATCTTAAGTCGAGAAGCAGGGTGGTCAGCCATGTCAGGCGATAACTTCCTTGAGCGTCGCGTTGTCAAGATAATTCCAGACAAGGCTACTTGCGCCGATGATAGGAGCGGCCTGGTTCTGAAGACCGGAAGGAAGCACCTTTACTTTTCCTCGGAAAAGCGGCATTAGATTGGCTTCCATGTGTTTGATTGTTGGTTTAAAGATTAGATCACCTGCTAGAGATAATCCACCAAAAAGGAATATGGCTTCAGGATCAGTATGAACCACAGTTTCTGCGAGTTTCATTCCAAGGATTCTGCCAGTATATTCAAAAGCGGCAAGGGCAACAACATCGCCACGGACGGCAGCTTCTGTGATCATTTTGGTTGTAAGATTGTCGAAACTGATACCGCGAAGTTCACTTGGCTCAAGATAGTCAGCAAGCAACTTATATACAGTACGCTTAATTCCGGTAGCCGATACGTAGGTTTCAAGACAACCTCTTTTTCCACAGTTGCAGTATCTTCCCGCAGGATTAACTGACGTATGTCCAACTTCACCGGCGATACCATGTTTGCCATTGAGAAGCTGGCCATTGCAAACAAAACCACTTCCTAACCCGGTACCTAAAG
Source organism: Chryseolinea sp. (assembly GCA_039916665.1). GTDB lineage: Bacteria > Bacteroidota > Bacteroidia > Cytophagales > Cyclobacteriaceae > Chryseolinea. Next base: position 34,726 of record JBDSKX010000081.1, on the reverse strand, counting down.
TGATCACCACGAAATCTTTCATTCCCTTCGCGGCACCATAAACCATTTCGCCCACAGCCGCTGCGTTGGCATCATTAGTTACAATAGCAGGCAGGTCAAATTCCTCTCTGAACATATCAGCTAAAGGAATAATGCCTTTCCATTTTAAATTGGTCGCTCTTTCAATTGTTCCTTTATAATAGTTGCCATTCGCGGCACCCACACCAACACCAATTACTTTGTGAGCTCCTTCAATTTTTTTGATCTCAACGCGTAACGCTTCGGCCAGGCCGTGAAAGTAATCCTTAAACTCTTCGTACTGTGTTGTTGAAATGCTACCATGAGAAATAACCGTCCCCTTACGGTCTACTATTCCGTATTTTGTATTCGTTCCTCCAATGTCGATCCCGATGGTAAGCTCTCTCATAGTATATGATTTTAAATTTTGATTTGGGTCTCGTTAGATGGAAAGGATTCTCGCGATCCGGAACGACTCTTCATCGATTTCATGATGTCTGTTCATAACTTCATCAAATTTGTTATAAACAATCTTTTTGTTTCGGATACCAACCATGCAATCAAACTCGCCCTTGAATAATCCCTCCACTGCGCCGACGCCCATGTGGGAAGCCAATACCCTGTCAAAATAAGTAGGGGAGCCACCACGTTGTAAGTGGCCAAGCACAGTAACCTTGATATCGAAATAATCTGAACGCTCTGCTACAAGTTTGGCCAGCGCATGTGCATCGCCGATTTTGGATCCTTCCGCGACAACGATCAGGTTTGATTTCTTATTTGTTTTTTCACCTTCGCCAAGCAATGCGTAAAGCTCATCGAAGGACATGCTTGCCTCAGGTAAGATGACCGCCGCGGCGCCACCCGCGATGCCACTATTGATCGCGATATAACCCGAGTGTCTTCCCATCACCTCAATAAAAAATAATCTATTATGTGATAGCGCGGTATCGCGTATACGGTCGATGGCTTCTACTGCGGTGTTTGTAGCAGTATCGTATCCGATCGTATAATCTGTGCCTGCGATGTCATTGTCTATTGTACCAGGAATGCAGATTGACGGAATACCATGCTCTTCATAAAATTTATGCAGGCCCGTAAATGTGCCATCACCACCTATCGCGATGAGCGCGTCGATACCCTGCTTCTTGATATGCTCGTAAGCTTTTTGTCTTCCTTCAAGTGTTCTGAATTCTTTACTACGTGCAGACTTCAGAATCGTGCCGCCACGCTGTATGATATTGCCAACAGAACGAGCATCCAACTTCATTACGTCGCCTTCAATCATTCCTTCATAGCCCCGCATAATGCCGGCACAGCTCTTTTTATAATACACGCAGGCGCGAACCACCGCACGGATAGCTGCATTCATTCCCGGAGCATCGCCACCTGATGTAAACACTCCGATCTTCGAAATTTTATTCTCCATTTATGGTTGCAATCCAACAAAAATAATTGACCAGTCAGTACTTTACAATTAACTGTTATATGAGCCTACTTCAATCGTTTGAAATAGTTAATCAAGCCGTTCGTTGAGGAGTCGTGAGACTGAACTTCGCCCTCGGAGACGAGTTCCGCGAGCACACGCTTGGCTAGAACCTTCCCCAATTCCACACCCCATTGATCGAAGCTGAAGATGTTCCAGATTATGCCCTGCGCGAAAATCTTATGCTCATACATGGCAATCAGTGATCCGAGCGTACGGGGCGTCAGTTGTTTGAATAGGATACTATTAGTGGGCTTATTGCCATCAAATATCCTGAATGAAGCCTGGTATTTAATGGAATCTTTATCAACCCCCGCTTCGCGGAGTTCTACTTCTACCTCATCCCTTGTTTTTCCTTTCATCAATGCTTCTGTCTGAGCAAAGAAATTGGAAAGTAGTTTCGGATGATGATCACCGAGGGGATTGTGGCTAATAGCAGGAGCAAGAAAATCACAAGGGATAATTTTTGTTCCCTGATGGATCAGTTGATAAAAAGCGTGCTGACCGTTGGTTCCAGGTTCACCCCAGATCACTGAACCTGTTTGATAACTTACCGGATCTCCATCGCGTGCTACAGACTTACCGTTGCTTTCCATATTTCCTTGTTGAAAATATGCCGCGAAACGGTGTAGGTACTGGTCATACGGCAGAATTGCCTCAGATGCTGCGCCGAAGAAATTATTATACCAGACACCTAGCAATGCCAGGATAACGGGAATGTTCTTTTCAAACGGAGCCGTTTTGAAATGATTATCCATAGCATGCGCACCTTCAAGCAATGCTACAAAATTGTCATAGCCGATTGTACATACAATTGATAAACCTATTGACGACCAAAGTGAATATCGGCCACCAACCCAATCCCAGAACACAAACATGTTCTCAGGCGCAATGCCGAATTTTGTTACTTCCTCTGTATTGGTCGAAACAGCCACGAAATGTTTCGCGACTTCAGCCTTACCATTACTTTTTTCAAGCAGCCACGCCCTTGCAGATGCAGCATTCGTCATAGTCTCTTGTGTAGTAAAAGTCTTTGATGCAATGATGAACAAAGTAGTCTCGTGATCAAGAGGCTTCAATGTCTCTACGATATGAGTTCCATCGACGTTAGAGACGAAATGTGGTTTGATGTTCTTCCAATATGGTTTCAAGGCTTCAGTCACCATGTATGGTCCTAGATCTGAACCTCCAATTCCAATGTTTACGATATCTGTGATCGCTTTACCCGTATAGCCTTTCCATTCACCCTCAAGCAAACGTTTTGAAAAGTCCTGCATCTGACCCAGCACCTTATTAACTTCGGGCATGACGTCAGTGCCATCAGAAAGCATTGGCGTGTTCGAACGATTTCTTAACGCGACATGAAGCACCGAACGCTTTTCGGTCTTGTTGATCTTGTTCCCATTGAACATGTCGGAGATCGCTTCTTTCAACTCAACTTCGTTGGCAAGCTCAATCAGATCCTTAACAGTCTCTTCAGTAACTAGATTCTTAGAATAATCTACCAGAATGTCTTCAAACGTTTGATGAAATTTGGCAAACCGCTGCGGATCTTCAAATAGCTCACGCATCGTTGTGGCTTGCAAAGTCAGGAATTGATATTCAAGCTTCTGCCAGGACTTGGTAATGGTCGGGTTATGCTCGGGAAACATGTTGGATTGGTTTGGTTGTGCTAAGTTGGATGCAGTAATGCTGTTTGCCCGTGTCGCATGAGTCTAATGTGGGAACTCAAAACCGATACAGCCTACTTCTTGAATTTGTTAACAAGCAGGGCAAGCTTTTCTTCCATACTCATTTCTTTTTCTTTCTCTTTTTTCTTTTCCGGATACGATGGCTTACTTGGAAATTTGCCCGAAGGCTTATTTTCCTTTTGCTGCGGCTTCGGCTGACTGCGTGGTGCCTGAGGTTCACCCGCCTGGGCGAATGGATCTTTCTTCATAGAAAGGCCAATCCGTTTTCTCGGGACATCAACTTCAACAACCGTTACCATCACCTTTTGTTGAACGCTTACGGCTTGCTGTGGGTCCTTGACAAAAGTGTCTGACAAATGACTGATGTGAACAAGTCCATCCTGATGAACGCCTACATCGACGAATGCACCGAAGTTGGTCACATTCGTAACCAATCCCGGAAGCTTCATGCCTATTTTAAGATCGCCAATGGAATTCACACCATCTGTAAAACTGAAAACTTCAAAGACTTTACGGGGGTCGCGTCCGGGTTTCTCAAGTTCAGTCAGGATATCTGTCAAGGTCGGCAATCCAACTTTTTCAGTAACATATTTTTTAAGGTCGAGTTGTGTTCTCAGTTCCGCCCTTGTCATCAGATCTTTCACACTGCAACCAAGATCTTTCGCCATACCTTCAACAACGGTATAACTTTCAGGGTGAACGCCGCTTGCATCCAGGGGATTCTCGGCCTCGTGTATCCTGAGAAAACCGGCAGCCTGTTCAAACACTTTCTCGCCCAGTCTGTTAACCTTCATTAAAGATTGCCTGTCTTTAAATGGACCATTCTGATTTCTGAATTCAACGATGTTTTTGGCCAGCGAGGCACTGAGTCCTGAAACGTAGGAGAGGAGTTCTTTGCTTGCCGTGTTGACTTCCACACCCACAGAGTTCACACAACTCATTACAGTTTCATCCAAACCTGACTTCAACTTTATTTGATCAACGTCGTGTTGATATTGACCCACACCAATTGATTTGGCATCAATTTTTACGAGTTCCGCCAATGGATCCATCAACCTTCTTCCAATGGAGACAGCACCCCGGACTGTAATATCTTTGTCAGGGAATTCATCTCTCGCCACTTCGGACGCTGAATAAACGGATGCACCGCTTTCATTCACCATCACGATGGTAATCTTGTGGTTCAAGCCCAGCGATTTTACAAAAGTTTCCGTTTCACGCCCAGCCGTCCCGTTGCCTATAGAAATTGCTTCAATATCAAATTTCTCACACAATCCCCTGATAACCGCAGCAGACTTGGTGGTCTCGCGCTGTGGATCATTCGGAAAGATCGCTTCATAGTGCAACAATTTACCCTGACGATCAAGGCAAACAAGTTTACATCCGGTTCTGAAACCGGGATCAAGTGCCAGGACGTTTTTTTGACCTAACGGAGCGGCTAGCAGCAGTTCCTTGAGGTTATCGGCAAATACTCTGATTGCATCTTCGTCGGCTTTCATTTTTGACTCCATACGAACTTCAGTTTCAAGTGATGGCTTAAGAAGTCTTTTGTAAGAGTCCTTGATGGCAGTCTTTACCTGCTCTGCGGCAATATTGTCCTCTTTAACAAAAGCCCGCTCCATCGAGCTGATCGCCATCTCCTCCAACGGAGCAATATCGAGTGCAAGAATTCCTTCCTTTTCTCCACGGCGCATCGCCAGCAGTCTATGCGAAGGCGTTTTTGCGATGGGCTCAGTCCATTCAAAATAATCCTTGTATTTCTGCCCTTCATTTTCTTTGCCCTTCAATACCCTTGATTCAATGACGCCATCGTGCCAGAATAGATCGCGCACACTTTTGCGGACCGTCGGATTTTCACTCACCCATTCTGCAATGATATCCCTTGCACCTGCCAACGCTTCGTCCAAGGTGGCAACGCCCTTGCCTTCGTCAACGAAAGTTTTAGCGAAACCATCCAGGTCGAATTTTTCCTGATCCACGATCTTCTGAGCCAAGGGCTCCAGACCTTTTTCCTTTGCAACCGAGGCACGTGTCTTCCTCTTTGGCTTGAATGGAAGGTAGATATCTTCCAGTTGAGCAAGCGTTTCCGCAGAGACAATGGCTTGCATCAGTGCGACTGACAGCTTGCCTTGTTTTTCGACAGAGGATATGATGGCTTCGCGCCTGGTATCGAGCTCTTCGAGCTGCGCGAGGCGATCCCGTACGGCTGCAACCTGCACTTCATCCATGCTACCCGTAAGTTCTTTACGATAACGCGATATGAATGGGATGGTAGCCCCTTCTGAAAGTAGTGTGGTGACGGCTGTAACATGTTTCACCGTCAGGGTTAACTCCTTTGCTATTTGTTCAACCCACCGTGCGATATTTTCTTTCTCCATAATTCAAAACAGGAGGCAAAAATAGAATAAGGATAGCAACCTGCAATACAGTAATTTTAGAAAGACTTCTAAGGAGATTATATGATAAAAAAGCGGATTGCACTGGTGGCTCACGACAATAAGAAAAAAGAACTTATTGAATGGACTAAAAATCACATCGAGAGGATGTTAAAGTGCGAAATCTACGCAACAGGTACAACTGGCAGGCTGCTCGAAGCTGATCTTGGGTTAACGGTAAATTGTTTGCATAGCGGCCCGCTCGGAGGGGATCAGCAGATCGGGTCGCTGATCGCGGAAGGCAAAATTGACTCGCTGATTTTCTTTTGGGATCCATTGGAGCCTTTGCCACACGACCCCGATATTAAAGCGCTCTTGCGACTTGCCGTAGTCTGGAACATTCCCTTTGCCTGCAATGGCGCGACTGCAGATTTCCTATTCAGTACCGATATGTTTTTCACCTACGAACGTAAAGTACCTAGCTTCAAGACTTACCAGGACAGGAAGCTCTGATAAATTGACCGCCATGACGCGATGACGCAATGGCCGCGATGAAAGATTTTCCGCGGACATTACTATGCAAAAGCATTTTCAAGTTGAACAACTTCAGCGTGTGATAAGACATGATTCTAAATACAGAATCAAACCGGAATAGATATAATGCACGCTCTCAATGGTTCTCATCAGACTTGGTTGAAAACGTATAAGCCGCTGTTGATCATCGGCGTATTTATTCTTGGTGTATCGTTTATTACATCGAAGGACAGATTAAACCCTGGGATGAATCATTTTATGGTTGGTTTCTATCTTGTTTTTCGTTCTTGAAATTGCTTGACATTAAAGGCTTTGTGGAGAGCCATTCAAGTTATGATATACACGCGATGAAAATTCCCGACGTATGATTACATCTATCCATTTTTAGAGTTGGCGCTCGGACTCGCATTTCTCACTGGCTTCCAACCTCTACTGACAAACTTGTTAACAGTGGGGCTAATGGGATTCAGCAGCATTGGAGTCAATCAGAATGCCTTAAACAAACGGAAGATCCAATGGGCATGTTTGGGCGCTGTGTTTGAACTTCCTATGAGCACCGTGACGATCGTTGAGGACCTTCTCATGGCGGGAATGGCAATAGTGATGATTGTATGTTACCATGCCTAAGGCACTTGCAAATTAGTAGCAACTTTGTAAGTTTGCACTCCCTAAAATGACCCGGCATCACCCTAGATGCCTATTTGGCGCGGTAGCTCAGGTGGTTAGAGCGTTGGATTCATAACCCAAAGGTCGGGGGTTCAACTCCCCCCCGCGCTACTTATTTGGTTATTTAAAATTGAGCGATTTGGTGATTGTGCACTCCACGATCATCATTACCGGCTTAATTTAATTTTGGAACAGTTAGCAGAATTTTCTTACATCTGAGGCCCGTAGTGGGTTAAGTCAATCACTAAATCACTCATTCACTAAATCACCAAATGATTAGCTTGTCATCCTCCTTAAAATGCCATAAATTAAATCGAATTAAATAATCACCATGGCAACGCTCAGTACGTCCAAAAAAAAGTTGTTCACGGCGGATTATGAAATACATGCTTCCATCAAGATGCTGTATCCATATATTCAAACGGCCAGTGGATTATCAGCATGGTTTGCCGACGATGTAACAATCAATAACGCAGATAAAAGTTTTACTTTTTTCTGGGAGGATGAACCCCATAGAGCACGGCTCGTGGCTCACAGAACAAACCACTTTGTCAGGTTTGAATATTTTCCAGAACACAAGGAAGACGAACAAGATCCCTCTTACTTCGAACTTCGCCTTGAATCCAATGACCTGACACAGTCAGTTTATATCAGGATATTGGATTATTCGGACTTTGATGATCAAAAAGAACTCAACGACTTGTGGCATGGTCTCGTTGATTCACTTCGGAATGTTGTCGGAGGTAGATGATCAGTTTTCTGCTCGCGTCAATTGGCCCTATTTTTGAGCCACTACCGTCTCAATGAAAAAGATCGACAAACTCATCCTCGACGCATTTATCGGTCCGTTCTTAATAACCTTTCTTGTCGTGGTGTTCATTCTTCTGAACATCAACATGCTGAAATATTTTGACGACATTATCGGTAAAGGATTAGATGGCGTGGTGTTGGGTCAATTATTTTTTTACTTTGCGATCTTTACAGTGCCAACAGCGATGCCGCTTGCAGTCTTGCTTTCGTCACTGATTGCTTTTGGAAATCTTGGAGAACACTTCGAACTAACAGCGATCAAAAGCGCAGGTATTTCTCTGATAAGAATACTAGTTCCAATATTCTTCTTTGTATTGATGCTGACAGGATTGGCATTTTATGCGAACAACAATCTTGTTCCGAAAGCAGCGCTGGAAGCCTACAGCTTACTCTACGACATAAAACAAAAGAAGCCAGCGCTCGAATTGAAAGAGGGTTCGTTTTATCGTGGCATTGACAACCTTAGCATTAAGGTTAATCAAAAATTCCCTAAGGACGAGCAGGCACTGAAAGGTGTTATAGTTTATGATCACCGGAAGAATGACGGAAACAAACAAGTAACGATCGCTGACTCCGGAAGGATGTATACTATATTAAATGAGCGCTATCTCAAGTTCGAATTATACAACGGTTACAACTACATAGAAGGCGCCGGGAATGCACGTGATCTTACAGGGACGTCAAGTGGAGGAAAGAAAGAGTCGTTAAGCAGGAGCAAGTTTACAAAGCAGCAGGTCATATTTGATCTGAGTTCTTTTCAGTTACAAACGACTGACAAGAAGTGGTTTCAAGGCAACCGGATTATGCGAAACATGGGTGAACTTAATGAAGACATGGATTCACTTTCCAGAGAAGTGAAAAACCAACGGCTCAATTATTATCTCTCGCGACCGGATTATTTCGGCTTTTATCTCAAAGGTGATTCACTTATCCTTCCTGACGACTTATACAGACAGAAACTTTATCGCGATTCGGTCTCACGGCTTCCTTACATCATGAAGGACAAACTTAACGGTGCGGCTGGAGCGCACCCCGCCATTGATACTGCGAAAACAAAAATCACCATCATTCCACCGAAAGGAAAGGAAACTCCTGCGGCACCTGTCGTGAAACCCATTATACAGCTAAAGCCTGCACCACCTGCAAAGATCGCGAAGCGTCCAAAAAAAGTAGGTGAGAAGGTTCATTTCGATAGTACGTCGATGGCAAAACTGGACAGCATTTTCAGTCTTAAACCTTCACGCGATATGTATCAGGGCGCAGCCAATACAGCCAGAAGTTTGAAAAACCAGGTGACAAACACGATTAACAGTGTTGAAGACTATGAAAAGGAGTACATCACCTTCGATATTCAATGGCATAAGATCGCGGCAAGTTCACTTGCTTGCATCGCTATGTTTCTGATCGGTGCACCGTTAGGGGCCATCATTAAGAAAGGTGGACTTGGCGTTCCATTTCTGGTATCGATATTATTTTTTATCGTGTATTATGTGCTTACAATGCAAGGAGAGAAGCTTGCCAAGCAGGACACCGTCCCTGTGATTGTCGGGGTTTGGCTGGCCGATGTCCTTTTATTTGGAGCAGGCATGTTTTTTCTGAGGCAAGCCCGCATCGACGCCCGACTGTTTGAAGCAGATTTCTATTTAGTTACGCTGGATAAGGTAAAAAGGCGATTTGGGAAGGCACCAAAAGCTAATGCTTACTGATCAAGGAAAAATCAATTTTTTTTTGCCAAACTGCCCAATTGGCTTACCTTTGCCCCCTGAAATAAAAGAAAATAACATTTATTCGAGATGTATCTGACAACTGAAATCAAGAAAGACCTGTTTGCAAAACATGGATTTGCAAAGAAGAAAGAGGAAACCGGGTCAGCAGAGTCACAGGTTGCGTTGTTCACTCACCGCATCAATCACCTCACTGCACATTTGAAGGAAAACAAAAAGGATTTCTCAACGCAGCAAGGGCTATTGAAGTTGGTAGGAAAGCGGAAAAAGCTGCTAAATTACCTCCAGAGCACTAATATTGATCGCTACAGGGCGGTTCTCGCCGATCTGGATCTTAGAAAATAATCTTAAGACATTCCCCGAAGGGAACCCGAACAAAGGTTCCCTTTTTGCATTTTTAAACTTTTGCAAGCCGATTAACAGGCTTTAATATTTCATGATATGACACTTAACGTAATCACCAAGACCTGTAAGCTTCCAGACGGACGCGAGATCTCAGTAGAAACAGGCAAACTAGCACGCCAGGCCGATGGCTCAGTCGTAGTAAAAATGGGTAGCACCATGTTGCTTGCCTCTGTAGTCGCATCTGTGGCTCACAAAGAAGGCGCAGATTTTCTTCCATTATCAGTCGACTATCAGGAAAAATTCGCTTCAACCGGGAAAGTCCCGGGAGGATTCATGAAGCGTGAAAGCAAACTTTCCGATTATGAAGTATTGATCAGCCGTCTTGTGGATCGTGCGATCCGGCCGTTGTTTCCAAGTGATTATCACGCTGAAACGCAGGTGATGATTTATCTTATTTCAGGCGATCCAAATGCATTACCCGATGCGCTTGCAGCTTTTGCAGCTTCTTGTGCATTAGCAGTTTCTGACATCCCTTTTCAAGGTCCGATCTCCGAAGTACGCGTTGCGCGTGTTGAAGGAAAATTTGTTGTCAACCCAACACTTGAGCAAAAAGCAATTGCTGATATCGACCTGATGGTTGGTGCCTCTATCGAAAACATCCTGATGGTAGAAGGTGAATTAAAAGAAGTAAATGAAGACGATATGCTCGAAGCCCTGAAGGTTGCACATGATGCGATCAAGGTGCAATGTCAACTTCAGATTGAACTTACTCAAGCTGCTGGTAAAACAGTAAAGAGAACATATAACCACGAAGAAAACGACGAAGCTCTTCGTGAACAATTGTGGACTTTGATGTACGACAAAGCTTACCAGGTTGCGCGTCAGCTGATCACAAATAAGAAGGATCGTTCTGATGCTTTTTCCAAGATCCTTAAAGACTATCTGGAAGCGTTACCAGAAGAAACGTCGATCAAGCCAGATCTGGTTAAGAAGTATTACAAGGAAATCCAAAAGAAGGCAGCCCGCGATTTATCCCTTAATGAAGGTCTTCGCTTAGATGGCCGTAAGCCTAAGGAAATAAGGGATATATGGAGTGAAGTCGACTATCTTCCTTCACCTCATGGATCGGCGATTTTCACCCGTGGTGAAACTCAGTCGCTAACTACAGTTACGCTTGGTACAAAGCTAGATGAGCAGATGATCGACGGTGCGATGATCGAAGGATACAGCAAGTTTATTCTGCATTACAACTTCCCTGGATTTTCAACAGGTGAAGTAAAACCAAACCGAGGTCCTGGACGTCGCGAAGTGGGTCATGGTAACCTGGCGGCGCGCGCGCTGAAGCAAGTGCTTCCTCCTGAAGAAAAGAATCCTTACACAATACGTATTGTTTCTGATATTCTTGAATCAAACGGTTCATCGTCGATGGCTACTGTTTGTGCGGGTTCACTCGCTTTGATGGATGCCGGTGTACCCGTGAAAGCAGCTGTGTCGGGAATTGCGATGGGTATGATCTCAGACAGCAAGACAGGAAAGTACGCGATCCTGTCCGACATACTCGGTGATGAAGATCACCTGGGTGATATGGATTTCAAGGTCACAGGAACAGAGCAAGGTATTACAGCTTGCCAGATGGACTTGAAAGTGGATGGATTGACCTACGAGATCATGCGTGAGGCACTGCTTCAGGCGAAGGAGGGAAGGCTTCACATTCTGAATGAAATGAAGAAGACAATCAGTGCGCCTAGAGCGGACCTCAAGCCACAAACTCCTAGAGCTGAAACAATCATCATTGAGAAAGATATGATCGGCGCCGTTATCGGGCCCGGTGGTAAAGTCGTACAGGATATTCAGAATACAACAGGAGCGACTGTTTCCATCGAAGAAGTTGGGAACAAGGGTGTCGTAAAAGTCTTTGCAACGAGCAAGGAGGTAATGGAAGCCGCTTTGAGACGCATTAAAGGAATCGTGGCTATCCCTGAAGTCGGCGAGGTTTATGATGGAAAGGTGAAGTCGATCATGCCATTCGGCGCTTTTGTAGAATTTATGCCAGGTAAAGATGGACTGCTCCATATTTCAGAAATCAAATGGGAGCGTCTCGAAAATATGGAAGGGGTCCTTGAAGTTGGCGAGGAAGTAAAGGTCAAATTGATCGAGGTAGACAAAAAAACGGGTAAATTCCGTCTCTCAAGAAAAGTGTTGTTGCCGAGACCTCCACGCACCGAAACCACTCATGCCTAATTAACGTTGAGGATTAATTTGACAGGAACTATATTTTGAGATTATTTTGTTTATCATACAGAGCATTAATTACCGAGGATGAGACAGCTAAAGATCAGTAAACAAATTACCAACCGAGAAAGCCAGTCACTTGATAAATATCTTCAGGAAATTGGAAAGGTTGACCTGCTTACGCCAGATGAGGAAGTCGAGCTGGCAAAGCGTATCAAAGAAGGTGATCAAATAGCATTAGAGAAATTAACAAAAGCCAATTTACGTTTCGTTGTATCAGTTGCCAAGCAATACCAGAATCAGGGTCTTTCACTCGGAGATTTGATCAATGAAGGAAACCTGGGATTGATAAAGGCTGCACAAAGATTTGATGAAACACGGGGATTTAAATTCATCTCTTATGCAGTATGGTGGATTCGTCAGTCTATCCTTCAGGCGCTTGCCGAGCAGTCACGTATTGTTCGTTTGCCATTGAATCGTGTTGGATCTCTGAATAAGATTTCGAAGACCTTCTCTGAACTGGAGCAGAAATTTGAACGCGAACCTTCTCCGGAAGAGCTTGCTGAAGTGTTGGACGTAACCACTGCAGAAGTCGTAGATACCATGAAGATTTCAGGTCGTCACGTTTCGATGGACGCTCCTTTCGTTCAGGGAGAGGAGAACAGCCTCCTGGACGTTTTAGAAAACGACAGCGAAGAGACGCCAGACTCCGGTCTTATGAATGACTCCCTTCGCCGTGAAGTGCAACGCGCTTTGTCTACGCTGACCCAGCGCGAGGCCGATGTGATTACGCTTTATTTTGGCCTCAATGGAGAACATTCGATGACGCTTGAAGAGATCGGCGAAAAATTCAATCTTACCCGGGAACGTGTTCGTCAGATCAAAGAGAAGGCTATCAGAAGATTAAGACACACCTCAAGAAGTAAAGCTTTGAAACCTTATTTGGGTTAATAATCAAAGATTTAATATTTATTTTAAGGGTCTCGAATGACGAGACCCTTTATTTTGTTCTGTAGCCAAACATTATATCCATGACAACTGAAGATGTAAAGGTCCTGATTATCGGATCCGGACCCGCCGGTTATACGGCTGCAATCTACGCTGCCCGGGCTGGCCTGAAACCAGTTTTATATACAGGCAGTCACCCTGGTGGACAGCTTACTACCACCAACGACGTTGAAAACTTTCCAGGCTATCCGGAAGGGGTGAACGGTCCGCAAATGATGGTCGATCTTCAAAAGCAAGCTGAGCGCTTTGGCACAAAGGTCCATTACGGAATGGTGACATCGGTTGATTTTTCGGGATATCCGCTTAAAGTGACCATTGACGAAAAAACTGAACTAACAGCAGGCGCCGTGATCATCGCGACTGGCGCAACAGCTAAGTATCTCGGAATTCCTTCTGAGGAAACATTTGCAAACAGGGGTGTATCTGCTTGCGCAGTGTGTGATGGATATTTCTACCGGGGCAAGGAGGTAGCCGTGGTGGGCGCTGGTGACTCGGCCGCAGAAGAAGCGACCTATCTTGCCAACCTGGTCACGAAAGTTCATCTGATCGTTCGTCGTGAGGAAATGAGAGCATCCAAGATCATGCAGCAACGTGTTCTTAAAATGCCCAACATAGAAATACACTGGAATACGGAAACTGATGAGATCCTGGGCGATGATAGTGGTGTTACCGGAGTAAGACTGAAAAGCACTATAGACGGTACAAAAAAGGACATTTCCATTCAAGGCTTTTTTCTCGCCATCGGACACAAACCCAATACGGACATCTTCAAAGCGTATATCGATATGGATGAAACCGGATACATCAATACCATTCCGGGGTCAACCAAAACAAACATTGAAGGCGTATTTGCCGTCGGCGATGCGGCCGACCACGTCTATCGTCAGGCTATCACTGCTGCCGGTACAGGTTGTATGGGTGCACTCGATGCTGAACGTTTCCTGGTTTCTAAGGAACTGGAAACAGTGCTTTGATCGCATGCTGATTAATCACCATTAAACCGATCCATCAGATTGAAACTAGATATCCTTGTACTGTGCGCGCATCCTGATGACGCAGAGATCGCCTGCGGAGGGACTATTGCAAAACATATTTCCCTCGGATACAAAGTTGGGATCGTAGATTTCACAAAAGGCGAATTGGGAACACGCGGTACACCCGAGATGCGCGCAGCAGAGGCTATGGCGTCAGCGGCAATATTGGGGGTGAGTGTCAGAGATAACCTTGGCCTGCGTGATGGATTTTTTCAGAATGATCCTCAACACCAGATGAAGGTGATTCAGGCCATCAGAAAATACCAACCAGACATCGTTCTCTCGAATGCTATTCGCGACCGTCATATTGATCATGGCAAAGGCGCTTCGTTAGGTTACGATGCGTCGTTCCTCTCAGGTCTAGTGAAGATTGAAACTGTTGACGAAACAGGAAAACAACAGCGTGCGTGGAGGCCCAGGGTTGTGTACCATTCAATACAAAGTAATTTTATCGAACCGGATTTTGTTGTTGATATTTCAGATCACTTCGAGATAAAGATGAATGCTGTCCGTGCATTCAAGTCACAATTTTACGATCCGTCGAGCAGCGAACCCGACACTTATATTTCGAATCCTGGTTTTTTGTTAATGCTTGAGGCACGCGCAACGGAACTCGGTCACGCCATTGGTGTGAAGTATGGTGAGGGCTACACGCACAGAAGATATCCCGGCGTAAATTCATTATTCGATCTGATCTAAGGAGCCAGCCTATGTTGCTGCCATCCTTTGCCCGATTTCACAAATTCTATTCTATCGTGAAGCCTGTTCCTTCTTCCCTGCCAAAATTCTATCATGTCCGGGGCAACCTGATATCCGCCCCATTGTTTAGGTTTGGGTAACATGGTTTGACCTTCAAATCTTTTCTCAATCTGAACCACACGTTCTTCTACTATCGTCCTGTTTTCAATGATAGAACTTTGGGGTGACGCCCACGCGCCGATCTGTGATGCCACTGGCCGGCTTTGGAAATAGGTCTGTGATCGCGCCTCGTCAATCCTTTTAACTGATCCTTCAATTCTGACCTGCCGTTCCAGTTCCGGCCAGAAGAATGTTAGCGCACAAACAGGGCGCTCTTCAAGTTCTCTCCCTTTATGACTTTGATAGTTCGTGTAAAACACAAATTGTCCCGACTCGACACCCTTAAGTAAAACAATCCTGCAGGATGGTCGGTTATCCTTACTCACAGTTGCCAGGCTCATAGCATTCGGTTCATTAACTTCGGACTTCAGTGCTTCGTCGAACCATTTAAGAAACTGCTCTATGGGATCTTTGGAAATAATCGTCACATCCAGGGAAGCTTTCGAGTATTCTCGTCTTAAATCAGCTATTTCTTGCATACGGTTGCAATTTGATCAAAAGTCTGTCATGGAAATAATTCTTGCTTTCAAGCAAACGAAGTATTTTATTCAAGTAACCAAACTTTAGAGCTTTGGTTTCAAAAATTGGAATTTCTGATTTAACGTGAATGGAGTTTTTTAAATATAAAAACAAGCTAAAGCCCGAGAAGGGGAGGTTGTTGATTTCAGAACCATACTTGCCGGATCCTAATTTTGAAAGGACGGTAGTATTGTTGTGCGAACATAATGATGAAGGATCTTTTGGATTCGTTGTTAACAAACCATCGATCATTAAAATCAATGAAGTGATGGAAGACATCAGGAATGTGGAAGAACCAGTCTTTGTTGGAGGACCAGTTCAACAGGATACGCTTCACTTTCTTCATCGGAATACCAACATTGAGAAGGCAGTAAAGATCAGGGATGAGATTTATTGGGGCGGAGATTTTGAGAGTCTGCTAGTCAATCTTGATACTTCGGTAATTCGTTCAGGCGATGTCAGATTTTATCTGGGTTATAGTGGTTGGGCATCCGGACAGCTTGAATTGGAACTTCAGGAAGACTCCTGGATTGTTTGTGATTTTGTAAATGATGCGTTGTTGTTCGATACCGATCCAGCGGTTGTTTGGAAAAAAGCGTTAGAGAGCATGGGCGGACGGTTTTCCGTCTATTCCAACTATCCCGTTGACCCCAGGTTGAATTGATCCAATTTTAGTAAATTTACGCTAGCGCCGCGTAGCAATGAACATTGACCATGGAAATGGACAGAGACAAAAGAGAAGAGCAGGATGTGATTCCCCAACCGATGGGGATGGACAATGGTAGGACATTGCAATCAGAAGTAGATTTATCCGAACGAGATGATCCTTCTGAGCACCATGATGACGAACACGCTGTTGACGTAGCGGTAGACTATGCGCACTTTTCAAAGACACAGCTTGCTGAGCTCATCAAAGAGCTTTCCAAAGAAAACAACTTCAAGAAGGTAGACAATGTCCTGCGCGAAATCAAACCGTTGTTTGATGACATGCGTGACAAAGACAAAGCTGAAGCACTTTCCAGATTCATTTCGGAAGGAGGCGTCTCGGAAGACTTTGAGTTCAAAGGCGACGAATCTGATGTTGTGTTTGATGCGAACTACAAACTCATCAAGGATCGTAAGGCACAATACTTCAAACAACTGGAAGATAGCAAACTTGATAACCTGAAAAGGAAACAAGATCTTCTTGAAAAATTGAGAGTATTATTCGATTCTCAGGAAGACAATCAATTCGATCAATTCAAAGACCTTCAAAAGGAGTGGAAATCGATTGGGGCAGTTCCAGGTCCTCAGGCAAAAACACTTTGGGCAAATTTTCACGCACTCACTGACAGGTTCTATGACAATCAGAGTATATACTTTGAATTAAAGGAACTTGATCGTCGGAAAAACCTCGAAGCAAAAATTGAGTTGTGTGCACGTGCCGAAAAACTTGCTGGTGTAAGTCTGATCAAGGACGCGATAAACGAACTCAACGAATTACATCACGAGTTTAAACACCTGGGTCCTGTACCAAAGGATGATAAAGAGGCAGTGTGGCAGCGCTTCAAGGCCGCATCGGATGCGGTATACGCCAAACGGGATGCCTACCTGCAGAATCTTCAGCAAGAACTGATGGTTAATCTTGGCGGCAAAGCCACGTTAAGCGATGAAGTGCAATCGTTCATTGATTTTCAATCAGACAGGATCAAAGAATGGAATCAGAAGACGAAAGATATTCTCGATCTTCAGAAACGCTGGGAGATTATCGGTGGACTTCCAAGAGCGAAAGCGAAAGATGTAAATAAAAAGTTCTGGAGCGCATTCAAGACATTCTTCAACAATAAAAATCTATTTTTTAAAAGGCTTGATGAAGAGCGTGAGCGCAACCTTCAATTAAAGAATGACCTTGTTAAGAAGGCACTGGAATTGAAGGAGAGCAGCGATTGGGACCGTACATCAAACGAGTTAAAAAATCTGCAACAGCAGTGGAAGGATGTTGGCCCTGTGCCTGAGAAATTCAGAGACAAAGTTTTCAAGGAATTTAAAGATGCGTGTGATCATTTCTTCGAACAAAGAAGAACGCAGCACGACAGGCTTGAGGTTGAGCAGGCTGAGACCATGAAGGCGAAGGAAGCAATCTGCACTATGCTTGAGAGTCATGCTTCTGCAAGAACCGGATCAGAAGAAATTCTTAAAGATCTGCAGAATCAATTTGCCACACTCGGATTTGTACCCCGCAAAGATATTAATGCCATTCGCGCTCGATACCAGGACGCGGTTGAGAAATTTATAAATTCGATTCCCGGACTTTCAGAAGGTCAGAAGGGAAAGATGTCTCTTGAAACCGAGTTGAATGAACTGCGCAATGATCCCTTGGCTGAAAGAAAGATCTATCAGAGAGAGCAGGTGATCAGGAAAAAGATATCGAAGGTTGAGAATGACATAGCATTGTGGAGAAACAACCTTGAATTCTTCGGACGTTCCAAGAATGCTGACAAAGTCAAAGAAGAGTTTAACGATAAAATCAAGGAGGCGTCAGATCATCTTAAGCAACTGAAAGACCAGCTAAAGATGCTCAAGACAGTTTAACTGACCTTGTTTTTTATAAGGCGTTTAACCTGTTAATTTCAATTTGATTTGAGTACACTAAAATTAATTCTTCTCGTCGTGGGTGCGGGTGGCGCATTGTTTATTGCGCTAGTCGTTTACTCACTTTCGCCCACTGTTCGCAATGCCTCCCGCGAAGCTGTTCTGGCCCCTTATGTCGGCAAGTCTATTAAGTTGAAACGACGTGCATTTCTCCACAAGAGGGACAAAGGTATGTATGACTTGGTCGAAAATGTGATCACTGAAATTGATGACAATCCGGGAGAGTTGCTTTTGGAAATTCCTGAAGGTGCGGAAATCAAAGTAAATGAATTCAAGACTTACACCAATAATCTCGGATCTGGTTTCACATGGATTTACGCGCTGGGCGAAGTGACTGGAAAAGATGGAAACGAAATACCCTTCGAGTA
Organism: Chryseolinea sp.; assembly: GCA_039916665.1. Taxonomy (GTDB): domain Bacteria; phylum Bacteroidota; class Bacteroidia; order Cytophagales; family Cyclobacteriaceae; genus Chryseolinea. The sequence continues at coordinate 16,451 of JBDSKX010000081.1, read as the reverse complement.
TGCGCTCGGCACCGTCGATAAAAAACTCTATTCTGACCAACCACGACAATTGGGGCTAACGATCTGGCAGGATGAGTTTGATAGGCCGATTGTCTTCATAAAGAAGTAGCCGCAATGCCGCAATGGACGCAACGGATGAAATAAAAAGGCATGATAAAATTATTTTCAGGGCAGATGGTTTCAGGTCTTTACGCTAACCTGCAAGCCTATCCGGAAACTCCTAAATTCTAACTCCTAACTTTATTTAACGAATTCATCAACGTTCTCTTTCGTGATCTTCAGAAGACCAGTGTTGATTATATACGGCACACTTGTTATTCCCGCTTTGGCATCATTGTTTGCCATTTTGTTTGTGTGGTGAACCATGTCATACAGGAACTGTGCGCCATACCATGTAAACAGTTCTCGTTTTTGTCCTGCGAGCATTTGAATGGCGCCATCTTTCACAAGTTGAAGGTGTTCGGGTTCCCAATCTACAGTCGTAATTTTTATCGTGCCTGTTTTGTTGGCTTCGCGAACAGCCAGTGCGATTCCCGGCCCTGAGTTAGAGTCGAACCCACAGATGCCGGCAATATCGGGGTTGGCGGCGATGAGGTCCGAACTTATTCGGGCAGCTTCTTCAACATTTGCTTTGTCATCATATTTTCCAATGACCTGAATGTTTGGGTAGCGTTTGAAAACGTCCAGTAAGCCTTGGAACCCGCTTTCCATATTCGTTAATCCAAGGATACCCATGTAAGCTACTTTGCCTTTTCCATTCAGGAGTTTTGCCATTTCCTCACCTTGCATTTTCCCGATCTCGTACCAATCTGTACCGAGGAATGCGTGGCGGTTTGAATTCGGAATATCGGAATCATAGACCACGGTAGGGATACCCGCAGCGACAGCTTTGTTGATCACCTGTGCGATCGCAGGATCCGTACCGTTAATGAGTAATCCCGTTGGATGTGTACCAATGACTTCTTCAATCGTGTTAATCTGTGCCGGGACATCCCAATCTGCGGGCCCCAGGATAGAAGTCTTCACGCCCATTTTTTCTCCCCACTTCTTGAACGCCGCCTGATCGTGATTGACATACATGGGCATCGTAACCGCCGTGGTCACCATGACATATTCTTCGTTTGTAATGACTGTATCGCGCGAGGACGTGATAACCTCAGTGTTTTTGTTTGCATTCCTGGGTGGGAGCTCACACGCTGTCAGGCTTAATACCAGAAAGCATATCACAAAAGCTTTTGATTTCCAGTTCATGGTTGTACTGTGTTTCATCGAAGGTCAGCGTATTTTTTTTGAAGGAATTTGTCCAGCCATAGGGTTGCTATGAGGATGATGCCGAGAATGATCTCCTGCCAGTAACCAGATATACGGGCAATGACCATGATGTTTGAAATAATACCCATAAACAATGCACCGAGCAATGCTCCCGGAATTTTGCCAAAGCCGCCGCTCAGGCTAGCACCACCAAGGATTACGGCGGTAATAACCCGAAGTTCGAGGCCTCTTCCCATCGTTGGCAAAGCTGCGCCAAGTCTTGATGACAGGAGAATGCCCGCCACGCCTGCGAGGGAAGCAGAGATGACGAAACTCCAGAGCTTCATTTTCTTAACGCGGATACCTGAAAGGTCCGCCGCCTTTTCATTTCCACCTATATAGTAGAATCTTCTGAACACGATGGTTTTGTTTACCAAAAATGTGAACATCAGCACGGCGAGTAACATGTACCACACGGGCATCTGCAATCCCAGAAGTTTAGATTGACCGATTGTATTAAACCAATAGGGGAGGTTTTGTATCCCTGATCCGCTCACCATAAGCGCCATACCTCTCACAATGCCCATCATGGCGAGGGTTTGAATCATTGGGTTGATTCCTTGATAGGCAATCAGAAATCCATTGACAAGGCCGACGACCATCGCGCCTGCTATACCAGCCATGATTGCCAACGGAACGGGTACACCAAAAAAATGCATCAGGTAAGCTGTGAGACATCCGGCGAAAGCAACCACTGATCCAACGGAAAGGTCAAATGCACCAGATATTAAAAGGATCATCATGCCGACGGCGACAATTGTGTCGATGGATAAATTCAATAATATCTGTCGGAAGTTTTCGAATGTTGGAAAGGTAGACGGAAACACAATGCTCGCGACGGCACTGATCGCAGCCAGCAACACCAGCAACGAATAGACTCGATCTTGTAAGATTTTCTTTAGCATATAACTAGTTTGCCGCCAGTGACATTATTTTTTGTTCTGTGGCATCTTGTCGTGACAAAGTTCCTGCTTTCGAACCTTCTTTCAGCACAATGATATTATCACATAACCGCAACAGTTCCGCCATATCACTTGAGATCACAATAATGCCTTTACCTTGTGAGGCAAGTTTGCTCAATATTTTATAGATCTCATGCCGTGCCCCCACGTCTATCCCATGTGTTGGTTCGTCGATTATGAGAACATCCGGATTTGTTAAAAGCCATTTTCCCAGAACAACCTTTTGTTGATTTCCACCGCTCAGGTTGCGCACAATTTGGTCAACGCCTGTTGCCGCGATGTTCAGACTTTGTTTTGATGATGATGCCATATTCGTAGCTTTTGCACTGCTGAATAAATTTCCGTCTCTGGCATTCTTGAGACTGGCGGCGATGATATTATCGCGAATGGACATATCCATGAACAAGCCGAGGTGCTTTCTATCTTCGGGAACATAGGCTACCCCGCGTTCGATGGCTTCTTCGGGATGGTCAAACACGATGCTTTCATTTTTAAAAATGATCTCTCCACCTTTCTTCACCTCGACTCCAAATATTGCTCTTGCTATTTCTGTTCTACCTGCCCCGATCAGGCCTGCCAATCCGATGATCTCGCCACAGTGCAACGTGAAGGAAATGTTTGTAAACTTTTCGCCCGATAGATTCTTTACGTCTAACAAGACTTCGCCGGTACGGTGAGACTGATCAGATGTTTCTTCAAGCGTACGGCCGACCATCTTTTGAATAAGAAGTTCTTTGGATATCTCTGCGACTGGAAATGTGCCTTGAGGTTTACCATCTTTCAGAATGCTGATGCGGTCTGCAATTTGGAATATTTCGTCGAGCCTGTGGGATATGTATAGTATTGCAACTCCTTTTTGTTTCAGATTTTTGAGAATGTTGAAAAGTATTTTTGTCTCTTTTGCTGAGATCGATGCTGTGGGCTCGTCGAGGATGAAGAGTTCGGGATTCTTGCTCAGCGCTTTCGCAATTTCCACCATTTGCTTTTCCGCGTACGATAGTTCGGATAGCGTGGTCGTTGGATCAAGCTGAATATCCAATTGATCGAGCAATACTTTTGTTTTCTGACGGAGTAACTTATACTGAATAAAACCAAATCGATTCGTTGGCTGCTGATTGGCGAAGATGTTTTCAGCAATGCTAAGACTCTCCACCAGGCTCAGATGCTGGTGGACGATTGAGATTCCATGCTCAAAAGCTTCCTGAGGTGATTGCAATGATACAATCTGATCGTTGATCGAGATACGCCCAGCATCTGGTTGAAGATTTCCCGCCAGGATATTCATCATTGTACTTTTTCCAGCGCCATTCTCGCCACAAACGGCATGTATTTCTCCGGGATGAATAAGCATATCGATCCCCTGTAGAGCCTTCACACCCGGAAACGTCTTCGAAATACCCTGAAGCTCAATGGTTCTCACGTATTCTATTTATAAGTGACAATTATATTCCAACACTCTTTCAGTACGCAGATAGCAATGAGAGGAGCAACTCATGACTCCTAACTCATAATTCCAAACTCTCTGACGTTCACGATCCTTCCTTCTCTTGCCGACGCATAAGCCGCGTGAACCAGCCTTACCGTTTCCAGATTATCGTCACCTGTAGTCTCGGCCTTATTTCCCCGAAGTCCTTTCAGAATATCCCGGTTACAATCTACAATACTTGAATGCACCAATGCGTACTTTGGATCAAGCCAGGGATATATTCTAGGCGAGGCGATAACGCTACGGCTACCGGAACGCGTCGTGATCTGTATTGAGTAGTTCCGGTCGAGTCGAATAGATCCAGATTCCCCTTCAATCAAAATGAAAGTCTGAGGAAAGGCTTCGTGCTCAAGAATCGACGCGTACGACATTTCCGCGTAGCAAGACATGCCATTTTTCATTTGCATGAACACATTCGCGACGTCTTCTCCTTTGATTTTTCTATTGACTGTCAATGTATGGCACAGCAACGATGATACTTCTCCAAATAGAAATCGGCAGGCATCGAGGATATGAGAACCGATATCCGTAAGAATGAATTCATCCAACTCGGCGAGAAAGGGCTGATTATCGAAAACAGGGAAGCCAGAACAAAAAGTTACACGCGCTTTAAACATTCTTCCGATCTCACCGGAATCGATGATCTCTTTCACTTTCCGTATCGGTGATTGCCATCGCCAGTTTTCATGGATAAAGAGTTTTACGCCGGCTCTGCTACATTGATCAAGCATTGCCGCTGCAAGCGGTAATTTCGGAGCCATAGGTTTTTGACAGATCACATGTATTCCTCGCTTCGACACGAGTTCTGTCAGTGGGGCATGCGTATCGACATCAGTGATAATGTCGACAAAGTCGAGTTGCTCATTGTTGAGAACTTCATCGACATCATCATATACATTCGGGATATTAAATTGCTGTGCGAGTTTTTCGGCTTTGGATTTCGTTCGGTTATATAGTGCTACCAGTTCTATTCCTTCCAACTCCATCCATGCCGGAATTTGATAATTCGCCCAGAAGCCTGTACCAAGAACTGCAAAGCGTAGTTTCTTCATTTTTTATTGCGCGCTTTTATTTTATAAGTTATTTCAGATGTTCGAGATCAAAACGGTCGGCCATCTCCCGATTGGTTAATAAACCAGAATAATGGCTTCCCGTTTCTTTTCAACCAAATCTTTTAAGCAGACTTACGAGGATCATTGACATTGTATCGCGGGCAAAGCAACAGATGATCATGGATCGAACTTTATCAATATGCATACTCTTTATTTCTTCACTATTGGCATCGTATAACCTTTTGAAGCGTCATCGACGATTAACACCCAATCCTGACCATAGCCAGACGTTGGTGGAACAAACTCCTGTTGGGATTTCTTTGCTGACTTCTCGCCCGACTTAACCTCGCCATTTCTGGGATTCAGCCAGTACGTTTGTATCGTATTGCCTGAGATCTTTGAAGTATTTAATGCAAATTTCTTCCCTTCAGTGCTATAAACGAAGATATAGTCTTTACCACGAGTAACCTGGATTCTGTCATTTGTGCCTAGCGCATCCGTTATGAGCGATTGGTCCGGCACGCGATCAAACATGGGTCTGGATTCAATCAGATATCTCAGATATTTCATTTGTCCTGCGCCAGGCAAATCGATAGCAATGTACCAGGGAAAGTGCGGACCGTTTAAAGGTGTTCTGTTGGGCGCATACATTTGCCAGATATCGTGACACCCGTAAGTATGACCAAATGCCCCTGCAAAAACATCAATCCACGCATGCTTACGAACATCGTAGGCGCTGGAAGTGCCCAGGTCCGTTGCGTTGAAACAAACGGGATGATCTTCATAGATCGTTTCACCATCCAATACGGGCTTGACTGGTTTAAGATTGTATACAACGGATAGTCTATCCCAAATATTATTCTCCCGACAGTGACCTGTTTGGAACATATTGAAATCAAGCCATGCATCGTTATGAAACCATTTGGAAGAGCCTCCATCCTGCATCTCGTTCGGCTGGGGATGGTAAGTCATCAATGCTTTGTCTTGTCCTCCAACACCTTCGACGATTCCCTCAGCCATAGCCCTCCATAACGCTACATCCTTATCATCACGTGGATTTCGGTCACCGCCCAGCACCCAAATGATATTCTTCTGGTTCTTGTACCGGTTAGCGATCCACTTGCCATAAACTTTTGCATTTTCCGCATTGAATATTTCCGGACCCACGCCCCATTTGTCGCTGAATACTTTGTCTCCCCATGTTGGCAGCAATGCGATATACAATCCAAGTTGTTCCGCTTTTTTGATGATGTAGTCCACGTGTTGAAAGTATGCCTCGCGTGGTTTTGTCGGATCATCATTTTCCAAAGGCGTTTCGCCGTATGGATTAGGATCGTGAAGTCCATCGAGTTCTGCCAAAGCAACAGCCTGGATAACAGTAAATCCTTTATCCGCGCGATTCTTTAAATACTTATCAACTTCTTCCCGATTTAGCCGATGGAATAGCTCCCACGCTGTATCTCCCAGCCAAAAGAATGGCTTCCCATCCGACGTCGCCAAAAATCTTTTATTCTCGCTCACTTTTAACTGCGCATATAAAGGGTTGATCAATGGTGTGGCAACGAACAGCATGATCACGCACATAATTGAAGTAAGAACACTATTGCATTTCTTCGCGTCTTTGCGTCTTTGTGGTAAATTTTCCATTCTCTAGTCGATTTTAGTCATTACTCCAACCTGATACTTCACATGCTCAACATCAAGCACTTTCTTCCAGTCATCACGGAAGATCAATGGCTTTCCAATCTGAATAGCTTTGTAACATGCATCAGAAAATACGCCGCCAGGAATTTGATCAAAACATAGTGCAAGGTCGATATTGATATGTCCCATAAAAAAATCAAACGCTGCTTCTTTAGGAACGCCCTTCTTGATAATCTCGTCCATAGCTTCACGCATTGTGAACATCACTGCGCCGAGAAATGTCTCTGCGAGTCCTGGCTCAAGAAGTGCCATTTGCTCAACGGTAATCCTATGCGCGCGAGTTACCGGCGAATACATTTTTGAAGCCAGCGCTTCACCGATCTGGTAATGTTCGGCCGGTCCCTGAATCAAAGCACACACGATCGACTGATGCGCTGTGATCCCTCCGAAGTAATCAAAATGTTTCTTTTGATCCGGTTCCCAGTTGAATACTGATGGATGTGTAGGATGAGAAACAAAATATGTGATGTCTGCACGTTTTGGCAGATGCCCACCAAAGGCAGCAGCAGGATCAAGCGTAACGACCATCGATCCTGGTTTGAATTTCGGCAGCAGGTCAGACGCGACGCGGCCGATGTAAATATCAGGAACGGCAAGAATGATGACATCAGCATCGGGTACAACATCATTTGCCGTCGACGTCTGGACGCCACGTTGTGCCAGTCTTTCAAGTCCGGCAGCACTTACTTCCACGTATGACATCTGGTAATCAGAATTCTTCAGGTTGTCGGTAAGCCGGCATCCCATTTTCCCGCCTGCACCGATCAATGCGATCTTTAATTTGCTCATGTATTAACGTATTATCTTGAGTTTAGAATTTTTAAAGTAGGGGAGTTCCTTCAGATATTGAATCGATTCAATGGCCCACTGCTCTTCCTTGTTAACAGTTTCTCCCATCGAAGGTGCGGGCGTAACCCATTGTTCAAGGACTGCGCTTTTGCATCTTTCATATTTTGACAAGTGTTCAATTAGTCTTGGCACATTCGTCATCCCCTGACCAGCAGGTGTACCCGTTACGTTGAATCCCATCTGATGAGACAGTCGGTAAATGTTGAAATCCTTGATATGAAGATTTACGGTGTATGGTGCCAGTATTTTTATCACATGTTCAAGTCCTTCGCCTGCCCCGAGACTATTGACACAATCCAGACATATTCCAACGTTGGGGTGATCAAACGCCTCCATGATCTCTGCAAGTTCACTGGCTTTAAAGCGATCATGATTTTCAATACCGAGTACGATCTTGTGTTTTACCAAAGTTGGTAACGCCTTTATGATGATCCTCACGATTTCGGAACTGTCAGGTTCGTAATCATCTCCATCGACAACGAAGCGAAGGAGCGGCGCATTGAAGTAGCTGGCCAAATCGATGTATTGCTCAAGATGCTCAGCCGTAAGTTTCCTTGCGCCGATTTCAAACCGGATGTTGTTTCGCGTCAGCAGATCTCTCAGTTCTTTTCGACTCTCCTCATTGAGAAGTCCAACCGGGAGATTATCGCCTATTTGCAAGCAGCTAAGTCCGAAGTCAACGGTTCGATTAACCAAATCGGTGGGAGACAGAGGGCACTCCGGCATCTGTCCGGGTACGCCGACCGACCATCCATAGGCGAAACTGCTTATTCCGAGTACCATTTGATAGTCGTTAGTCCTTGTATTTAGTCGTGAGTTTGGTACTTAGTAGGTTAAGTAAAGAGTTTGCTTTCAGCTAAATCAATTTAGTACTACAATCATAGTGAGGAAATCAAACGATTGCATCTAGCATTTTGTCAGATGTGTGTGCTATTTTTGCATAGTTTTTGACATTAAGCTCTGATAATGTGTATTTAGTATAATGACGAATAAGCTCCCACAGCGTCCACATTTACTAAAGATCATTCCGCCGTTTGAGAATTCAATCGTGGTCAAGGATGATCAGATTGCATGGAACAATCCGTGGCATTTTCATCCGGAGATTGAAGTGATCTACTGTATTAAAGGGAAGGGTACGAACTTTATTGGCAACAGCATTCGGATGATTGATGAGGGAGAGATTCTGTTGCTTGGCAAAAATTTGCCGCATACCCGTCAGCGTGATAAAGAATTTTATACTACGAATGCGGATGAGGTGCCGCAGAGCATTGTTATTCAATTCAGAGAAGAATTTTTGGGCGAGAAGTTCTTTGATATTCGTGAGTTCACGCATGTTCGTGAATTGTTGCAGCGCGCCTCACGCGGATTAAAATTTAGCGGAGCAGGTGGTGAGCTGATTGTCGGGAGGCTTAATATGATTAAAAATCTTCGCGGTACTGCTGCGATCATTGAATTGCTTTCTTTACTCGATATGATGGCAAGAACGGAAGATTATACATTCCTGAATCCTGTTAATTATGTAAGCGACGTTCACGAAAAGGGGTCACAAAAGATCAACCTGGTTTATCATTATACGATTGAACATTTCAGAGAACCAATTTCATTGGAAGCAGTCTCGGGCCTGACCAATCATTCACCTGCAGCTTTTTGTCGGTATTTTAAGACGCGTACGAGGAAGACTTATTTTCAATACCTGACGGAGGTTCGGATTGCATTTGCGTGCGAGCAGTTGATGGAAGGAAACATTGATGTCGGGCAGGTTTGTTTCTCGAGCGGGTTTAATAATCTGTCTCATTTCCATAAGCAGTTCAGAAAGATTGTGGGGCTGACGCCGAGTGAGTATAGGAATAGGTCGAAGAAGAAGGTGCCGGGGAGTTAATGTGCGGGTTGCGGAAGACACAAAATGCATTAACGCGGAGTTTCGCGGAGAATTATTTTAAATAGGGGTCCAAGGTTTAGTCGTGTCAAATTTATAAAGTGTCAGGTTCTATGCCTTGGGTGTGGGAGAGATCGCGGAGGGAGGTGGCTGCCTCTCAGCCACTGTGAATGTCTAGATGGGTTGTTCAATGAGAAATTTGTGAACAGGCTGAACATGAGAAGGGTGAGGTTTATGCCAACGTGGGTATAGGAATAGGTCGAAGAAGGTGCAGGTGTAAAGAGGGTTGAAGACGGAGAATTTCTTCACCGCAAGCGCAAAGACGCGGAGAACGCAGACTTTTAGATTTATTTTACTCGTATTCTCAGGTCTATGCGCCTCTGCGGTGAAAATGTTCCTTGCAGTATTCACCCCCCGTATCTATCTTCAAATCCACACTATCCCCTTTACATGCAGCTCACCATCAACAATCTTAGCAAGACGTACTCGAACGGAGTGCAGGCTCTGAAGGACGTTTCGCTTACTATTAACCAAGGTATGTTTGGATTACTGGGGCCCAATGGCGCTGGTAAGTCGTCTCTGATGCGAACCCTGGCAACGCTTCAGGAAGCCGATAGCGGCACCGTTATGCTGGATGGTTTAGACGTTCTGCAACAAAAGCATGAGGTCAGAAAGATACTTGGTTATTTGCCCCAGGAGTTTGGCGTGTACCCCCGCGTTACTGCGGAAACGATGTTGGACCACATAGCCGATCTTAAAGGGATCACGGATAAGAAGCAAAGGAAGGAAGTCGTACAGGTTTTGTTAGAACGCGTTAACCTTGCAAAGGTAAAGACCAAGAATCTCGGCACTTTTTCCGGAGGGATGAAGCAACGGTTTGGTGTTGCGCAGGCACTGATTGGAAATCCGAAGTTGATTATTGTTGATGAACCGACGGCCGGGCTGGATCCCGCGGAACGAAATAGATTTTATAATCTATTGAGTGAGATCGGAGAAAATACGATCGTTATCCTCTCAACCCATATTGTTGAAGACGTTACCAACCTTTGTAGCAACATGGCCATTATTTGTTTAGGTGAAGTCATCGCTGGTGGACATCCTGGAGAATTGGTGGAGTCGTTGAAAGGAAAAGTGTGGAGCAGGATGATTGAAAAGCCCGACATCGCACACTATCGAAAATCATTCCAGGTGATCTCCACCAAATTGAAAGAAGGCAGAACGCAAATCAGTGTATTGAGCGATATGCTACCTGATGAAACCTTCAAGCCGGTCGAGGCCGGACTTGAAGATGTTTACTTCTCACGCATTTCTGAAAAAATGGATATCGTTACCATTTAACCTGCGCTACCCATGTTTCCAAAAATATTTCTATTTGAAATCCGCTATCGCCTTAAGCGTCCGGCGACATACGCATACTTCGGCATCCTGTTTCTCTTCGGCATCCTGACGGCTTCATTAGGGGGTATTAACGTCAGTGAGAAAACGTATGTTAACTCTGCTTTCGCGATTTCAAGAATTTCGCTCATTGTAAGCATGTTCGAAATGTTGATTGCGTCAGCGATCATGGGTGTTCCTGTATATCGGGATATTGAATACAAAACAAAAGACTATTACTTCACCTATCCAATCACAGATGGCGGTTATCTGATGGGTCGTTATCTGGGATCATTTGTTATCCTGGTTTTGATCAGTTTTGGTTTTCACCTGGGGCTTATCTCGGGATTCCCTATCGGACTCTTAAGAGAGGAGTTTGAGCCTGAACGTTTGGGGCCTTTTGTTTTACAACATTATGCATACGCCGCGTTTATTTTTACCATTCCCAATATTCTGTTTTCAGGTACCATATTTTTTTCGCTGGTAGCGCTAACCAGAAATATCAAAGTGACCTATGTCGGCAGCGTTGTATTGTTTATTGGTTATTTACTCGCCAGTACGTTATCCCAGGATTTGGATAATACCCAGGTCGTAGGTTTGCTCGATCCATTTGCCGTCAACACGCACCTCAGTGTTTCAAAGTACTGGACACCTGCCGAACAGAATGTCATGCTTGCGCCGCTGGAGGGTACGTTGTTATGGAACAGGATTCTTTGGGTTGGATTAAGCCTTGCTTTGTTGGCATTTACTTATTTTAAATTCTCTTTTAAAAGTTTCCTATACGTCGCCAGCGGAAAGAAAGAAAATGAACTTGCGCCAACTCGAGTACAATCGTTGCTTCGGAAATTACCTGAAGTTAACAAGTACTTTTCAACGCCAGTTTACGTGCGGAAGCTTTTCAGACAATCGTTGCTGGAATTCAGAAACATAATCAAGGATGCTTATTTTGTGGCGATCCTTTTTGCTGCATTGTTATTTCTATTCCTCGACGGCTGGTTCACCGACAGCATTTATGGAACACCTTCATTACCCGTTACCTACTATTTGCTCGATATCAAGAATTTTGACTACATCATTTTTGTCTTCATCATTATCATATTCTACACCGGAGAGGTAGTCCACCGTGACAAGAGTGTTAACTATTCCAATGTTGCAGACGCATTGCCTGTGCCGAACTGGGTGATGTATGGATCGAAATTTCTTTCGATGGTCCTGGTGGCGTTCATACTCATCAACCTTGTGATTGTGATGGGTGTTCTGAATCAAACGGTCAAAGGATATTTCAACTACGAGTTTTGGATGTATTTCACAGACCTCTATCTCATTGAGTTTCCCGAGTACATTCAGCTCGTCATGCTCGCCTTCATTGTTCACATCCTGGTGAACAACAAGTTCATGGGGCATGTGATTACTATCGGTATTTGGGTGGTAATGTTTTCGCTTAGGAACTTCGCAGAACTTGACTACAACCTTTTCTTCTACAGCTATTCACCGGGATATACCATTTCAGACATGAATGGTTTTGGCCACTTCATGAAACCGATGGCCTGGTTTAATTTTTATTGGTTGAGCCTGGGCATGGTTTTTTTGATCATCGGCAATCTCTTTTGGAATCGCGGATCAGAGACGTCTTTCGACGTAAGGTGGAAGGTAATGAAGCAGCGGTTCAACAGCGCCTCTGCCGCAGGGTTAACACTGTTTACTGTATTGTGGCTTGGCAGCGGGGCATTTATCTATTACAATGTGAGTGTTTTAAACACCTATCGCACGAGCGACGAAAGGAAAAAGATCGATGCGGATTTTGAAAAGACGTACAAGAAGTACGAGTTCAGAAAACAACCAAAAGTTGTTGACGCAAAAGTGTACGTCGATATCTATGCATATGATCGCGCCGCGAAAGCAAAGGGTGACTTTACAATTGTTAATAAAAGTAATGTCACCATAGATTCGTTGATACTGAATATTGGAAGTCCAATACCGTTTGTAACGATCGAGAAGATCACCAATGATAAAAAGGAGCTTAACCTCGTTTTAAAAGATGAAGTGAATCGCTTTTACATTTATAAGCTTCCCGTCCCGCTTGCTCCCGGCGATACAACGCTGCTGCAACTCCAGATCGATGCACGCTACAAAGGATTTACTAATGGAAATTCACAATCGACCATTGTTTACAATGGAACGTTCATGAACCTGGATGTCTTTCCAACATTTGGCTACCCCGGAGATCCAATGACTAGCGACAAGGATAGAAAGAAGTATGGCCTTCCGAAAAAGGAATACTCACTTCCACCCCAAACAGACCCACTTGGATTGAGCAACTTTCTTTTTACTGATGATGGCGATTGGATCACGTATGAGGCAACGATCAGCACGGAAGAAGATCAGCTTGCCATTTCACCGGGCTACCTTCAGAAGACGTGGAAGGAGGGCGGTAGAAGCTATTATCATTATAAAATGGACAATGAAATTGATCTGTTCGCCAATTTCTCATCTGCCCGATATGATGTATTAAAAGATAAATGGTCAGGTAACGGTAAGGATGTTAACATTGAAATCATCCATCATCCGGCACACAAATACAATCTTGATCGTTTTGTAAAAGGGGTGAAGGCTTCATTAAGTTACTATAGTGAGAACTTCTCGCCGTATCAGTTTCACCAGATGCGCATTCTGGAATTTCCACGTTATGCGAGTTTTGCGCAGTCGTTTCCAAATACGGTACCTTATTCTGAAAGTTTTGGTTGGGTGGGAGACTTCACTGATCCTGAAGATACCGACTACGCATTCTATGTCACCGCGCATGAGGTAGCCCATCAGTGGTGGGGACATCAGGTCATGCCGAGTGCAACGCGGGGGGCTAATCAGATTTCTGAATCGATGGCTGAGTATTCCGCATTGATGGTGCTGAAGCATGAGTATGGTGATGAGGCCATGCAACGGTTTCTAAAATATGACCTCGACAGTTACCTGCGTGGCAGGGCAGGAGAGAGTAAGTTCGAAGCGACGCTTCTTGATAATGATACACGTGCTTATGTGTGGTATCGTAAAGGATCATTAATTCTCTATGCGTTGCAAGACCTGGTCGGGGAAGAGAAACTCAACAAAGCATTCAAAACATTTGTCGATTCTGCAGCATTCAGACAAAAGCCGCCTTACGCAACATCTAACGAGTGGTATGAGTATTTATCAAAGGCAGTCCCTGATTCGCTTCACTATTACCTTGAAGATTCATTTGAAAAGATCACGCTTTACGAAAACAGGCTTACAAAAGCGACCTACGAACCCTTCGGCGACAAGTTCAAAGCTCATTTGACAGTTCAATCCAAAAAGGTTTATTACGACGGTCTCGGCAAAGAACTTGAGCAGGGAAAAGACGTCAACCTGATCGATATCGGGATCTTTCTGAAAGATGATAAGAACAAGAGTGGCATGACTAAAAAGGTCCCGCTCTATTTGAAGAAGCATTGGGTAAAACCCGGTGAACAGATCATAGAGGTTATTGTCGATAGTAAGCCGTTGAAAGCGGGTATTGATCCGTATAATAAATTGATTGATAGAATACCGGATGACAATGTAAAGAACTTCGATAACTAACCGCAATGGCGCAACGACGCAATGTTAGGTTCGGTCGGTATTTCATTGCGACCATTGTTTCGTTGCGCCATTGCGGGGATTTCCTTCACTACAATAATCCGCTGCTTCACCCTCTTTTTTTTATTTCTCCGTAACCTCCTGGAGAACCTTGAGTATATTGTTGTATAAGCCTTTACTATGCTCGCAAGTTATTTCAAAATCGCCTGGAGAAATCTTCTCAAGGGCCGGATATATTCATTCATCAATATTGGAGGACTGGCAGTGGGAATGGCCGTTGCTATTTTAATTGCGCTATGGGTGTTTGATGAATTGAATTATGATAAATATCACGCAAACTACGGTAGACTGGCACAGGTGATGCAGCACCAATCTTTTAACGGAAAGATTGGAACACAGGAAGCCAATCCTGCGCAGATGGCTGAAGAGATCCGAAACGTGTTTGGCAGTGATTTTACTTATGTGCTTCAGGCATCCTGGAACTTCGGTCATACGCTCACCTTGGACGACAAAATGCTGATACACCAAGGCAGTTTTTTTGAGCCGGAAGTAGTAGACATGCTTTCACTGAAAATGCTTTACGGCAATAAGGAAGGATTGAAAGACATGAATTCGATTCTTTTGTCGCAGTCAGTAGCAAAGGCCTACTTTGGCAACGAAGACCCGACTGGTAAATCACTTCGTGTAGATGACCGGGCAGACCTTACGGTCAAGGGCGTATATGAAGATATCCCACAGAATTCATCTTTTGCGCAGCTGAAAATCATTATGCCCTGGGCACTATATCTCGCGCAAAATGACTGGATCACGAAGATGGAAAATCCGTGGGGCAGCAACTACAGCAGGACGTTTGCCATGGTCAGCGAGAAGGGAAATATGGACCAGATCTCCGCGAAAATAAAAGACGTAAAGCTGAACAAAGTAGGTGATCATGAACGCCGTTATCATCCGATCGTATTTCTTCAGCCGATGAGCAAATGGCATCTATATTCTGATTTTGATAATGGTGTTAACACGGGTGGTAGGATCAGCAACGTTTGGTTGTTTGAAACAATTGGAGCTTTTGTATTGGTCCTCGCCTGCATCAATTTTATGAACCTCAGTACTGCGCGATCTGAGAAACGTGCCAAAGAGGTGGGTATCCGAAAGTCAATTGGATCGGTTCGTAGGCAACTCATTGTCCAGTTCTTCAGTGAGTCCGCGTTAATCGCTTCATTTGCTTTCCTGTTTTCGCTCCTTCTTGTGCTTTTGGTGTTGCCTTCGTTTAATACCGTTGCGGATAAACAGATATCCTTACCGTGGCAAAATCCAATGTTCTGGATTCTGGGGGTAGGCTTCACGTTGGCTACCGGACTCCTGGCAGGATGTTATCCCGCGTTATTCCTTTCTTCTTTTGAACCCGTTCAAACCTTGAAGGGTACTTTCCGGGCGGGGCGTTATGCGTCGATGCCACGTAAAGTCCTTGTCGTGTTGCAGTTTATGATCTCGACAATACTGATCATCGGTACAACGATCGTGTATCAACAGATAGGCTATGCGCAGAACCGGCCGATCGGATATAACAAGGATGGATTGGTCAGTATAAACTCCTCCAAACAAATACATGACCATTTCGATGCAGTCCGCACTGAACTTGTTAATGAAGGGGCCATTGTTGAGATGGCAGAGTCTGGCAGTCCGACGACAGCGGTTTATAATTCAAACGGTGGCTTTGATTGGGAAGGGAAAGATCCAAATCTCGGTGTCGACTTTCCGAATAATGCTGTATCGCATGATTTTGGTAAGACAATTAAATGGGAGATCAAAGAGGGAAGAGATTTTTCCAGGGACTTCACCTCTGATACTGCAGCGTTCATACTGAATGAATCTGCAGTAGCCTTCATCGGACTGAAAGATCCTATAGGTAAAGTAATTCAGTGGGAGAACAAGCCGTACACGATCATCGGCGTGGTAAAAGATCTTTTAGTGGAGTCGCCATATTCTCCAGTGAGGGCATCGATGTTTCACCTGAGCACAGAGGAACAGAATGTCTTTTTGTTGAAGCTTAGTCCGGAAGCCAATGTTCAGGATGCTGTCGCCAAGATAGAATCTGTTTTTAAACGACTTAATCCCGGTAGTCCACCGACGATAACTTTCACCGATGAGCAGTATGCGAATAAGTTTGGAAATGAGAAGCGTCTCGGAACGCTTTCAGGATTCTTTGCCATCCTCGCGATATTGAGTTCTTGTCTTGGACTTTTCGCACT